>JAQXLR010000141.1 GCA_029012225.1 Clostridiales bacterium
ATTCTCCGCCTGCGGCGGGTTGAGGCAGTGACATCATTCATTCCCACCGCAGTGCGATCCTTGCGGAGCATTTTTGTTCAATAGGAAAGGTATTTCCTATTGAACAAAAAAAGAGCACCTTTCGGTACTCTTTTTTCTATGTATTTGAAAATGAGGCTATACTATCCTTTGTCACCACCAGAGCATCCTTCTGAAGCGTCTTTGCACGGATGACTGCCCTTCCTTTTCCACTGTTTTTTGCTTGATACATCGCCTGATCAGAGCTCTTATAAAGCGTCTCATAGGTACATCTGCTCCCTTCCCGCAAAAAGGAAACTCCTACACTTAAGGACACCGGAACCTTTTCGCTTCCTTCCTCCGAGGCTATAATCGGAAAATGTCGAAGCAAATCCTGCACTCTTGTAATAATACTGTCGCAGTCCTGCACATCCTTCATGAAAATAAGAAATTCATCTCCACCGATTCTTGCGACATAATCTGTCTCCCGAAAGCTTCTCTTTAAGATGCGGCTGACCTCAATCAACACCTCGTCTCCCATCTTATGCCCCAGCACATCATTGACCTTCTTAAAATTATCAAGGTCAATACAAATCATTGCCCCTGCCTTGTTCATATCAATACAGGACTGTACACATCGTTCCATATAGCCACGATTGAACAGT
This sequence comes from Clostridiales bacterium, assembly GCA_029012225.1. Taxonomy (GTDB): domain Bacteria; phylum Bacillota; class Clostridia; order Lachnospirales; family Lachnospiraceae; genus Roseburia. Next base: position 663 of record JAQXLR010000141.1, read on the forward strand.
CGCGTCATCGGGTCTGTTCTTGCCTCAAACAAAAGGCTCTGCTCATATGAAATTTCCTTGTATTTTAGATTGGCAAACATATAGTTGATTCCAACGGCCAATGCCAGCATCAGCAAATCATCTACTACGTAATAAAAGAAAGTAGGCGAGGTGACATCCAATGCCTTTCTGTTTTCCAGAAAAAGAAAGGGAAGAACCCTTAACAATGCCGTAAAAAATATGATGATCCAAAAATGCAGCGGCAGAACACAAAAGGCAGCTGCCCCAATGACTGCAGACACGACCAAAACATAAGAAATCGTCCCGTCAAAGGAGACCTTTGCCGCAATCAGAAGATTAATGACAAAAAAGATATAAAGATCGGCATATACCTTTCCAAGCTTGACGTGCTTCGGAAAAAATTTATCAAATAAGAAATGGCTAATCAGAGAGACCACTACCACACACAGACAGATATCAATCTCTGATACCACAATCTGCCATTCCATGAATTGAACCAGTAAAAGAAAAAGTGCATAGATACCGGCTACAAGAATATTGATTCTGGCAATACGCTTGTTGCCGTTTTGCATGCTGGCATTATATTCTTCTGGATATTCACGGTATCTTGTAATCTGATGTTGAATAAAGTCCTTTATCATATGCGTCCCATTTCCTTTTCATCGATACTTCTACATTCGATCCGGTGCAGAAAAGCCCAGCACATCAATGCAGGTTTCAAGAACACCTTTTGTGAGCTCTAAGAGGCGAATATAGGATTTTTGTATGCTCTCATCCTCTTCTGTCATAATTTTTGTCTCATGATAGAAGCTGTTGAAGGCATTGGCAAGTTCGTAGAGATAGGAGCAAATTTTATGCGGCGCTGTCTCCTCAAAAGCATTCCACATGACTGCATTGAATCTGGAAAGCTCCAACATCAGATTTTTCTCACTCAAGGAGTGTGCCGCCTCAATAGATGCCCCTTCCTGCTTCTTTCCAAGCCCATAATATTTATTTAAAATAGATTTGATACGTACAATGGTATAGAGAATATACGGACCGGTATTTCCTTCAAAAGAGGTAAACCTGTCAATATCAAAAATATAATCCTTGCTTGCCTGGTTGGATAAATCTCCGTATTTAATAGCAGAAAGGGCAATCTGCCTTGCCGTTCTTTCTGCCTCCTCCTCGCTGATTTCAAGATTCTCCTTGGCCTTTCGATTCTCGGTAATCTTCTTTCGCATCTCCTCGTTTACGCTGTCGACAAGATACTCCAGTCGCATCACACCACCCTGCCGCGTTTTAAATGGCTTTCCGTCCTTTCCGTTCATCGTACCAAAGCCCAAAAACTGCAGCTCTGTCTCATCCGCCACCAAGCCTGTTTTACTCGCGCAACGGAACACCTGTGTAAAGTAAAGCTCCTGACGCTTGTCTACCACATAAATCAGCTTATCGGGTTTATAATCCTGCATTCTCCAAACGATTGTAGCCAAATCGGTTGTATTGTAAAGCGCGCCTCCATCCGATTTTAAAATCATGCACGGAGGTATCTCCTTTGTGTCTGTCTCCTCCTTTACATCGACAACCAGTGCACCCTCGCTCAAATAGGCAAAACCATCCTCCTTCATTTTCTGCACCATACCGGGAATATACGGCTGTGCATCCGACTCTCCCTTCCACAAGTCAAAGGATACATTCAGCTTCTCGTAGTTTGCCTTTAGGTCCGTCACGGAAACATTTAAGATGTGAGCCAGTAAGGCACGATAGCCGCGTCTCCCGTTTTGGAGCTCGACGGTTGCCTGCATTGCAGCCTCCTTATATGCCTCATCTTCTTTTGATTTTGCACTTGCAGTCGGATAAATCTCTTCCAGCTCACCAATTGTAAATGGTGCCTCCTCCTCATACTCTCCCTCATAGTGCTCATCAAAATAGGAAAGACCTGGCTTTCTCTCCTTAAGCTCCGTAATAATAAGCCCCATCTGCAGACCCCAGTCACCCAAATGCACGTCTCCGATTACATTGTGACCGATAAACCGCGCAATGCGCTTAATACTCTCTCCTATAATGGCAGAACGCAGGTGCCCGACATGCAGTGGCTTTGCCACATTGGGTCCGCCGTAATCAATCAGAATCGTCTTTTGGCTTTGTACTTTCTCGCATCCAAAACGTTCCCCATCCCCCTGCATTCCGGCAACATAGGCTGCCAGATATTCTTCTGCTATTTTTAAATTTAAAAAGCCCGGCTTTACGGATTCAACCATAGAAAACATCCCATGTCCCAAAAGCTTCTCCGCAACCTCATCTGCAATCACAAAGGGTGCCTTCTTATATTCCTTTGCTGCTGCCATTGCTCCGTTGCACTGGTATTCACAAAGATCCGGACGATTGGATAACGTAACTTTTCCATATCCTGCATCATATCCGCACTCCGTAAACGCTTTTGTTACTTCATCGGTGATTAAATCTAAAATTCTTTTCATTTTCTATCTTCCTCCATGTCTCATTCCTTCTGTATCGTTTCAGCCTGCTGTTGTAATAAGATGATCCCTCTCAGCTGTTACCCGAGGAAGTCTTTCCCAAAGCCTGTTTCCAAATGTATAGTCTTATTCATTATACTATACACGCTTAAAATTGCAATAAACATTTGATGCAAAACGTCGAAAAAGGACAGGCAACATGCCTGTCCTTTTTCGTCTCCTGTTCTCCTATGATACAAACAGCTGTGACCAGTAATTCACACCTACTGCACTCTGATGATAACCCACACCGATTGAGGTGTAATTTGGATTCAAAATATTTGCCCGATGTCCTGCACTATTCATCCAGCCCTGCATAACCTCTTCCGGCGTCCTCTGCCCCCATGCGATGTTCTCTCCGGCGGTTCGATAGCTTACTCCGGCCTCTTTTAGTGCGGTAGAAAAATTGCTTCCATTTGGTCTTGTATGCGAAAAAGACTTCTCAATCTCTCTTGCACGGACATAAGCAGCCTGTGTTACATCCTGCCGTAAGGCAACCGGATCTAATCCCGCCTTTGTGCGCTCCTCGTTTACCAATTCCACAATCCGCAGCACATATGCATGCATGGACTGCTCCTCCTCCGGCACGCTATCCGGCACCTCCGGTATGCTATCTGGTACCTCCGGCACGCTATCCGGCACCTCCGGAGCCGGTAACTCCGGAAATTCAATGCCCGGCAGGCATGGAATGGTAAGAACGATACAATTTTGTATCCGTGCCCTTGCACCCTCTGCTCTCACTTTTATCGGTCTTGTTGTCATTACAGCACAGCTTGCAAATACCATCACAAACAGGATTGCTCTTTTCATGTCATGTTACCTCCTGCTCCTTGATTGTTTCAATATTATTTCTTATATGTTACATATTTGTTACAATCAGGATTCTATCATGACACAAGTGCAAATCCCAGTGGGAATTACTGGCATCTGCGAAATGCAAGCTCTAAATCTTCTATGATATCTTCTACACTCTCTGTACCGATGGAGAGGCGAATCGTATTTGGATAAATTCCCTGCTCTGCCAACTCCTCCTTTGTAAGCTGAGAATGCGTGGTGGATGCCGGATGAATCACGAGTGATTTTACATCCGCTACATTTGCCAAAAGAGAAAACAGCTCCAAATGATCAATAAAGGTCTTTGCCACCTTATCATCTCCTTTGATTTCAAAGGTAAAAATAGAGCCGCCACCCTGTGGAAAATACTTCTGATACAAGTCTTTTTGCCTTGCGTCATCGGAAACCGAAGGATGATGTACACATTCCACCTTAGGATGATTTTTTAAATAGGATGCTACCTTAAGCGCATTTTCTACATGGCGTTCCACACGCAAAGATAAGGTTTCCAAACCCTGCAAAAACAAAAATGCATGGAAGGGAGAAACTGCCGCTCCGGTATCACGCAATAAGGTCGCACGAATTTTTGTCACAAATGCCGCTGCACCTACCGCCTTTGTAAAGCTGATCCCATGATAGCTCGCATTCGGCTCGACAAGCGAAGGAAATTTGCCGCTTGCTTCCCAGTCAAATTTTCCACTGTCTACAATGACCCCGCCGATTGCCGCTCCGTGCCCTCCTATAAATTTGGTTGCTGAATGTACGACAATATCCGCACCATACTCAATCGGACGCACCAGATAAGGCGTAGCAAAGGTATTATCGATCACAAGCGGAATCCCGTTGGCATGGGCAAGGTTTGCCAGCTCTTCTATATCTACCACATCAGAATGCGGATTGCCCAGTGTCTCTATGTAGATGGCCTTTGTATTCTCCTGAATCGCCTGTTCTACCTCATGCACATTAAAGGGGTTCACAAAAGTTGTGGAAATTCCAAATTCCGGGAAAGTATGTGCGAGCAGATTGTAAGTGCCCCCATAAATATTATTTGCCGACACAATATGGTCTCCCGCATGAGCCAGATTTTGCAGCGCATAGGTAATGGCCGCCGCCCCTGAGGCTGTAGCCAAGGCAGCCACACCACCCTCCAGTGCTGCAATTCTCTGTTCAAAAATATCCTGCGTCGGATTTGTCAGCCGCCCATAAATATTCCCTGCGTCAGTCAGATTAAAGCGTGCCGCCGCATGGTCGCTGTTATCAAATACATAAGACGATGTCTGATAAATCGGAACTGCTCTTGCTCCTGTTGCAGGATCTGCTTGCTCCTGCCCTACATGAAGCTGCAATGTCTCAAATCTTAGCTTTCTCTCCGTTAATCCTTTTCCCATTTTCCCTCTCTCCTTTTCTGTCCTATCGCATCGTTTCAAACGCCACATCTGATTTTCTAAGGAAAATAGTACCACAAAAGGATTTCTGTGCATAATACGAAAAAAAGACTACCAGCTATAGGTATATCCTATATCTCCTGAAAGACCACATGACGGATTCCCGACATTGCTCGACGAAGCAAGGTTCCAAGCACACAGCAGCAAATGATTTGCCCGATTCCGACTGTCAGCATATAAAAGGGAATAGACAAATCCATACCGCCAACCTCCATTGTAAGGCCATAGCCGTATCGGAGCACCAACGGAATGATGATTACATTGGAAACAACAGGTGGCAATGTGCAAAGAAATTTATGCCGCCTTAAAAGATATGTTCCCACTGCCCCAAGAAAAGTTGCAAGGCTCCCAAAAATCACATCGTAAATCGGGGCTCCCGTCAAAAGATTCGCCACAAGACAGCCGATGGAAAGTCCGGGAATCGCGGCAGATGTAAAATAAGGCAAAATAGTCAGTGCCTCCGAAACACGAATCTGTATTGCACCGGAGGCAAGACCAAAGCTGCTGATGAAAATTGTCAGCACAACATAAATTGCCGCTATCATTCCCGCCCAAACTATAGGCATTACTTTTTTGTTTTTCATATTTTCCTCCTTCGTCTCAAACTATTTATGCAAAAAATTGTTCAGCCAGTGTAATCTTTCCGATATACACCACCGGACCTGTCATAAAAATCCTTCCATCCTCTCCAAACTCAATGAAAAGCGTTCCGCCATGCATATGTACGGTTACCCGATCTCCGATCAGACCCATGCGGTGGGAAGCTGCCGCAGCGGCACAGGCTCCTGTCCCCGATGCATAAGTATATCCTGCCCCACGCTCGTAAATTTCAATCTGGATATTTTCAAAATCAATCACTTTACAAAGCTGCATATTGATGCGGTTCGGAAAATATTTGGAATTCTCCACATAGGGGCCTAGCTGCATTGCCCTTTTGCGGTCTGCCTCCTCCAAAAGAATCACACAATTTGGATTGCCGACAGATACACAGGTCGCATTATAGAAATTATCACAGAAAAAAATGGACTCTCCTACAATCTCTTCGCCAAAGCCCACAGCCGGTATCTCTCCCGCCTGAAATCCCGGAATCCCCATATCTACCCGCATCTTGCTTCCATCCTCGTCTAAAAAATCAATCTTGGTCTCTCCTGCCTTCGTATGAAGGATGTACTGTTCTTCTTTGACATAGCCCATATCCTTTAAGTACTTTGAAAAAATGCGGATACCGTTTCCGCTTTTTTCCGCCTCACTTCCGTCCGGGTTGAAAATACGCACATGAATGTCTGTCCCATGAAAAAAAGGGCCATATAAAATCCCGTCTGCTCCGACCCCAATATTCCTTTTGCAAAGCTTCTCAATCTGTCTGACTTGCAGCTTCGCCTCATTTCGTTTAGGGTCGTAAATCAGATAGTCATTTCCCAGCCCATGGTATTTACGCAGAGTAATCTCTGACATAAAGCCCTCCACATATTCTCTTATTCTATTGTATGCATCACGGTTCGATTTGACATTCGAAAAATACTTACCTCTCTCCATTGATGCTGCTTTCCAGAAAATCCCGGAAGGCATCTGATTTCTCGCTCAATATGCTCTCAATCTGCTCCTTTGTCACACCATCCGGCAGACTTATCCCGCTTTGATCGGCCAAACATTCATTTTCAGTCTCTGTTCCCTTAAGCCCATCCGGCTCTGCCAAAGCATCCGACTCCTCTGCAGTACCCTTAGGGGCTTTTGAAAGCGGCGATAACGGCTGATATCTCACGTTCCAATACTTAATGATGCTTTTTCCGATTCTCTCGCGCTCATTGCGCTCATCAATGATATCTTTCATAAATCCTCTTTCCTTCTTTCTACGAGACTCTGTCTTTATTATAGCATAAAAATACTTCTTTCGATAGTGCTTTCCGTATTTCTTTTGTTTTTCAAAAAATCTCTTTTCTCCTGCATAAACTTCCGGTAAATGAAGCATCCTTTTTATTAGACCGACCCACGAAAAGAACACAGAGAGGAACGCGACATCATGGCTTCATATAAAGTAGAAATCTGCGGTGTGAACACTGCAAAACTCCCCATCTTAAAGGAAGAAGAAAAGGAAGATCTCTTCCGCCGCATTAAGCAAGGAGACTCGGAAGCCAGAGAAACCTATATCAAGGGAAATCTGCGCCTTGTACTAAGCGTCATCAAGCGCTTTTCCGGAAATCACGAAAATGTGGATGATTTGTTTCAGATTGGCTGTATCGGTCTCATTAAGTCCATTGACAATTTTGACCCTGACATAGGAGTCAAATTCTCTACCTATGCCGTTCCCATGATTATCGGAGAAATCCGACGCTATCTGCGCGACAACAACTCCATCCGTGTAAGTCGCTCCCTTAGGGACACCGCATACAAGGCAATCCATACGAGAGAGCTTTTGTCAAAAACAAGCACCAAGGAGCCCACCATCGAGGAGATTGCCAAGGAATCCGGTCTGACACAGGAGGAGATTGTCTTCGCCCTAGATGCAATCCAAAGCCCCCTAAGTCTGTATGATCCGGTCTATACCGACGGAGGTGACACGCTCTATGTCATGGATCAAATCAGTGACAGAAAAAACCGGGAGGAAAACTGGATTGAAGCGCTCTCCTTAAATGATGCAATGAACCGTCTGAGCGAGCGTGAAAATTACATTCTCAAGCTTCGCTTTTTTGAGGGCAAAACGCAAATGGAGGTTGCAGACGAAATTCATATCTCGCAGGCACAGGTCAGCCGGCTGGAAAAATCTGCTCTAAAATCCATCCGGCATTACCTCTCCCTATAGCTACCTGTCCCATTTGCCGCAGAGCGCATTGATTTGATCTGCAAACTTGGCAAGCTCCTTGTTCGGAAGCCCTTCGCATTTTTGGATTACTGTCATCAAACGTCCTCCGGCAGCCAAAAGCCTTGCAAATACATTGCTTGCAGCGCGAACACTCTTCTCCTTTCGCTCTACGACGGCTCTTGATCCCTCTCGGATGCATTCTCCGGTAAGGAGGTTAAAGGCATCCCCACTGTAGGGCGCGTAGGCGCAGACCCCCGTCTCCTGCTCCAGATGCTTTGCAAAAGTCTCCGTTACCTTGTCCTCTCCATGTACGACAAAAATCTTCTTTGGCTTTTTCTCAAATGCCTTTACCCACGCTGTCAGCTGACTTTGGTCTGCATGTCCGCTGATGCCCGGCAGATTCTCAATCTTTGCCCGCACATCAATCGTCTCTCCAAACAGCCTGACCTCCTTTGCTCCGTTTAGCAGGGAATTTCCGAGTGTCCCCGGAACCTGATATCCCACAAACAAGATCGTGGAATCTGCGCGCCATAAATTATGCTTTAAATGATGCCGGATGCGCCCCGCCTCGCACATACCGGATGCAGAGATAATAACCTTAGACTTCTCATTAAAATTGATCATCTTTGATTCATCACTGGTAATTGCCATGCGAAGTCCCGGAAAACGAATGGGGTTGATTCCCTGTCCAATCAAATCCAACGCATCTTTATCAAAGCAGTCTGACACATTTTCGTTAAAAATCGTTGTTGCCTCTACTGCCAGCGGACTATCCACATAAACCTCAAAATCTTCAAACTCCGGCAACAATTCCTCCGTTTTTACACGACGAAGAAAATAGAGCATCTCCTGTGTGCGTCCCACCGAAAATGCCGGAATAACGAGATTTCCTCCTCTTATAAATGTATCGCGCAGCACCCTTGCCAGCTCTTTTGCAAAATCCGGCATCGTCGTATGAAGTCTGTCTCCGTAGGTGGATTCCACCAGAACGTAATCCGCGTCCTTTATGTACTCCGGATCTCGAATCAAAGGACGATTGCCGGGGCCCAAATCACCGGAAAAAACAAGCTTTCTGCTCTCTATACCCTCATCCGTCTTTTCTTCGATCCACATCTCAATGGAGGCGGAGCCCAGCAGATGTCCTGCATCCACAAATCGGACACGCAAACCCTCACACACCTCTATCGTGTTATGGTAATCGCAGGAAACAAAGTGCTCTAATACTCCGATGGCGTCATCCATATCATAAATCGGTACAACCTCCTCCTGGCCTGCTCTCCTTGCTTTTCGGTTGCGCCACTCTGCCTCAAACATCTGAATATGTGCACTGTCTTTTAGCATAATGTTACACAGCTGTGCCGTTGCCGTTGTCGCAAACACCTGCCCTCGAAAGCCATGCTTATGCAAAAGCGGAAGCATACCGGAATGGTCTATATGCGCATGTGTAATAAAAACGTAGTCAATCTCTGCCGCATTCACCGGAATGTCCTGATTCACGTAGAGATTCGGTCCCTGCTCCATTCCGCAGTCCACCAGCAAATGCTTATCATGAAAGGACAGATAATGGCAGCTTCCTGTCACTTCATGTGCCGCTCCTAAAAACTCAAGTATCATATGTTCTCCTCCAATCCATTTATTGGTTTTATCATACCATTTTCCGCCAGCTTAGACAACACTAAGCCGCTGAGCAGCAAAAGTTCTTGTTCTATTCAAAGCGAACAATCTCCTTTTTCAATCGTACCATAATCTTCTTTTCCAGTCTTGAAATATACGACTGGGAAATTCCAAGCATATCTGCTACCTCCTTCTGTGTCTTTTCCTCTCCTCCCACCGTATTTAATCCAAAACGAAGCTCAATAATCATCCGCTCTCTCCCCGAAAGCTTTGCGATGGCTTTTTGGAGGAGCTTTCTCTCCACCTCCATCTCAATATCCCGATAGATGATATCCTCATCACTTCCTAAAATATCCGATAAAAGAAGCTCATTTCCGTCCCAATCCACATTCAAGGGCTCATCAATCGATACCTCCATGCGCGTTTTATTATTTCGCCGCAAATACATCAAAATCTCATTTTCAATGCATCTTGAGGCATAGGTTGCCAGCTTAATATTCTTCTTTGGATTAAACGTATTGATTGCCTTAATCAGTCCAATGGTTCCTATGGAAATCAAATCCTCCACACCCACACCTGTATTGTCGAATTTTTTAGCAATATACACGACAAGTCTTAGATTATGCTCAATCAACCTTTTTCTTGCTTCCTCCGGCATATCTCCTTCCAACATTTGGATGCAGGCAGCCTCCTCCTCGCCCGGCAATGGCGGCGGGAGCACCTCTGCTCCGCCAATATAGTGCACCTCATTTCGCTTTTGAAAAAAAAACCGCTCCAGTCCTTTGAAAAATCCTCGCGCTTTGTATTCCGGAACCATAATTTTTATGTACATCTCCGTCCCCATTCCTTTCCGTCAATCTCCTGCTACAGCATTGAACCATGCAATATCAAATCATACTCCTTTTTCTCCAGAAGCTCCTCTCCCGCTATGCCAATCGCCATCTGATGCATGTGGATTTCTTGTTTTCCGTCAAATAGGATTAGCTCATCTATGCTAATTACCGGGAGGAGTCCCCTCTGCTCTCCCAGTGAGCAGTAAGGAACATAACGGACACGATCCCTCCTTCCATCAAAAAAGTCTCTCGCCTTCGTACTGCTTAAGACGGATACCGCCTGCCCCGTATAGGGATCATAAAGCTGGTTTCCTGTATCCCAATATGCCATGACTTCCATACATCGCCTGTCTTTTCTTAAGGTTACCAAATAAAGGTTGTCTGAAAATGTCTTCTTCTGCATAAGATAAAGCAGGATTCCATATCCCAAAGCTGCTGCAAGAAGGATCTGCAAAAAAAACTGATTTGGCACAAACCCACTGGCTAACAGTGCGTTTAAAATTCCTCCAAGAACAAGAATGGCCAGATATGTTACGCCCCAGTTTTCCAGAAATTGGCACAAATTGCATCTTCCAAAGCCAAGCAGAATCATCAAGGTATTAATCAAAACATGAACGACCATCCGATAGAGTACAAAGTTTTTAAAAACAAGGAGACAAAGCAGTCCTGCCATGGATGCTGCAAGTGATACCGCAAGCAATCTCCCGATTCTTAGATGCCGTTTTAAAAAAAAATTTGCACCACTTAATGCCACAAAATCCATAAAAAAATTTTGCACCAAAAACAGATCTACATAAAAAACATATATGTCCCTCACCTCAGCTCCCTTTGCATATAGGAAATTATAATTCTATTGCACACGATTATTTTGTCAAAATCATTGCAGCAAAAAAAAAGACTTGTTCGCTTTTTTTGACAAAAAGCAACAAGTCTTTTTTGATTATTTTCTTGTATTTTTCAAAAAGTCCGGTATCTTAATATCCACCTGCTGTACCGTACTCTCCGGCTGGCGCGGTCTTTGAATCCCGGTAAGCGTAGGATTCATCGTCGCCTGCGGCTGCATCGAGGCTCCAAAGCCTGCAGAGGCCTGAGAAACCGGTCGTGTCACCGGAGAAGCTTCTCTGTACTTAAGATTCGGCATAATCTTATTGGGAATCGTAGGATTCTCAAGTCCTGTCGCAATCACGGTAATCGTCGCCGAATCTGTCATAGATTCATCGTATTTTGCTCCAAAAATAATGTTGGCATTTTCTCCTGCCAAATCCTGCACATAGCTTGCAGCATCGTTGGCATCAATCAGAGAAATATCACCGGAAATATTAATAATCACATGGGTTGCACCATTGATGGTTGTCTCCAGAAGTGGGCTGGCAACCGCAAGCTTCACTGCCTCAATCGCCTTGTCATCCCCCTTGGCACTTCCGATTCCGATATGTGCCATCCCCTTGTCCTGCATTACAGTGGAGACATCCGCAAAATCAAGGTTAATCAGCGCCGGCAGATTAATCAAATCCGTAATCCCCTGCACTGCCTGCTGCAGTACCTCATCTGCCTTTTTCAACGCATCCGGCATCGTAGTACGCCTGTCCACAATCTCAAGAAGCTTATCGTTCGGTATTACAATCAAAGTATCAACGCTCTCCTTTAGGCGCTCAATTCCTGAAATTGCGTTCGTCATACGCTGCTTTGCCTCGAATTTAAACGGCTTTGTCACAACTCCTACCGTAAGAATGCCTTGATCCTTCGCAATCTTGGCAGCAACAGGAGCTGCTCCAGTCCCGGTTCCGCCACCCATACCGCAGGTAACAAATACCATATCCGCACCTTTTACGGCTGCCGAGAGCTCCTCCATGCTTTCCTCCGCAGCTTTTTCGCCGATCTCCGGCTGTGCTCCTGCTCCAAGCCCCTTGGTAAGCTTCTCACCGATTTGTATCAGCGTGGGCGCCTTACAAAGCGCCAGTGCCTGCTTATCTGTATTGACTCCGATAAACTCAACACCGCCAATATTTTCATCAATCATTCTATTTACAGCATTATTCCCAGCTCCGCCAACTCCAATTACTATGATTTTCGCACTGGTATCTGCTTCTGTTGTCATAATCTCAAGCAAGGTGCTTCCTCCTTTATTCTCTCCCAAAATTTATATCTAAGATACAAGCCATCTATCTTCCAGCCCATTGTGAAAGTCATATACACTATAATATAATTTTTCTTTGAATTAATCAACTAATTTTTTCAAAATTTTCATGAAGGTTTCAATGGAGATCAAATTTTTAAGATTGGTCATCAAAAATAATATCCCTCATATCCGGTGTCCATGTTTCCAAGTGCAGCGTACCGGTCTTCCCCGATAGCTTTGGAAGGATACCGGAAAGCCGCACAATCTTTTGCTCCAAATAGGTATCTGAGCCCACAATCACCCGAATATTGTCATAAATTAGGATTGGCTGCAGCTTATCGTCATAGGAAATCTCCTGTGGCAAAAGCTCGTACTTTTTCAGCGTCCGCGTCAGTCCCAGTAATCTTGTGAGCAGGCTGTCATCGGAAAGCGGAAGTCGCTCATACAAAACGACCGAATCGCAGGAGACTCCCGTAATCTTTGGCACATCCGAAATATCCTCCACGGAGGTCTCTACCACAAACCCATCCTTGTCAAAATAAGCATTTTGGCCGATTGAGGAAATATAAAAGCTTCCCAGGATTCCCTTCTCATAGACGCGAATCCTTAAGGTGTGCGGATTTGACAGGGATACCTCCACTGCATCCACAAACGGAACTTCTCCCGTATCCACAAGCCGATATTTCAAATTCACATAGAGAGAATTCCATGAATACTCATCATTTAGCACCAGATTTTCAATCTGCTCAGACGAATAAAGCTCATTCCCCTCTACAATCACCTTCTCGACCGTAAACACCTTCCAAACCACAAGGACTCCGATTGCAAGCATAAGCAAAAGGCTTAAAAATAGAATAAGCCAGATTTTTCTTCTCTTTTTTCGTTTCCTCTGTTCTCTAAGCATCATTACGTACCCTCAAATTTTATCCCTCTGGACACGGAAAGTGCCAGCCCCATCTCGGATAGCAAAAACAAAATGGAGGTTCCTCCATAGCTGATAAACGGCAATGAAATTCCGGTATTCGGAATGGTGTTCGTTACAACGGCAATATTTAAAATGACCTGAATCGAGATATGTGCCATAACTCCAACCACGATAAGCGCTCCGTATAAATCAGCGGCATTGTTGGCAATTACCATAAACCGCCAAATCATCAGCAAATAAAGCAAAACCAGGCAGACCGCGCCAAAAAGTCCCATTTCTTCACAGATAACGGTAAAAATCATGTCGTTTTGCGCCTCCGGTATAAATCCGAGCTTTTGCATGCTTTCCCCAAGCCCCATCCCGAAAAGTCCGCCGGAGCCGATGGCATAAAGACCCTGCAAGGTCTGATAACCCTTGTCGCTTGATTCCGGATCCAGCCACACCTGAATGCGCTCTACGCGGTATCCGTCCGTTCCCGCCGCCAAAATAAAAATCGCACCGACGGCAACCACAACCAAGGCCACCATCACAAAATGAGAATATTTCGGACTTGCAACAAAAAGCATACAGACTGCAATCCCAAGAATAATAATTGCCGTGCTAAGATTGTTGTAGGCAACAACACCTACCACCGGCAAGATGATTGCCATGACCTTAACAAGCGTCTTTATATCTTTTACCTGACTGGAAATCTTATAGATAATCGTCGCCAGAAAAATAATAACTGCAAGCTTTGCAAACTCTGATGGCTGAAAGGAGATAAATCCAAGGTCAATCCATCTCGCCTGCCCCTTTGCTTCTCTTCCTCCGAAAATAACAAAGGTACAAAGACCAAGCGCAATCAGATAAGCCAGCGTACTAAAATGCATCCATATCTGATACGGAATCCTCGAGACAACAATCATTGCCACAAGCCCAAGCCCGGTAGCAAACAACTGCTTTTTCACATAAAAGGCGGCATCTCCCGCTCTCGTTGCACCATAATAGGAGCTGGTGCTATAGAGCATAATCAGACCAAAGCAAAGCATAAAAATAATCAAAAACAGCAGTCTGTAATCAAAATATCGGATTGGTTTTTGCTTTTTCTTTTTTTCTCCCAATACTTATTCCTCCAGCTTTAGAACCTGCTCCTTAAAGACACGCCCTCGCTCCTCATAATTTTTGAACATTCCCCAGCTTGCACAGGCAGGCGATAGCAGCACTGCATCTCCCTCCTCCGCATTTTGGTAGCAAACCGCCACTGCCTCCTCCAGAGTATCGCACAAAATAAGATCGGTAAATCCATGTGCCCTTGCACAGTCCGCAATTTTCTCTCTCGTCTGTCCGATTAAGACAAGCTTTTTTACTTTTCCCTCGAAGCTTTCGATCCATGCATCATATTCCGACTGCTTGTCATACCCTCCCCCAATCAAAAGAGTCGGCCTGTTCATCGCTCGAATGCCCTTTATGGCCGCATCGGGATTGGTTCCCTTTGAGTCGTTGTAAAATCGGATTCCACGCTTTTTTGTCACATATTCGATGCGGTGTTCAACTGCCACAAATCGCTTTAGCGTACCTGAAATCGAAGATACCGGTACTCCCATACAAATTGCCATTCCGACCGCCGCCATCACATTCTCATAATTATGCTTCCCAAGGATATTGAGCTCGTCGACATGGATGATCCGCACCACATCCACTCCATCGGCATAAAGGATTTCTCCCCCGTCCAAATAAAGCCCGTAATCCAGCTTCCTCTCGCTGCTAAAAAACAAGACCCTCGTTTCCACTCTCTGACCGAAGGCTCTTAAATTCTCATCCTCATAATTGAGCACACAGACATCTTCTCTTCGCTGATTTTTTGTAATACTCTCCTTTAGCCGAAGATAGCAATCCATCGTATAGTGTCTGTCCAGATGATCCGGTGTCACATTTAA
>JAQXLR010000142.1 GCA_029012225.1 Clostridiales bacterium
GCCATAAGACAGCTTGTTAAAGTGCACCATTTATTGGCTGTCCTCTACTTTCTTTCACAGTAACTCCTTATTTCGTGTTTCGCTTGTGGAATCAAGATGACCCAGCGCAGCGGTTATGGCAGGCATAACCACAGAAAGTAACGGTCAGCAAGAGGTTCGCTGCCGCTCCAATTGCCACACACCGTGCCATCTGCACTGACACTCACTTTAAATCCTTTCGGCGGAATAGAAGAAAGCCACAAACGGTCAAAACAGCCGTCCAGCCCAAGGCGCAAGCGGGAATGTAACCGGGATAAGCTGCGTTGGATAAAATTGGTCGCAGAGCCTGGCAGGAAGGAAGGAGCGCATCGATGCACTGATAAACCACTCGTTTGGTACCGGATAGGTATTTGCTATTGGGCACATTTTCCATAATCTCGTATGCGCCCTCTGCATTCATTGCCATACGGGTGGTAAATTCCGGCTCGGCTAAGCCATTGCTTGTAGCAAGCCCCCCCATGACTAAAAATACAGCAATCAAAAGTCCGATAATAGCTGCCCTGGCCTTATTGCTGTCGAGCATAGAGATGAGGCAAAAAAGAGCGGAATAAGTAACGGTGGCAATACAGGAGTAGAAAAGCCCTGGGAGTGGTTTCTCTAATTGCAGAAGTATCTCGGTTCCCAGTGCGGGTAAGCCGACCGTCAACGCGCCAATCCAAAACGCTGCTAAAAACAAGATTCCCGCCGTGATGCATAGAATCAGATTGGATAAGTAAAGGGAAAGCCTTTTATGTCCAATGGCAATTTTGTTTCGGAATCCGCCATCACTGTATTCCCTCCCAACAAAAAAAGCGGTAAAGACCGCCAACGCCGGGCCAAGGCATAGATTTCCGTTGAAAAAATAAACATTGGTTTCGGTGTTTGGATATCCGAGCTTTGTGATGTTGAGGTACATCATTATGGAAACAAAGCCGCCCCAGCAGCACAGAATGCCGACAATCAGCCAGAAACAATGACTGCGCCATAGGCGGAAAAAGTTAGCAGATAACAGTTTACGCATTGCCGCCACCTCCAATCAGGGAGATGTAGTAACTCTCCAGACTTTCGTCTTTCTCCTGCATGGACAGTACGTCACAATTCTCTTTTGCCAAGGCAATGGTCAGCTCAGTTACATTGACCTTTGCAAACACCTCGGCAGTTGTTGCAGATATAATTTTATATTCCAGCTTCATGGAATCCAGCACACGAGCCATAGCTGTGGTGTCGGTCACTTCCATGCGGACACATTTGCGGCAGGCAGCCTCCAGCTCCTCTGCACTCAGCTCTCTTACCATCCGCCCATTGTCAATCATACCATAGTGGGTCGCCAAACGGGAAAGCTCATTTAGGATGTGACTGGAAATGATCACTGTAATCATCCTTTCGTGGTTCAGCTTCAAAATCAGTTCCCGCATTTCCACAATACCTTGTGGGTCGAGGCCGTTGATTGGCTCATCCAGTACAAGGAAATCGGGATCGCCCGATAAGGCGATGGCGATGCCAAGGCGCTGCTTCATACCAAGAGAGAAATGCTTCGCCTTTTTTGTTCCGGTGTTCTCAAGGCCAACCAGCCGCAGTAGCTCAGAGATACCGTCAAATGACGGTAGGCCAAGAATGAGATACTGCTGCTTTAGATTCTCTTCTGCAGTCATGTCCAGATAAATAGAAGGGGTCTCCACCACAGCACCCATACGGCGACGAGACCGGATGATATCCTTGCTATTGTTGTGGATTCCATATAGAGTGAAGTCACCTGAGGTGGGTTCCTGCAATCCACAGACTAAGCGAATCAATGTTGTTTTGCCTGCACCGTTTTTTCCCACAAAACCATAGATAGAGCCCTTGGGAACATTCATGGTAAGACCATTCAATGCCGAAAAGTTTTTATACTTTTTTGTCAGGCAGTTGGTTTGTAAAACATAGTCCATATCGAGCTACCTCCTTTGATGACTTTAGTGTATAAAATGAGAGTCAAGAAAGTGGTCAAGAAAAACGTCAAGATTTCGTCAAGGTTTTTGCTGCGCTAATTTGAATCCAATTCCCCATACGGTTTCAATGTAATCTACACCGCTGACAGCCTGCAATTTCTTGCGCAGATTGCTGATGTGCTGCTTCAAAGAACGTTCGGTGCAGTCAGGCGTATCCGCACTGATGCGATCCAGCAGTACGCTCTTAGCAATCACTTGCTTCGGGTTTTGCATCAGCAGCTTAAGTATGGCAGATTCTGTTCTGGTCAGCTTTACCGCTTCTCCCTGAACGGTCAGAGTCAAAGACAATAAATCCAAGCTCAAATCGGCAACAGAGAGAGCTGTGCTCTCCTCCTGCTGTGCCGCCTTACGAAGTTGAGCCGTAATTCGGGCAAGCAGCTCTTTTGTGTCAAAGGGCTTTGTCATGTAATCTGCTGCACCATTGAGCAGGAGATGAATCTTGTCCTGTACATCTGCTCTCGCACTCAGAACGATAACAGGAATGCCCTTAATATGTGCAAGGACTTCTTCGCCGGACAGCCCGGGAAGCATCAAATCCAGCAGAACCAAGTCTGGCTTGCTTTGTGAAAAAAGATATAAGGCTTCTGTGCCTGAGTATGCACGAAGAACTCCGTAGCCCTCCTGTGTCAGCGCTTCCGCCAGCATATCTCCGATATGAACATCATCATCAATGATTGCGATTGTTTTCATCATCGCTCCTCCCCAAACATGACTTCCGAATTCTTTTTTTTCATTATTATACCATATATTTTTGAAAAAAGCGCATTGCGAAGGAAATCCACTTCTGAAAAATCCGACATTTAGGATATGCAAGCCATAAGCGGAAAAGGTATGCCGTGCTTGGCCAAAAGATGGATGCTGCCGATAGAAAAAGCGATACAATTACGAACAACTTAGTTTGGATGGATGACTTGTTCTTGTGCATCACATATGATACAATTACTTGGTCTTTATGACACCGATAGAGAGTCTTGCTAAACTACTTCGGAATGGAGGATTTTTATGAGTGACTATATTTTGAGTTGCAGTTCAACCGTGGATTTGACAAAAGAGCAAATGGAGGATCGGGACATCCGATATGTTTGCTTTCACTTTACTTTAGATGGAAAAGAGTATCCCGATGACATGGGAGCGTCTATTTCCACAGAGGAATTATATCAAAAAATGACAGCGGGTGCGGAGACAAAAACATCCCAGGTTACGGTTACGGAATATACACAGCATTTCGAGAAGCTTTTTGAGGAAGAAAAGGATATTCTTCATATTGAATTCTCAAGCGGTCTGTCCGGCTCATACAATTCTGCCCGCTTAGCGGTGGAAGAATTGGTAGAAAAATACCCGGATAGACGTATATATCTTGTGGATTCTTTTGGAGCATCAAGTGGATATGGTTTGATTCTGGAAACGCTGGCAGATTTGCGAGATGCGGGAAAAAGCATTGAGGAATTGTATGAATGGATTGAAAAAAATAAGCTGCGGATGCACCATTGGTTTTTTTCTACGGACTTATCATTCTACATCAAGGGTGGAAGAATCTCCAAAACAGCGGGAATGGTGGGAACCGTATTGAATATTTGCCCGCTTTTGAACATGGATAAGGAAGGAAGGCTAAAGCCGCAGGAAAAAATACGAGGCAAGCACAAGGTAATCCGTCGTATGGTGGAGATGATGGAGGCGCATGCCGAGGAGGGACTGGATTATCAAGGAAAATGTTATATCTGCCATTCTGTGTGTATGGAAGATGCAAGGGCAGTTGCGGATTTGATTGAAGAAAAATTTCCAAGCCTTCAGGGAAAGGTTAAAATTTATCCCATTGGCGCGACAATTGGCAGCCACACAGGCCCCGGAACAGTTGCACTTTTCTTCTGGGGAGACGAGAGGAAGGATAGTTGATACAGCGATATTAGAGGGAGAAGAACAAAAATGAGGTATGAAGGAATTGTGTACCGTCCGCCCAGTGAAGCGCGCAGTCTCATTATTCAAGTCACCATTGGCTGCGCCCACAATACCTGCGTGTTTTGTAATATGTATCGGACAAAGCATTTTCGCATTCGAAAGATGGATGAGATAAAGCAGGATATCTTAGAGGGGCTTACATATTACGGACAAAGCATCGAAAAAGTCTTTTTGGCAGATGGGGATGCACTTTGTATGCCCACCGAGCAGATGCGGGATATCCTGCAGTTTATACGAGAAAAAATGCCATGGGTACAGCGGATTTCTGCTTATGCCACTACACAGGATATTCTGGAAAAAAGTGAGGAGGAGCTTAGAGGCATCCGGGATGCCGGTTTGCAGCTTCTTTATATCGGAGCAGAATCGGGAGACGATGAGGTGCTTCGAAGTATGGCCAAGGGGGTAACAGCGGCACAGATAGGAGAGGCGGGAGAAAAAGCAAAAAAATGTGGATTTCAAACGTCGGTCACCCTGATTTCCGGACTGGGGAGCAGGGAGAGGAAAAGAGAGCATGCGCTTTGCTCGGCTCGCCTGATTAGTAGGATGAAGCCGGACTACTTGGGCTTTTTGACGCTTATGCTGGAGGAGCCTGCCCCTATATGCCGCCTGGTGGAGAGAGGAGATTTTATTCTGCTTACACCGCAAGAGGTCATGGAGGAGATGGAGATATTTCTGTCGAATGTAGATTCAGACGGAACGGTCTTTCGGGCGAACCATGCCTCCAATTACGTGAATCTGAGCGGAACGCTCAATGAAGACCGTTTAAAATTATTGGAGAGAATACGTGCGGCGATGAAAAATACAGAGTACAAGCCGGAATATTTCCGGGGACTATAAAGAACAGCGATAAGGCACGGCTGCAGCGGCAATGGGAATTGTTATAACAGACATTGTGCCAGCTTGTCCTTTGATATAATTTTAAAGGAATTCTGATAATAATCAATCAGCCCGAGCTCCTTCATCCTGCCAAGCTCCCGGCACATGGAGGCACGGGATACATTTAGGTACTCAGCCAGTTCGTTGCGGTTTGGAACAATCGTAAAGGACAGGCTGTTTCGCTTTTGGGACTCGTAAAGAAGGTAGGAAGCCAGCTTTTCGCGCATTCCCTTAAGTGCGAGAAGCTCAATTTTATAGTTTAAAATGCGATTTTTTTCGCCGAGCAGCATCATCATATTTCGGATGAGCTGATGATGAAAGGCGCAGGAGTGACCGCAGGTGCGAATGATTTTTTCAAAGGGAAGAAACAGCACTTGCGATTTTTCTCTGGCTCTTACCGTTACGGGGGATACGCGCAGCTTCGTGCAGACAATGCCCTCGCCAAAAAGCTGACCGGGTCCTATAAAATCCAAGATGTGCTTTACGCCTGCCGGATTTTCTTTTATCAGCTCCAGTGAGCCGGAAAGGACAATTCCAACCATGTTGACCGCATCTCCGGCAAACCAAAGATACGCATTTGCCGGCAGACATTTTGTATGGGCATCAATACAGGTAAGCAGATGAGGAAGTTCTTCCGGTTTTACTTCAGAAAATAGAGTACAGTTTTTCAAAATGGAGTAGTCCATTGCTTTCGCCTCCTAATTGCAGAGTTTTCGCATTTTTATTTTAGAGCATCAAAATACAAAAACCTAAGCCAAATTGTCGTAACATTGATTTTTTTGAAATGTTGCTATGGCAACAGCGTTCTGCTGTTATTCTAGTATAATTCCAATCAGAAGGCAAGTGAAATTATTTGATGATTAGGAGGAAACCATGGAAAACAAAATGTTTTGTTATCAGTGTCAAGAGACTGCAAAATGTACAGGCTGTACCGTTGCAGGTGTTTGCGGAAAGGATGCAAAGCTGGCAGCATTGCAGGATTTGCTGGTTTATGCAACAAAAGGCTTAAGTGAGGTAAATACTGCTTTAAGAAAGCAGGGGGAAACGATTTCCGAGGAGACAGATGCTTATATCGTTATGAGCCTGTTTACTACGATTACCAACGCAAACTTTGACAAAGCAATCTTCTATGAAAGGATTTTTGAAACCTTAAGAAGAAAGGAGGAGATGCTGGCAAAGCTTGCGGATAAGAGCGGACTTCATGAAGCGGCTCTTTGGAATGCATCGACAAAAGAGGAGATCTTGGCACAGGCGCCAAAGGCAAGCGTTTTGGCGACCGAGAATGAGGATATCAGAAGCTTAAGAGAACTGATTATCTATGGTGTGAAAGGGCTTTGTGCCTACCTGAAACATGCTTGGGAATTGGGGAGAACAGATGCCGCTATCAGCGCGTTTTTGCAGAGAGCACTGGCAGCAACGTTAGATGACAGCCTAAGTGCCGATGAATTGGTGGCTCTGGCGATGGAAACCGGAAAATTCGGAGTGGATGGTATGGCATTGTTAGATGCTGCCAACACAGAGGCATATGGCCACCCGGAAATCACAAAAGTAAATATTGGAGTCGGAGAGAACCCCGGCATTTTGGTTTCCGGACATGATTTAAGAGATTTGGAGCAGCTGTTGGAGCAGACGGAAGGGACAGGAGTGGACGTGTATACGCATTCGGAAATGCTTCCGGCGCATTATTATCCTGCTTTTAAAAAATATAGTCATTTCGCAAGAAACTATGGAAATGCATGGTGGCAGCAGAAGGAGGAGTTCGAGAGCTTCCGTGGTCCTATCCTGATGACAACAAACTGTATTGTTCCTCCGAAGGATACTTATAAGGACAGACTGTTTACGACAGGCGCTGCCGGCTATGAAGGCTGCCCGCATATTGACAGAGACGAAAACGGACACAAGGATTTTACGCCGATTATTGAGATGGCAAAAAAATGTCCTGCACCCATCGCTTTGGAAGAAGGGGATATTGTAGGCGGCTTTGCCCACAATCAGGTTCTTGCGCTGGCAGATAAGATTGTAGATGCAGTGAAGTCAGGAGCAATCAAGAAATTTTTTGTTATGGCAGGCTGTGACGGACGTCAGGCATCCAGAAGCTACTACACTGATTTTGCAAAAGCGCTGCCTAAGGACACCGTCATTTTAACCGCCGGCTGTGCAAAGTATAAATACAATAAGCTAGAGCTGGGAGACATTGGCGGGATTCCGAGAGTTCTGGATGCCGGTCAGTGTAATGATTGCTATTCCCTTGCGGTCATTGCCTTAAAATTAAAAGAGGTATTTGGCCTTGAGGATATCAATGATTTGCCGATTGCGTTTAACGTAGCATGGTATGAGCAAAAAGCAGTGATTGTTCTTTTGTCCCTCTTATACCTAGGCGTAAAAAAGATCCATTTAGGACCTACCTTACCTGCATTCCTTTCTCCCAATGTGGCAAAGGTGCTGGTAGATAACTTTGGGATTGCCGGAATAGGGACAGTAGAGGAAGATTTAAAATTGTTTCTGGCATAAAAACATAAAAATAAGAGATACTTTGAATAGCCAAAAGAGAGCCTCCTCCCCCAATAGGAGGCTCTTGTAAAAGAAAGGAGAGGAGGAAGGAAAATGTACGGAATTGATATTTTGTATACAGAGCATGAGCACGTGGTTCGTTTTACAAAATACTTAAGGCATTTGTGTGAGAAAATGCTAAAAGGTGAGCAAACGGATAAAGAGAAGTGGATGGATTGCGTTTGCTTTATCAAAGAGTATGCAGATGCGCATCATCATGGGAAAGAGGAGGAAATTCTCTTTGCCGTTATGCTGGAGAAGCTGGGGCCTATTGCACACAAGATGATTCAGTCAGGGATGATGGTAGAGCACAATCTTGGGCGTTATCATCTCCAGTCCATGGAGGAGGCAATCAAGGCACTGGGGCAAGAGCCGACAGCAGCGCAAAAGCTGGATGTGATGACGCATGCGCTGGCATATGTGGATTTGCTGCAGCGTCATGCGGATAAGGAAAACAATGTTCTGTTTCCATTTGCGTTAAGATCTCTCTCTCCGGAGGATTTGGAGAAAATCAATGAAGCCAGTAAGGCCTTTGAAGAAGAGGGAGCAAAAAAGGGCATGGGCAAATATGTAGAATGGCTGATGCGCGTATATCCGGATGCGTGCTAGGAGGAGAGACTGCCGGATGCCACGCAAAACAAGTAGGGAACACCTGCCTCAAGATTGGGATACGAAGAATAAGGGGAAACGGCATGAATATCGTAAAAGTAGTTGCAGCAGTAATCAGAGAGAAGGATAAGATATTTGCAACCCAGAGAGGATACGGAGCCTTTGAGGGAGGCTGGGAATTTCCGGGTGGAAAGCCGGAAGAAGGTGAAACGGCACAGGAAGCCCTTGTCCGGGAGATAAAAGAAGAGCTGGATATCGAAATCGCAGTGGGGGAGCTGATTGATACCGTAGAATATGATTATCCGACCTTTCACCTGTCGATGCAGTGCTTCTGGTGCGAGGTTGTATCAGGAACCTTAACCTTAAAGGAGCACAAGGCGGCGAAGTGGCTTGGAGAAGACGAGCTGCAAGCGGTCGAATGGCTGCCTGCCGATGTGAATCTGGTCAAGAAAATAGGCAGGCTGATGCGAGGCGAACACAAGAAATAATCATATGGAAAGCTTAGTGTGTTCGCAGACTTTTGGCATAATCAAGAAGCCATAAAAGCCAAGCCAGCATAGAAATTCCCCCCTTTTATTCTTTTATCCAAAAGAGCTTGTGCTCGGAAAGTGCAGCCGCATACGTCAAGCATCTGCCTTTCTTTTATGATATGCAGCAGCTTTCTAAGATATGCATAAAATTTACCGATCTTTCCTATGAAAAAACAGAGAAGAACTTTTTTGTGGGGAAAATGCCATCCGGCCATATGGGAGGCAGAGTACCGGAGGAAAAACGAAGAAGATAAAGAGCGATTACAACCGCGCCCAAAAGATAAGTGATACCTGTAATATGCGGTGGCTTTTTGCCTATGACATAGCGGAAAAAGCCCAGGTAAAGCAGATAAGGAAGCAAGAGAAAAACAGCAGGGTGCATCTGCCATGCGGTTTTCCATTGCCCGGACAGTAGAAGTACTCCTGCCCGTGTCAATCCGCAGGCAGGACAAGGAACACCCAAAAAGATGGCAATAGGGCAGACGGAGTGAAAAAGGCTCTGCGCAGCCACAAGATAGAAAAGAGTACAGCCGAGCAGAACCTTGTTCTGTCGGAAATCAAAAAAAAGTCTACCAAAAGCATTTCTGATTAAAGTCATAAGAATCTCCATTTCAAAGAAAAAGCAACTTAGCGTAGGATTATGCCTCCTCGGGCAGCTTCCAGTTACGGGAGGCAGTACGGTATTTTTCAAATTCCTCCTCATAGCGCATGATTCGAGTGGGATCGGGAGTAAGCTGTTTCTTTTCCTGTTCAATCAAGAAGGAATAACACTCCGCCAGTCCAAGGAGGGGAAGGTCACCGCTTGTATGCGGATCCAGAATGCTCTCCGTTTCGTAGGCGGCATTATAAAACCACAAGGCGGCCTCGCTGTAGTCCTCCTGCATCAAAAAGTAGGTGCCAAGCTCATAGCACATCTCGGCACAGGGAGTAGCCAGCATATCCTTCATAGCCAGCTTAAAAAACTCATTTTTATTGTCCTCCAAGCGGTAGATGTGCGCGAGAATGCATGAGGCCTCCTTTCTTGCCTCCTCGGAGGAATCAAAATCAAAAATATGGCTGAAAATCGGCTTGGCATCCGAAAAATCCTTCGTGCTTCCGATTTGCAGAAGCTCTCTTGCGTACATGGTGCGGATTTTCGGGGAAAAGGTGCCGTCATACTCAAATGCCCGAATAAAAATGGAAAAGTCCCGTTTGTTTTGACGCGCCTGCGGCTTGTGGAGGATTTCAATATCACTGTCAAATACAACCGGATGTAAACGAACGGATTCGTGAATCGGATCCATCCAGACAAAGGGGCGCAGTCGCTTAAAAAGCTTAGGACGGTATTCTGTTTTGGGGTTTAAGGAGGAATCGGCAGATACTTCCGTCACATATTTCATCTGAACAAGCTCAATTTCAGGAAGAAGAACAGCTTTTAAGCGAAGGAAGCGCTCTCTGTTTTCCTCATCCAAGATTTCGTCCGCATCGGCTGTGTAGATATACTCCATAGACGCCTTGGAAAAAGAAAAGTTGCGTGCGGCAGAAAAATCACTGTGCCATTTATAGTCATAAATTTTGGAGGTATAGCGCGCAGCGATTTCTTTCGTGTGATCGGTAGAGCCGGTATCGACAATGATGATTTCATCGACAAGATCGGCGATGCTGTCAAGGCATCGCGCCAGAACGGCTTCCTCATTTTTTACAATCATACATAAGCTGATGCTTGGCATAAAAACCTCCTGTTACATACTTTTTTGTGTATTATAGCATGGAAGGAAGAAAAATTCCTTATCATTTCTAAAAAAAGTAGAAGGGCTGAGGATTTTGCGGTTGACAAAAGGAGAGAGAGGGAATATGATATATACATATGAATAAATGTTCATACATTGATATGGGATTGTGCCGGGAATAATTTATAAGGGTAAGAAAAAGGAGGAGGAGAATTTGGAGAAAAATGGGATAGAGTGTTGTGAGGATTTTTGTGTCCACGAGGATAAGGTGCAGTCGGCAAGCAGGCAAATGCCGAATGAGGAGGAACTGTATGATTTGGCAGAGCTGTTTAAGGTGTTTGGTGATTCTACACGCATCCGTATCCTCTTTGTACTGTTTCAATCGGAAATGTGTGTCTGTGATTTGGCAGCCACGCTTAATATGAATCAGTCTGCCGTGTCCCATCAGCTTCGGATATTAAAGCAGGCGAAGCTTGTGGCAGGCAGGCGGGAAGGAAAATCAGTCATTTATTCGCTGGCAGATGCCCATGTGAGAACGATTATCGATCAGGGACGAGAGCATATTGAGGAATGAAAGGAAGGAGAATGCTATGAGGAGGAAGTTTAAGCTGGAAAATCTCGACTGCGCAAACTGTGCAGCAAAGATGGAGGAGGCAATCAAAAAGATTGAGGGAGTTAAGGATGTAAGCGTGAGCTTTTTGATGCAGAAGCTGACGATAGAAGCGGATGATGAGCGCTTTGATGAGATTGTGGAGCAGGCGGTAAAGGCATGTGCAAAAATTGAGCCGGATTGCAGGGTGCTGCTATGAGGAAGGGACAGAAAGGGAAGCTTCTGCGAATCCTGCTCTCGCTGGCGCTTCTGATTGGATTGGCAATTTGGGGCAGGCAGGGAGAGGCG
This sequence comes from Clostridiales bacterium, assembly GCA_029012225.1. GTDB lineage: Bacteria > Bacillota > Clostridia > Lachnospirales > Lachnospiraceae > Roseburia. The sequence goes on from JAQXLR010000142.1 coordinate 11,135, forward strand.
GCCATCCTTCTTTACTTGCTGCCGTATCTTATCATCGGATACGATATCATTTGCAAGGCGGCACGCAATATCCGAAACGGGCAGGTGTTTGATGAAAATTTTCTCATGACAATCGCAACCTTTGGTGCGTTTGCGGTAAAGGAGTATGCAGAGGCCGTCGCAGTCATGCTGTTTTATCAGGTCGGTGATTTGTTTGAGGAGTATGCCGTGGGAAAATCCAGACAGTCTATTTCAGAATTGATGGATATTTGTCCGGAATATGCCAATCTTGAGGAGGACGGAGTGCTAAGTCGTGTCGATCCGGACGACGTAGAGGTTGGGAGCATCCTTGTCATTAAGCCCGGAGAGAGGGTTCCGTTGGACGGAATCGTGGTGGAGGGTACCTCCTTGCTGGATACGGCAGCCTTGACAGGCGAGTCTGTGCCGAGAAAAGTGTCTGTGGGAGATGAGATTGTCAGTGGCTGTGTAAACGGTGCGAACACGCTTAAGATAAGGGTAAGCAAGGTGTTTGAGGATTCTACCGTTGCCCGTATCCTTGAGCTGGTGGAGAATGCCGGAAGCAAAAAGGCAAAGATGGAAAACTTTATTACCCGCTTTGCAAAATACTATACGCCGGTCGTTACCATTTCCGCAGTTGCGCTTGCCCTTTTCCCGCCCCTTATCTTGGGTGGTGCGTGGCGCGATTGGCTGGAAAGAGCATGTACGTTTCTTGTCATCTCCTGCCCCTGCGCGCTTGTGATTTCCGTTCCGATGGGATTTTTCGGAGGAATCGGTGCGGCCTCTAAAATGGGAGTGTTGGTCAAGGGAAGTAATTATCTGGAGGCGGTGGCAGAGATGACAACCATTGTCTTTGATAAGACAGGCACCTTGACAAAAGGGGAATTTCATGTTTCCAAGGTGCTTCCGAGGAACAGGACAGAGGAGGAACTTTTGGAGCTGGCAGGTCATGCCGAGGGGTATTCCAATCATCCTGTCGCGGTCTGTATCCGAAATGCGTATAACCGCCCCTTGTCTATGGAGCGGGTTTCGGAGGCAGAGGAGATTGCGGGACAGGGAATCCATGCATGGATGGATGGAAAAGAAGTGCTTTTGGGAAATGCCCGCTTGATGGAAGTCTTTCATATTTCGTATGAAAGGTGCGAGGAGCAGGGCACGATTATTTATGCGGCATGCGAGGGACAGTTTGCGGGGACGCTTGTCATCTCGGATGGGATGAAGGAAGGGGTCGAGGAGGCACTCCGAGAGATCAAAAAAGATGGGGTAAAAAAATGCGTTATGCTGACCGGAGATACCAAAACAGCAGCGGCGGCAGTCGCAGAAAAGCTAAACTTTGACGAGGTCTATGCGGAGCTTTTGCCGGGAGATAAGGTGGAAAAAGTAGAGCAGCTTCTGGCAAAAAGGGAAGGTCGGGAACAACTTGCGTTTGTAGGAGATGGAATTAACGATGCCCCGGTGCTGACAAGAGCAGACATCGGCATTGCCATGGGAAGCATGGGCTCCGATGCGGCGATTGAGGCGGCAGACATCGTTCTGATGGACGATGATGTGCGAAAGATAGCCTCCCTTGTCTCAATCTCACGGAAAACACTTGGAATTGTGAAACAAAACATTGTGTTTGCCTTGGGTGTCAAAGCGATTGTGTTAGCGCTGGGAGCCCTTGGCATGGCAAACCTGTGGGCAGCGGTGTTTGCAGACGTAGGAGTATCCGTTCTTGCCATTTTAAACTCCATGCGAGCCTTAAATCTGGGAAAAGAGTAGGATTTGACAGCAGGAAAACTGCTATGCTATAATTTCAGACAATGCTTGATGGAGGATTTACATGTTAAACCAGTTTTCGAGAACAGAGCTTTTAATAGGAAAGGCCGCCATGGAGCGCCTGAAACATG
>JAQXLR010000143.1 GCA_029012225.1 Clostridiales bacterium
TTCCTGCCTTAATTGGTGTCTCGTACCCCTCCTTAAAGGCTTTCATCAGATTATTTCTCGTCAGGTACTCGTTTGCCGAAAATACACCAAGCGCCTGCTCTCCGGGAATTCCCATAAATTTGGGCAGTCCGGCACCCGAGCCGATAAAGACAGCCTCAAACCCCTCATTTTCCATCAGCTCATCAATCGTTACGGATTTTCCGATGACAACATTCATCTCAAACTTAACGCCAAGCGCTTTGACATTTTCTATCTCCGGGGTAACAACCTCCTCTTTTGGAAGACGAAACTCCGGGATTCCATACACCAAAACTCCACCCGGCTCATGTAAGGCCTCAAAAATCGTCACTTCATAACCAAGCTTTGCCAAATCTCCTGCACAGGTCAGTCCTGCCGGCCCTGCTCCGATTACCGCAACCTTATGTCCATTCCCTTTTTCTGCCGCCTTTGGCTGAATCCCATTTTTTCTTGCCCAGTCAGCCACAAAGCGCTCCAACTTACCGATTGCGACCGGTTCTCCCTTGATGCCTCGGACGCACACTCCCTCGCACTGTGTCTCCTGTGGGCATACACGTCCGCAGACTGCAGGAAGTGCGGAAGATTTACTGATAATCTCATATGCCGCCTTAAAATCACCCTCTTTTACCTTTTCAATAAAAGCGGGAATATCAATCGAGACCGGACATCCATTGATACACCTCGCATTCTTGCAATTGATACAGCGAGTCGCCTCCTCCATTGCCTCCTCGTCGGTGTATCCCAAACAAACCTCATCAAAATTATTCGCACGAACCTGTGCATCCTGCACACGTACCGGCACACTTTTTAATACGTCCATTACTCATCTCCTCCACAATTCCCACAGCCGCCGTGATGGGTCTTTCCTTCCACAAACCGCAGCATCGCTCTTCCTTCCTCTGTCTTATACTGCGCCTGTCTCTTCATTGCCTGATCAAAATCGACCAGATGTCCGTCAAATTCCGGCCCATCCACACAAGCAAATTTCACCTCGTCCCCAACCAGCAGACGGCACGCACCACACATTCCCGTTCCATCTACCATAATCGGATTCATCGAAACGATAGTATGTATCCCAAGCTCCTTTGTCAGCTTGGCAACAAACTTCATCATAATCATAGGTCCAATGGCCACACAGTGGTCGTAGCGCACCCCTTCCTCCCATAATGCCTGAAGCTGTGCCGTCCCGACACCATGAAAGCCATAAGAGCCATCGTCTGTTGTCACGTAAAGATTTTTGCAGACTGCCCTCATCTCCTCCTCTAAAATCAGAAGGTCTTTTGTTCTCGCACCCATAATGACATCACAGGCGACTCCCTGCTGGTGCAGCCACTTTACCTGCGGATAAACAGGAGCGGTTCCTACTCCTCCTGCCACAAACAAAATCTTTTTCTTCTTTAAAGCTTCTATCTCTTCTCCAATCAAATCGGAAGCACATCCCAAAGGTCCCACAAAATCCAAAAAAGCGTCTCCCTCCTGCAGGGCCACCATGTGCTCTGTTGATTCTCCCACAGTCTGGAAGACAATGGTGATTGTTCCCGCTTCTCTATCGTAATCACAGATTGTCAGCGGAATCCGCTCCCCTTTCTCATCCATTCTTACAATTACAAACTGACCCGGCTCACAATATTGTGCTACACGAGGAGCCTTGACATCCATAAGATAAATCTTATCTGCCAGCTTTTGCCGTTTCACGATTTGATACATAACTTCCTCCTTGTCCTTTTCCTTCCCATCTCCCAAAGAGACACTCTTTTTCTATAATAAAGGAAATATCCTCATATTTCAACCACAGCTTACAGATTCCGCCAAATTATTATAACCATATCTTCCACATCCTTCCAGTGAAAGAAAAGGAAAATGCCGTCCGTCTATCTGCTTTGATGACGGAACGGCATCACTGTTTTGCCTTATGCACAATCTATGTACAAATTTTCTCATTTCTCTCAAGGTATTCTTCAATCAGCCTGTCTAGTTCTGTACTTTTTTCATAGCAAGACTCAAATTTATCATTCTGTAAAAGGGCTTTGTCCAGCTCTAATCTGGCAAGCTCTATCTTCCTTCGCAATTCAAACATTTTTTTCATATGAATCCTCCTTGATTGCCGAATTCCGCATTCAGCTCTGACATGTTGTCTCAGCGAAACAAGTTAAGAATATGATACATGATTTCTTAGCAAAATACAAGCAAAACCATATGTCACAAAACGCCATAACTCGACAAAAATGATTCCTTAAGCATATTGCAAGCGATAATCTTCTCTTTGCTCTGCCATAAGGCGCATCATTGCCTCCAGTGCCCTATGGTTCACGGACACAATATGCAAAATATCATTGTCCACACCATGCGTTCTTTCCACATATTCCTCGTGGCATTTGCGAATAAAGCCGCAAATTGCTTCCGCATTCTCAAACTTCTGCTCCTTTGCCCATTTCGCGGGCTCTGCCGTCTCCATCCAAAGCCGATGCGCCGCCTCATCGCTTTTTAAATAGCTTCGCAGATCTCTTTTTAACTGCTCCTCGTAAGAACAGTGATCCTTGAGACTTCCGGGATAAATCTTATTGTGCGGAAACGTAAAATAATCCGCCAGATAATGGCTAATCTGACCCAAATCCCTGTAATATCTTCTGTTTTTCTTTTTTTCGATAAACTTTTTTCCCTCGGAAAGTCGCTTAATATGCCTTTGAACTGCGGAGAAGGTTTCTGTGATTTCATGTCTCTTGTATACAAAAGACGGTTTGATATCCGGCAAAATACTGCCAAGATAAAAAGAAAGCTTATATTTCTTCAGATTTTCGTCATTTAAGGTGTCTACCATGTAGCGAGCTAATGAAATAT
>JAQXLR010000144.1 GCA_029012225.1 Clostridiales bacterium
AACAGCATTGCCGCAAACACCAGTGCGATAATAATGGTCATCGAGAGATTCGGCTGCATAACAATCAGTGCCAAAGGAATCCCAATGAGCACAAGCGAGGAAAAAATCGTCCTCCCCCGATTGATTTTTTCTTCATGCTTCATGAAGTAATAGGCAAAAAACAAAATCATCAAAATCTTTACCAGCTCAGATGGCTGAAATCGAAAGCTTCCAATTTCAAACCAACGCTGCGCCCCCTTTGAGCCATCTCCTGCAAAACGAACTAAAATCAGCATCAAAATGGATAAAAGATAAAGCAGCCAGGCAAAACGCAGAATAAAATTATAATCAATAAAGGCAATTACCAGCATGAGTGCAAGTCCTGACAGCATTCCAAGCAACTGCTTATTCTGATCGCCCGGACTTGCACTTCCCACAAGCAGCACACCAAGGGTATTTAAAAGTACCACATACATGACTAATATGAACTTAAAATTCTTTGGTTTGTATTGTTTTAACATAGTAATCTCCATGTCATTCTCTCTGCCTGCAAGCTTTGAGGCGAAACCCAAAGCTGCATGTGAAACGCCCATATGAGGAGGCGTTTCACACTACTCTCTCTTTTTGTAATCCTTTAAGGTAACCTTTACCTCAATATTTTCTGGCTCGATATCAACATATTTTGTAATCACGGCGCCGATTTCCTGACGAATCCTTGTCTGCGTTTCCTCATCCAATTTTTGTTTTTCGGCGTCCATCATCAGGCGCAGACGCTCTCTTGCAACACCACCTGATGCACTTCCCGCAGCTTTGTTCTCCTTCATCAATTCCTGTCGGTATTTTTTTCTATGACACATATTACACCAGCTTTCCGGCTGTATTTTTTACAAAAATTCTGGAAAAAATACTTTTTGGCCTGAAAAAATCGGGGATTGGGAGTTCCTCGCCTATAATTCTGCGGGCAATATTCTGGTAGCAAAACTCCGCGTCTGTGTGCTTTCCGATTACAGATTCTCCGTGATTTTGTGAGATAATGATTGCCTCATCCTCCAAAACCACACCGATGAGCTCTGTATCAAGCAGCGCTCTGATATCTGCAATATCAAGCATGTCCCCATTTTTTACCATGTGCCTGCGATAACTGTTGACAATCAGTCGAATCGGACGCTCCCTTTTCTCTTTTAGGAGCTGCAACACACGGTCCGCATCATGTATGGCTGCCACCTGGGGAGTTGTCACCACCATAATCCGATCCGCATCAAAGGTTGCCAGACGAAAGCCCTGGTCAATTCCGGCAGGACTGTCCACGAGAATATAATCATACTCGGCACGCAAATCCTCAAGTAAGCTCTTCATTTGAGCCTCTCCGATTTTGCTTGCACCCTCTCTGCTGCAAGAGGAGGGGATAATGGAAAGATTCGGATAACGCTTATCCCTTATCACAGCCTGCTTTAGACGGCATCGTCCCATCAAAACATCAACCAGATTGTAGAGAATGCGATTTTCCAGTCCCATCACAACATCAAGGTTTCTTAAGCCGATATCAGTATCCACCAATACCACCTTTTTATCTAACAGTGAAAGTCCTACACCGACGTTGGCTGTTGTGGTTGTTTTTCCAACGCCGCCTTTTCCTGAGGTAAAAGTAATTACTTCTCCCATCTTTTTAAGACCTCCTGTTCTATATATCAGGCTTAGCTCCTAAGAAAAAGAACCAAGCTTTATAAAACCATCCGAGAGATAGGCAAGCCTTCCCTCCGTGGCTTTACTGCGTTTTGAAAACAAGGAATTCTTCTCCCTTGCCGGCGGATCCCCATAAATTCCTGCAATGTTATACTGTTCCGGCGTGAACTTTAAGGCAGCGATAAAAGAATCCTGTTTGCCATCCATCCCGGCATATGCCATTCCTGAAAGATGCCCCAGAACAATAATCGAAGACTTTGAAATAACGGTTGCTCCCTTTTTGACATCGCCTAAAATAATAACTGTCTCATCGAAATCAAGCTGATCGCCCGCTTTTAGGTTTCCATGATAAAAAATAGCCTGTGACGGAACTAAGGCACGTGCGCTCGTCTGCTTTGCCTCCTCCATTTCCGTTATCTTGCGGCGAATGAGTTCATCCTTTTTCTCATCGTTGTCTATGATGCAAAGAATTTTTATTTTTGTATGCTCCATAATTGCATCAACAATCTGATATTTTTCCTCGTCACACAAATCCCTTCCTTCAAAGGAGATTGCAAACTCGGCATCGGAGAAAAACTTCTCGGACTGCTGAAACTTCTGTAATATTTCTTCTAAAAGCTCTTCAAATGCAAGATCCGGATGTAACACCAGATTAATACCGCATTTACTGCTTTTAATCATAACTGACTGCTTCATCTCCTACCCTCCGCTAATCGCTGATTCGATTGGAAGAGGAATCTATCTCCTCTGCCTGTCCGCTCAGTAGTGCATCCTCATCCGCCACCTTGAAATAGTAAGCAAACACATTTTTGGAAAGTGCGGACGCATTGTTGGATGAATATCCATATGCGATTCGAGTCGCAACGGATATCTCCGGATTCTCATATGGAGCATAGCCCACAAAAAGTGCATGGTTTGCACGAGACAAATCCTCCTGTGCAGTACCGGTCTTTCCTGCTGCGGAAATTGGAAAGTCCTTAAATGCTGCCGTATTTTCGACCACCATACGCATTCCGGAATGAATGCTGCTCCATTCTGCGCTGTTTAAAATGTCTATCGTATTTCTGATCTTAGGCTCAAATGTCTCCAAAATCTTCCCATCGGAATCCTCTACTCTGTTTAAAAGTGTATAATTATAAACCGTTCCGCCATTTGCTACCGCAGTCACATAACGTGAAAGCTGCACGGTAGTATAGCGGTTATTGCTTTGTCCGATGGCTGCCATAACCGGAAATTCATTGGCAATCTGCGGCTCATTTTCTTCAATCTCAATTCCAGTCGTCTCGTCAAGACCAAACAAAGCAGCATACTTTCCAAGCTTTTCGATTCCTTCGGGATCGTTGTAGGTGGAGGTATGATTGTTGGTACTAAGTCGATACCCCACTTCATAGAAAAAGTAGTTGCAGGAAACACGGAGCGCATCGGCATTATTAATCAATCCATGTGTCCCAAAATGGGAGCTATAAATCCAGCATTTTGGACGATTGCTTACCTTATCGTATTCTCCGAGTGTTAAAATCTGCTCATTCGGCGTAAGCACTCCCTCTGCAAAGCCTGCAGTAGCCGTAATCATCTTAAAGGTAGAGCCGGGTGCAGTACCCTGCTGTGTCGCATAATTGTATTGCGGCAGAGACTTATCGTTTTGCAGACTGTTAAAATATTCCGCATCTACCGTATTGGCCAAACGATTGCTGTCATATCCCGGATAGCTTACCATTGCAAGCAGCTCCCCTGTTCTTGTGTCTGCGACAACACAGGAACCGGAGCATGGATCAAGCGCAAGCTGAGCCGGTGTGATATCAAGATTCTTGATTTTTTCTTTTAGGAACGTAACGGGAGAAATACTTCCGCTTTGCAAACCAGCCACTTCCTCCTCCTGATAGGGAAGCACCTTTTGGTCAAACAAAATCAGACAGAGCTGCCGACCGGAAATCGCACCGCTTTGAATCAGGTACCGATACACAATTTTGGAAAATTCCTCCTCTGCCATAAGCTCGTCTAAAATATAATTACAAAAAGCCTCATATATCTCGGTAGAATCTGAATATTTATTTTCTACACGAAACTGAGTAATATCAATCCATCCTTTGGAAATGGCATGGGTAAAATACTCCTGTACGCTGATTGTCTGCTGCTGCCACTGCTTGTAGACCGCATCGGACGTGTCAATGTTTTTCTCCAGCAAAATGCCATTCTTTTTCAAACGCCTTACAATATAGGTAT
>JAQXLR010000145.1 GCA_029012225.1 Clostridiales bacterium
ATGGTTCGACAGGCGCATATCCTTTCAGAGGACTGATATGCTTTAAAATTTCTTTTGCCACAGCCGTCGAAAGTACTCTCGCATCTGTTCTCGGATAGGTTGTCAGTTTTCTCTCATACAACTCTTGTACCGTCTGAAGCGTCTCATCCGGACTGATCTTAAAGCGTTTTGCACACTCTGCCTGCAGCTCTGCAAGATTGAAAAGAAGGGGCGCCTTCTTTCTTACCGTTCCCTTTTCAATTGACTCGACAAAAGGCTGTTCTGTCTTAAGCTCCTCGATCAGCTGTTCTGCACTCTCCCGCTCCCTAAATCCGTTTTCCTTATATAAAAGCGGTGATGCAAAATACTTTGAATCCTGCACGGCTCTCCACTCGGCATTGATTTTTTGTTGTTCGGACAGTTCATCCCCTTTTTGATCGGCATCTGTCTCCACCGGGAGAAAGCTTCCCATTATGCGATAAAATGGTGTCTCAACAAAATTCCTGATTTCTCGCTCCCGTATTACCACCATGCCGAGCACACATGTCATAACCCGCCCCACCGCAATGGCAGTATAGCTTTTTGTTCCCGCCGCATCATTTAAAAGTCTGCCGTATTTTACAGACATCGCACGGGAAAAATTAATTCCCATTGCATAATCCTCGATGGTACGCATGACGCCTGATTTTGCCAGATTGTCATATTCCGACATATCCTTTGCCTCCCGCATTCCACGCAAAATCTCTTCCTCCGTCTGCGAATCAATCCAGACACGAAGCTCCCTCATGCCTGCCCGAACACCGCCGAATTTGCGGATATTCTCCTCAATCGTCTGTCCTTCCTTTCCCGCGTCTCCTGCCCAGTAAACGGTATCAATATCCTCTCGAAACAGCATACGGTGTACCACATCATACTGCCTGCTGACCTTTGCAATGACGTTGTATTTATAATCCTCCGGCAAAAAGGGCAAATCCTCCAGGCGCCATTTTTTATACCTCTCGTCATATTCCTCCGGATACACCATCTCTACCAGATGCCCTACGCACCACGTAATCACGTATCCGTCATTTTCTATGTATCCATCCTGTTTGCCGGACACCCGCAAAATTCTGGCAAATTCCCTTGCGACACTTGGCTTTTCCGTTATAATCAATGATTTTGCCAAAACACATTCCTCCAGCTTTTACAATTCATTCATGTCCACTAAAATAAAGCGTTTATCCTGCTCTGCCATGGCTCTTACATCCTCTGCAAATTCACGAGCCGAAAACAAAAAATAGTATTCTGCTTTAATTTTTGCAAGCTTCATGCTCTCAAACAGCTTTTCACACATTCCCATATCAAGCTTCGGCTGATTCCAGTTGCAGAGCCCTACAATATATTGCCGCATACTGTTTTGGGCAATGATATCGATGCTTCCCTCTTTTCCAATCCACGTTCCCATTTTGGTAACCTGAAGCGGAAGCTTTCCGACACTGCCAAGCAGTCCCATATATTCCATGCAGACCTCAGAAAAGTATCTGCCAAGATAACTGTCCAGTCCGGGCAAAATATGCGTATCGTAAAATTCCTCCGGGCTCATCATATACAAATCGGACAAATGCGGATAGACGAAATGAAACCAAAAATTGACATAATTGTCCTGTATTCGGTAAATTCCCTTTTTCGCATGATCCCAGCCTCCCGTCTCAAAGGAAACCACTTTCTGAATAATGTCAAAGGCGCTTAAATTTTTCATATAAACGCTAACCTTCGCTCTGGAAAAGCCTGTCTTTTTCGAAAGGTCATTTAATTTATCGTTTCCATCCGCAATCGTAGCGAGAATGGTTTCATAAACAGACAGTTCCCGCAGACTTTCACTTAAAAGCTCCTCAGCTGCACGATACAGATACCCGTTTCTTGATAAAATCAAACGACAAATATTACTTTTTAAATCCTGTTTTATATTCCATCGATTCAAATATCCGGCGACTCCTCCAAGGATACCATAGACCTTGATGCATTCGCTGACCGAATAATCCGGGAGTGCGCGTACAACTTCCAAAAAATTAAGATTGCCGATTTTTATCTTGCGGTCAATCCCTTTTTCTGCCGCTGCCCCAATGACCTCCGGCATTTCCTGCTCCACCCATGCGACAGCAGAGCTGCACAGCACAATCAGCACCGGTCCCGGATAGAGACGTTTTGCTTTCAGCTTTCGAATCGCCTCCATAAACTCACTGTCTTTTTTGCTGATATACTGAAATTCGTCGATTACAATGACTAACTTCTCCGGCCCTCCGCTTTTTACCCGATTAAAATACTCCTCATAGGCATACTTTGTCAAAGACACCTGAAATTTTTCAAAAATCTCTTGTCCCATGCGAGTTCTCTGCTCCTCCGGTGATGCATATCTGGAACGATAATAAAAATATTTTTTATTTTGTAAAAACGCCTTTAGCATCAGCTCCTTCTCGCAGTCAACTCGTCCGTATAAAAGATAAAGCTGATTTCCTGCCATTTTGTAGGCATCTTCCAACTCCTTTAATACAGAATTTTTTACTACCATTGCAAATCCCTCCCTGCCCTTTCCTCTTTTCAAAAATTAAAATTATTTAGAAATTATATCATTTTTAAATTTTTCCTTCAAGTTTTTTATGCCAAGTTGCCGTATTTTTCTTTTCTCGTGCAACATTTCAAATCGCAGGTTCTTGTTGTAACAAGGACTTCTGTAGCATACAAAATATCGTTGACAAAAGAATTATTTGTGCTTATAGTAATGATGTTAATTGACAGACATCATGTGGAGAAGACAGGTGAGAATCCTGCACAGTCCCGCTACTGTATGTGTGCTTTGCACATAAGTCAGATCGCCACGTCTGTCATGTACAAAATCCACGAGTGATGGGTTGCGTGCGATTATCGCTGTTTGATTTACCGATTTTTTTCTGACAACAGTGCTTTTTGCTATGCCAACACTCTTTACTCGTGAAAGAGTGTTTTTTATTTCAAACGGAAAGAGAGGAAAATTTCATGAAAAATCTTAAGAAACGAACAGGCTTACTTTTGGCCTTGCTTCTGCTCCTGTCCATCTGCGCCTGCGGAAGCAAAAATGCAGCTCCCACACAGAACGCCACATCGACAGGAGAATCTGTCGCAGCAGATACAAGCGCACCGGATGATGCCACAGAGCAATCTGTTCCAAAGCCGACAACAGACCGAAGCGGCGCATCGATTTCCATTCCTGACAATACAGAGTCGATTGTAGTGCTTGCTCCATCCATTGCGGAAACTTTAATTGACTTAGATTGCGCCAAAAATATTGTTGCTGTCGATACACAGACACAGGCTTACGGATACGAACAGCTGTCCGCTGACCTACCTGCCTTTGATATGATGGCACCGGACACAGAACAGCTTGCAGCATTAAAGCCTGACCTGATCTTCATATCTGGTGTGACCGATATCGGCGGCACGGATTTGTATGCCGACTTAAAGGAAATGGGCATTTGCGTCATCAACATCCCAAGCTCCGATAGCATTGCGGGTATCAAGGAGGATATTTCCTTTATTGCCTCCTGCGTTGGCGCATCAGACAAAGGAGAAGAAATCATTGCAAATTTGGATGCAGAGCTCGCAAAAATTTCGGAAACAGCCAAGACCATTTCCGACAAAAAAACCGTATACTTTGAGATTGCGGCAGCACCATACGCTTACAGCTTTGGAAGTAATACATTTTTAAATGAAGTGATTGAGCTAATCGGAGCCGAAAACATTCTTGCCTCACAGGAGGGCTGGCTTTCCGTAGAAATGGAAGGTGTTGTTGCGGCAAACCCTGATGTCATTTTAACGAATGTAAATTATATTGAAAATCCGGTGGAAGAACTTCTTTCCAGAACAGGCTGGGACGGTGTAACTGCCATCCAAAACAAAGAGATTTATTATATCGACAATCAATCCTCCTCCCTGCCGAACGAAAATATCATAAAGGCAGTGAAAGAAATGGCAGTCGCAATTTATCCGGAAGCCTATGCAGAATAAAGGAAAAGCCCTTATTTTATTGGGGATTGCTGCCCTTGCGCTGATATTGGGGATTGGAATCGGCAGTGTTTTGATTCCTCCCTCCGATATTCTGCAAATTTTAATCAGCTTTTTTACAGGGCGCAGCCTACCGCAGGAAGTGGATCCCATCTTTTGGGGTCTGGTTACCGGAATCCGGCTTCCCAGAGTACTGATGGCCTTTCTTGCAGGCGCTGCACTCTCAGCAAGCGGTACCATCATGCAATCTGTTTTAAAAAATCCGCTTGCCTCCTCCTATGGTCTGGGAGTTTCCTCCGGTGCAGGACTTGGTGCTGCCATTGTAATTATTGCAGGAATTCCCGCCGGATGGCTAGGAAGCCTTTTACTGCCGTTAGCGGGAACGGCAGTCGGATTTACAGCAGTTGTGCTCGCAATGGCATTTGCCCATCGCATTGATCGCAGCTTGTCAGATCATACGATTATTTTATCCGGTATGGTGTTCTCCCTGTTTTTAAACGCTATTTTAAATACACTGGCAACCTCTCGCTCCAAATACACGCATCAGATTTTGCTCTGGCAGCTTGGAACATTTTCCGGAAGGGACTGGTCTTCCATCGCGATCCTCTCAATCGTTGTGCTGCTTTGTATGCTGTTGTTTCAAACACACAGCAGGGAGCTTGATATTATGACCTTTGGGGAAGAACAGGCTCTTACGATGGGAGTCAATTTAAAAAAAGAAAAATGGCTTTTGATTGCAGCGACCTCCTTTCTTACCGGAAGCGCTGTGTCATTTGTTGGGGTCATCGGTTTTGTTGATCTGATTGCCCCACATGTGGTAAGGAAATTTTTTGGTTCCTCACACAAGTGGGTGCTTCCGATGAGCACCTTATTCGGAGGCGCCTTTATGGTAATCTGTGATCTTGTCGGACGAACTCTTTTTTCACCGAGTGAGATTCCCACCGGCTCGATCACTGCATTAATCGGAGCCCCGTTCTTTCTATATCTTTTTCTCCGTTCAAGGAAGAAGCATCCGTAGAAAGAAGAATACACCAGAAAGGACAATACCTTGTCATGACAGAACAAACACCAATTTTATCCGTGCGAGAGCTGCACTGCGGTTATACAGATATCCCTGTACTACACGGCATCTCCTTTGATGTATTTCCAAAGGAAAAGCTATGCATTCTTGGTGCAAACGGTTGTGGAAAGACAACGCTTTTGCGTGCCATTGCACGGATTCTTCCCTTTCATGGCTCTGTCACTGCCTGTGGGCTTTCCATCCATCAGGCAAAACGAATTGAAATTGCACGGATTATGGCCTTTTTAAGCCAGATGAATACCATCTGTTTTTCCTATTCCGTCTATCAAACCGTAATGATGGGAAGATACTGTCACAAAAAAGGTATGTTTCCATCGGATGTGCCTGCCGGTCAAGGAGTCGTGGAGGAAAGCATGAGACAGACCGGAATATGGGAGCTTCGTGATCGACCGATTTGCGAATTGTCAGGAGGACAGCTTCAACGTGTTCTGCTGGCTCGTGTATTTGCACAATCTCCCTCCATCATCCTATTGGACGAGCCTACCAACCACTTAGATTTAAAATATCAGGTAGAGCTGATTGCGTATCTGAATGAATGGGTCAAAAGCGGAGAACGGTGTGTGGTAAGTGTCATGCATGATATCAACCTTGCCCTCTCCTTTGCAGATAAGCTTCTGCTTCTCAAGGATGGCGTTGCCATTGATGCTGCCCCTGCAAACGCCTGCTCTCTAAAAAGTTTGGACAAAGCCTATGAAATGGACATTGACAGCTATATGAGCGCTGCGTCAGAGCGTTGGAAACATCTTACTGCATACAATAAGGAGAGAGAAAAATGAGCAAACTCTATAGAAGCCCTTATGAGGCATATCCGTTTTTAAGCGATGCATCGGATGATTTCAGATGTGATTTTGAGCTTTTGACCGATGAATTGGCAAGCCGTACCGGTCTGCTTCTCGCAGAGCTAACCTCCTCTGCATTGGCAGAATATGCGCCGCTCTGCGAGGAGCTACTCTGGATTTGTGAGCTTATTTATCATATGAATCCAACTTTGCGCACTCACCTTAGTGTTACAAAGGAGGAATGTGCCAGATTAAAAACAATGGCAGAAAGGCTTCAAGCGCAGACAAAAATGCGATGTGAAAAATTTGTTCTTCCGGCAGGCGGCAGACTGGCCTGTGAGGCTCATATCTTACGCGTACAGTGCAAAAACCTGGTACGTCTGCTTTACCGCCATCTT
>JAQXLR010000146.1 GCA_029012225.1 Clostridiales bacterium
ATACAAGAAAGAGGGTGCGACCTCTCAGACATTTGCGGATGAGCTCGCAGTCAAAATCAAGGATACTTCGGATTATGCACTGCCCAAAAGATTGGGAGGAGTCAGCCTCGGTGTTCATATCGGTGAGACCTATACGGACTATAGTCAGGGAGGCTTTAAGGTTACCGACAACCAGACAGATTTTGCGATAAGCGGAAATGGATTTTTTGCCATTGCCTTTACGGACAAGCAGGGAAATACTTCGGTAAAGTATACAAGAGACGGAGCGTTTATTGTCAATACACAGGGGTATCTGGTGACGAAGGATGGAGACTATGTCCTAAATCAGGCAGCTGCGATGAATGGAGACCCAAACGGACGTATTTTGGTCAACCCCAATCTCAAGCTTAGCGTAGATGAGTTTGGCAATATTTTTCAGAATGAGCAGGTGGTAGCCAATATCGGGGTGGTAGACATTCAGGATTACAACTATCTGGCAAAATACGGAGAGAATCTGTATGATTTGGTAGATGGCGGTGTTCGGATTGCTTCCGACGCAAAGGTTGAGCAGGGATTGCTGGAAGCTTCCAATATCAACGTGGTATCTGAAATGGTAGAGATGATTACGATTTCCAGAGCTTATCAGGCAGGGCAAAAGGTAATCAATACAATTGATGAAACATTACAGAAGGCCGCAAACCAAATAGGCGCTGTATAATAGGAGGAACTGAATTATGGTAAGATCGCTTCACACTGCGGCAACAGGTATGATTGCACAGCAGGCAAATGTAGACAATATTTCAAACAATTTGGCAAATGTCAACACGGTCGGTTATAAGCAGCAAAAGACAGAATTTAAGTCTCTGCTTTACCAAACCATACAGACGAGAACGACAACTGCCAATGGGGAGGAGAAGCCGATCGCAGCGCAGGTAGGACTTGGTACAAGAGTGGCAGCCAATACTGCCGTTTATACACAGGGAGCACTGCTTGCCAGTGAAAACAATACGGATTTTGCGATTGTGGGAGATGGATTTTTTGCAGTGCGCGGAGCAGATGGGGAGACCTATTATACGCGAGGAGGAAACTTCAATTGGAGTATTGCTGCAAACGGAAACGTTATGCTGGCGACAAACGAGGGGTATCCGGTACTGGATACGGCAGGGAATCCAATTGTGCTTCCGGCTGGGGTAAGCGCAGGCAATGTGGAGGTTTCCGGAAGAGGTGACTTTGGATATCGGACAGCAGAGGGAGCATACGTTGCGATGAACCAGAGTCTTGGATTGTTCCAGTTTAATAATCCGGGCGGTCTTGAGCTTACAGGCTCCAATCTTCTGGCAGTTACAAATGCTTCGGGAAATGCGCTCAATGAGAATACGACTGCGGGCTTGATTCGAAGCCAGATAAAACAGAATTATCTCGAGGGCTCAAATGTGCAGGTGGCCAACGAGATGGTAAATATGATTATTGCACAGCGTGCATACCAGTTAAATTCCAAGGCAATTACAACCTCGGACGATATGCTGGAGCAGGCAAATAATCTCAAGAGATAGTACCTTCACATAAGAGGTAGAAACGGAGTACGAATATGAGCATTTCAATTAACGCTATGGCATCTATGATGAATACAGGTGCAGATGCGGTAACAGAGAACAAGGCAGATTCGTTAAAAAGCGCTTTAAGCGGAGTAGATTCTGCTGCATCAGAGGCGGAGTTATTGCAGGTCTGCAAAGACTTTGAATCCTATTTTGTGGAGGAGATTCTTAAGGAAGTGAAAAAGAATCTGTTGCCGGAGGATGAGGATGAGAAAAAAGATCAGTCTCTTGCTGCTTTGACGGATTTTCACATGGATACGGCGATTGAGCTAATGGCAGATCACGTTGTAGATGAGATTGGAGAGAGCTTTACGCAGCAGCTTTACGAGCAGATGAAGCGCAATTATGGCATAGAATAGAAGGACAAAACAAATGGGAAAGGAGGGGTTATGGCTTTTTAGCGATAGCCCCTTCCGTTTTGTTATCCGACTAAGGCGACTTGCGAAGTGTGTTGGCATTTGGTTTGATAGTTAGGAGAGCAGCTTGGAAAAATTAGCGGGTTATGTGGAACATATCATATATCGGAATGCGGAAAATGGCTATACCGTACTAAATCTGATAAGCGGAGAAGATGAGATTACGTGTGTAGGTATATTTTCTGCCATTGCTGACGGTGAAAATATAGAGATGGTTGGGAGCTACACAAATCATCCTACATATGGGAGACAGTTCAAAGTAGAAAGCTTTGAAGAGAAGGCACCGGAGGACGAGGAGGCGATTGAGCGGTATCTTGGTTCGGGAGCAATTAAGGGAATCGGTTTGGCGCTGGCGGCAAGAATTGTAAGACGATTCAAGGAAGAAACCTTTCGTATCATCGAGGAGGAGCCGGAGCGGCTGGCGGAGATTAAGGGGATTAGTGAGCGCAAAGCGAGAGAGATTGCCCATCAGGTACAAAAGAAGCGGGATTTGCGTCAGGCAATGCTGTTTTTGCAGCAATATGGCATTACCATGAATTTGGCGGTAAAGGTATATCAAACCTACGGCGAAGAGGTCTATGGAATTCTGAGGGAGAATCCGTATCGTCTGGCAGATGACATCGAGGGGGTTGGATTTCGCACCGCAGATGAGATTGCCGCAAGAGTGGGAATACGAAGAGATTCCGACTTTCGAATCCGCAGCGGCATTTTATATGTGCTGCTGCAGGCGTCGGGAGAGGGACATACCTATTTGCCGGAGGATGAGCTGACAAGACGCACCATACAGCTTTTGGAGGTGGAGAAGGAACAGATTGAAAAGCAATACATGGATTTATCCATTGAGCGTAAGATTATCATCAAGCAAGCGCAAGAAGAGCAAAGACAGATTTATGCAGCAACCTTTTACTATATGGAGGCGAATGCAGCGGGACTTTTAAAGCAGCTGAATGTGCAGTATGATGTGCCGGATATTGAGCTGGAAGAACGCATTCGGGGCATTGAAAAGCAGACAGGCATGATATTGGATGAGCACCAGCTGACTGCGGTAAAGGAGGCGGTACGCAATGGGCTGTTGATCATTACGGGAGGACCCGGAACCGGAAAAACGACGACGATTAATACAATTATAAAATATTTTGAGCTGGAGGGCATGGATATCTTTTTGGCAGCACCCACCGGACGGGCGGCCAAGAGAATGAGTGAGACGACAGGATATGAGGCGCGAACAATTCATCGCATGCTGGAGTTAAACGGTGGAATGGAAGGGCGTGCCGGATTTGAGCGCAATGAAAGAAATCCGCTGGAGACGGATGTAATTATTGTAGATGAAATGTCTATGGTTGACATCACACTGATCTATTCTTTGCTCAAAGCGATTGCGGTGGGAACGCGCCTGATTATGGTAGGAGACGTAAATCAGCTGCCGAGTGTCGGGCCGGGCAGTGTGCTTCGAGACATGATTGCCTCCCATAACTGCAACGTTGTCATGTTGACGAAAATTTTCCGCCAGGCCGCAACAAGCGACATTATTGTCAATGCACATAAAATTAATCATGGAGAGCCGATTGTGCTGGATAATAAAAGCATGGATTTCTTTTTCCTAAAAAGGTATGACGCAGACATTATTATCAGCGTAATGCTGCAGCTTATCAAGCAAAAGCTGCCGAAATACGTTGATGCGACTCCCTACGACATTCAGGTGCTCACACCGATGCGAAAAGGGCTGCTGGGTGTGGAGCGCCTAAATGGTATCCTGCAGCAGTATTTGAATCCGCCTATGAAGGACAAGAGAGAAAAAGAGCAGGGGGGCATCTTATTTCGAGAAGGGGATAAGGTCATGCAGACCAAAAATAATTACCAGCTTGAATGGGAAATTTGCACAAAGTTTGGACTGACGGTTGACAGAGGAACCGGTGTTTTCAACGGCGATATGGGAATTGTCCGGGAAATCAATGAATTTGCGGAAACGATGACCGTGGAATTTGAGGAAGGAAGAGTCGTGGAATATCCCTATAAGCTGCTGGAGGAGCTTGAGCTTGCCTATGCCATCACGATTCATAAGTCGCAGGGAAGCGAGTATCCGGCAGTGCTCATTCCGTTGCTGTCAGGACCCGCCATGCTGATGAATCGGAATCTTCTCTATACTGCTGTGACCCGCGCCAGAAAATGCGTAACGCTGGTGGGCAATGAGGGAACCTTTGCGCAGATGGTACAAAATACCTCCCAGCAAAAGCGGTATAGCGGACTGAGGCAGAGGCTGTGTGAGTGTTAGGAACACAGCATAGATGCACAAGCACGTTTGCGTCCTAAGGAGTGCGGCAAAGCGATTCTTTTCAAATCAAATGAGATCAAAAAAACAGGCATCGCCGTGGCGGATGCCTGTTTTGCTGCTAAGACAGGAGCGCTGTGTCGTTTGAAAATTCCTCGCCACTCACCTTCTCGAATTGGTGGAGTAAATCTTCAACAGTCAAACGCTTCTTTTCTTCCCCTGCAATATTTAAGATTACCTTTCCTTCATGCATCATAATCAGACGATTGCCGTGTGCAATGGCATCGCGCATATTGTGCGTTACCATCATGGCAGTCAGATGATTTTCCTCAATGATTTTATCGGAAATCTCAAGAACCTTTGCGGCTGTCTTGGGATCCAGAGCGGCAGTATGCTCGTCAAGAAGCAAAAGCCTTGGCTTTTTAATGGCAGCCATAAGCAGGGTAATTGCCTGACGCTGTCCGCCGGAAAGCAGACCAACCTTACTCGAGAGACGATTCTCCAGACCAAGACCCAAGGTGGAGAGCATCTCACGATAGGTCTGTCGCTCCTGCTTTGTAATGCCCCATCTAAGGCCACGGTGCTCTCCGCGCCTTGCTGCAATCGCCATATTTTCCTCAATGGACATGGTTGTAGCAGTTCCGGTCATCGGGTCTTGAAATACGCGTCCCAAATATTTGGCGCGTGCATGCTCAGTAAGCCTTGTGACGTCGTCCCCGCCGATAAAGATTTGTCCGGTGTCAACCGGCCATACACCGGCTACGGCATTTAAGGTGGTTGATTTTCCGGCTCCATTTCCACCGATGACCGTGACAAATTCGCCCTCCTCCAAGGTCAGATTTACACCGTTTAAGGCACGTTTCTCGTTGATTGTGCCCGGATGAAAGGTTTTATGAATCTCATGAATT
This sequence comes from Clostridiales bacterium, assembly GCA_029012225.1. GTDB lineage: Bacteria > Bacillota > Clostridia > Lachnospirales > Lachnospiraceae > Roseburia. Next base: position 5,168 of record JAQXLR010000146.1, read on the forward strand.
TTTAACATATCAGCCATTGCGGGTTACTCCTTTCTTGCCGTATTTGAACCTTAGATACGGGAGGCCTAAGAAGATTGCAACCACGATTGCGGATAGCAGCTTTAGGTAATCGGAAGGAAGCTTCA
>JAQXLR010000147.1 GCA_029012225.1 Clostridiales bacterium
ACAAACCTTTTTTCTTCTATGCATCGGGCGTCTCTTCATTGGAGCGCCTTCTTTATCCGCTGCTTTGTTGAAAGCCATAATTTCTACCTCCTGTCGGTTTAGTTGAATGGTAACTCTTCATCAATTCCATCCGGAATGTTCATAAAGCCATCTCCCACCGCACTGCTTGGTGATGGTCTGTCCTGCGGAGTGAATCCGGAGCTGTCTCCGCCGCCTGCATTTTTACTCTCTGCAAACTCACACTCCTCCACAACAACATCGGTAGTATATACTTTCTGCCCGTCTTTATTGGTGTAGCTGCCGGTCTGAATCCTCCCTGTAATGGCAATCTTCGTCCCCTTACGCAGATACTTCTCTGCAAATTCTGCAGTACGCCCAAATGCAACACACCCGATAAAATCGGCGCTCTGTTGATCTCCATCCCGGCGAAAACGCCTGTCAACGGCCAGTGTATATCTTGCAATTGCTGTTGCCTGTTCTCCCTGAGAGTAACGTACCTCAGGGTCTCTGGTTAATCGTCCCATAAGAATAACTTTATTCATACGATTGGATTTCCTCTCTATTATGCCTCGTCTTTTCTAACGCATAAGAAACGAAGAACGTTATCCATGATACGAACATCCTGCTCTACCACTGCAGGAACTGTGGACACTGCATCGAACTGGATGAAGTAGTAATAGCCTTCGGTCATCTTCTGAATCTCATAAGACAATCTCTTCTTGCCCCATTCTTCCACTTCTGTCACTACACCGCCGGCACGAGTGATGTACTCTTTTGCCTTCTCAACGACAGCTGTTCTCGCATCGTCTTCAATCTTTGCACTGATTACGAGTGCCAATTCATACTTGTTCATGCGAATTTCCTCCTTTTGGTCTCTGGCCCGCAACCTCTGTCACGAGCAAGGAATTTTTAATATATCACGGTGTATTACTTTACCATGAATGTACAAATATTTCAAGTGTTTTTCCAAATTTCTTTTCTGTTTTTCCACAAATTTTCCCTCTTACTTCCCACAATTCTTCCTTTCTCACACAGAAAAGGAGGACATATGTCTGTCCTCCTTTGTCATTTATTCATCTTCTCTTTTCTGCCGATAGAAAATCAATCCGGCTATGATTGCAGCAGCAACCACAACAACCCCTGCAATAAGCCACCAGTTTGTTTTCTGTCCGTTTTCCTTTGCAGCATTTTCCTGCTCAGGCTCAACCGGACTTTGTGTCACTTCTTTTTCCTCTGTATTTTTGTCAGAAGCTGCATCGTTCTGAGCCAACACATCCTCTTTGGGCTCATCTGCCGCATTCTGTCCCTTCTGCGAGGAGGTTTCCTCTGCTGTGCTTGGCTTAGCTGCGGTATTTGTGGTCTTTCCTCCCGCCGGCTGCGTCTTGCCTGTATTCGCCTGCTGCGCTGCAGATGCAAGCTGCGACTGAATCATCTTATTTTTCTCGACTTCCTTCCAGAGTGCCTCATTGTACGGGGGCTCTTGAGATGCGGCCTCTCCCTGCGGCTCCTGCGGCTGTGATGTGCCTCCCCCTTGCGTGCCGGGCGGCGTGTTTTCCTTAACCTCTACTTCCTTCCAACCGAGAGAAATCGGAGAAAGACTGCTTACCTTAAAACGAATCCCGTCTACTGCCTTCGTGATTGCAGGCATTTCCATCTGTCCTGCTTTTACGCTTCCCTGATTCTCCGTAAACATATGTACAACCCAAAAATCATGTGAGTCCTTTGTTGTACCATCGGGATAAGGTAAGGTTACCGTAATGCCTCCCTGAGGAAAAGTATCCACAGTCGCTTTTTCCCAGCTCTGTCCGTTCCCGCTTACCATCAGACTTACGTCATATACCTCTATGTTTGAGCCCGGAACAGCAGCTGCAGAGGTAAGCTCCATTCTCATATGAGCCTTAATCTCTTCTGCCGTATTGAGCTTTAAAGCCTCCTTTACGGCATCGGAAATTTTTGACACCCCTCTCTCCATTTCAAGCTTTAACTGCTTTCCTTCCACATTCTCCGTCGGGGCAGGCAGGGCATATCGCTCTGTCTCACTGACGGTAATCTCTATTTCATCTGTTGCTGCAAAATAATTCGCGTCCTTTGTTGATGCCTTTAAGATTATTTTACTGCCCGCAATTGCATCCTCCGGAATTTGGTAAATGCCGGTAAAGATGCCGCCTCCTTTCTGTTCTAAGGTCAGAGTCGTTCCGCTCCCAATTACCAGAACCTCCACAGCTTTCGGATGACTGCTGCCTGACACGATTCCATCGCCTATGCTATGTCTTGCCGTTACGGTAACCACAATCTCTTTTCCCGTCTGCTGGCGAACCAGATTGCTGTCAAGCATTAAGGTTGCCTTTCCCTGTTCAATGGCAAAAGTCTCTCCTGCGCCTCCCAGCACCAATTTATAGTTTTGACCTCCGGAAAGACTGCCGATGGTGTACGCATAGACTCCCGGTTCTTCGCCTTGTATGCGGCCAAGTGTTCCGTTGAGTACGGTCGTCTCCTCGCCCGGTGTTACAATCTTATATTCAAATGTGCTTGGATCCTTGTACCCATACTGCTTGCTCTGAGCCGCGAGCGGAACTACTTCTAACTCCTTCGCCTGAATGACTGCCCCACTTGCAGTATGAGACTCTGTCACCGTGTAGTTTTCATTGACGCTATCTGCCGAAAGTCGAATTACCTGTGCCGTTATCTGCTTTCCTGTACCTGCATCTGCATTGTCATAGGCGTAGAGAACCGCTCCCTGATCTAAGATCGGCTGCTCCGTTCCTACTGCACCCGAAAGCGTAATCTGCGGCTGACTTCCTACAAGCTGTGTTGTCTTATCATAAACCTTCGTGATCGCAGAAACATCCATGTTTACCGTCAGTTTCTTTTTTGCTACGGAGAAAGCTATTTCTTTTGCTCCAACCTGTCTGCTGTCCTCATAGGATACCTTTACCAGATAGTCGCCCGCCGGAAGGAATCCCGAAAGATTTTGCAGAGTCTGCAGGGAATGATAGCTGACTCCCTTGTCCTTGCTGTAGGTAAATGTCCACTGTGCGCCTGCTTGCTCTGTTCCCTTAAGCGAACTTTTCGGATCCGGCTGCTGCCCATACTCCAAATTATTTTGTGTTAGTACAATCAAGTCATCCACCACGATTTTATCGGTAACCTGAATCTGTATGGAATGGCTGCCTTGTGTATATTTTCCTGTATCCGCGGCACTGGTTGCCGTCACGGTAATTACCGTTCCCACCGGTGTGCCGACCGGGATTGCAATCGTTCCTCCTGTTGCATTGAGCTGCTGCGCCGGATTGTTTCCAATCTGATACGTTACGGTCGGCTGCGGCACATCGGCGGCCGCCGGGTTGTAAGGATTGCTCGTCGTCACACTTATCGCAACACTCTCTCCTGCCAGCTGCATCATATGATCCGCTGTGATTACCAGCTTCGGTGTCGTCTCGTTTACGGTCAGCTGAGCCGACTGGAAAACAATCTCATAGTTCGCGTTTGATACCGCAAGGCTTCCCTGCTCTATCGTAACGTTATCCTGCCCAAGCTGAAGGCTTCCGGTCAGGCTTACCCCCGGATCGGTTCCCGGAGCAAGCGTATACGTCAATGCAGGCGTGCTCTGTCCGTAAAAAATTGTCTTTGCATCAGCGCTTACCTGTATCTGCTTTTTCGCAATCCGAAAAGTTCCGGTTGCCGAATCCGAATAATTTGTTCCCGGATTTGCCGTTACCTGAATGGTCGCCAGTCCTGCGTTGATGTTATCGCTTGCCGTAATCGTGTAATCTGAGCTTGGCACTACCGTCTGACCGTCTGCCAGTGTTACGGTTACCTCGCTTGCCTGCGGAACGATCGCCTGTCCGCTGTAGGTATAGGTTCCTGTTACCTGCACGGTGGCACCTGTCAGACTCTCCTTCGAAACCTGTTTCTCCTGAATCTGCCATTTGGCAAGCTGATTATTGCTACTGTCCACAACCCTTACCAGACTGTAGGTACTCTGGTTGTCGTTGGGGACAAACGTAAACGCATTATCCGGTGCACCCACCGGAGTCTCAATATAGTTCTTTCCCAGATTTACAAGCCCTGAGGTTCTGTAGTCCATCGGCTGGTTGTTCGTTGTCTGGAAATTGGTGCTTCCCGTTACAGATCCCTCTATGATCAGCTCATATTCCTTATCGCTTCTTAAGGTTCCCCCACCATCAAAACTTTTAATCTCAAACTTGTCACTTGGATCTCCAAACGCATCCGGCAGCTTTACCACCGCACTAAGATCCAAGACTGCCAACGGCTCAATTGCAAGTGAAACATTGCGATTTAGATCCGCAGGCTTTAAGCTTCCTCCCTTAACGGTCAGCTTTCCGATGTTCGATAGGGAGAGGGAAGAATTTGCATATTGCCCTCCGGTAAACTCCACATTTGCTTTCCGGCCTCCCAGATCATCATACTGCTCTCCATCAATATCGTTTACCTTTGGGTCAGTTAGGCGAATCGTCACATCTCCCACCGTTGGTACCGTAGGCATATTACTGCTTCTGTCAAATCCACGTCCATAAATTTTGGTAATCGTTGCCTTACCGATGACGGAAATATCGGAGCCACCCGTCCATGATGGTGTCGATGACACGGTTTTAGGCACATAGTTTCCTGCGTAAATATTTCGCACCGTTGTATTATTGCCCGTAATCACAATCGTGCCGATTGTCCCCGATTGTGCTGTACTTCCGGCACGCGTTCCGGTATAGAGATCTACCCCGGTCGCACTGCTCGCGCTCTTACCGACATTTTCCACCCTTAGCGTATACCCATTGGCAAAAAAACCGACATCTTCTAAGTTAGCATAGGAAATCTGAAAGTCCTTCATCGTCACATTGGCACCAAGAACGATGCCGCCTGCGCGAATCGTCAAAGTCGGATTGCTTCCATCTCCCTGAATCGTCAGCGCCTTATCAATGACCAAAGGTGCGCCGAGACCGGTGCTATCATTTAAAAATCCTCCGCCTGATTTGATAACAATCGTATCTCCGGCACTTGCCGCTGCCACAGCATCCTTCAAATCCCGATAAGGATCTGCCTCCGTTCCGGTTCCGATCGACGAATCCAAAATGTTTTCTGTATAAATCGTATTCCCCGTGGTTCCTGCCTGTATCATATTGCTTGTTTCTGAAACCACTGTCGGCTCCACCGCTTCAACAGCCACAGTGGGGTCGGTGTGATTCTCACCACCCTGTCCAAGAGCCCTTACCTGTACGATCGATAATAACATGCACGCACAAAGTATCAGGCTGATTCTCACCTTTCTCATCCTTTGTTCTCCTTCTTCGTTTCTTTTGTTCTAACTTCCTATTCCCTCTATGGTTATAAGATATCAGTTTTATGTCCCTACTGCAAGCCTTTTTGAATTTGTTTCGTGTTTTTTTCCACATACTTGCGTTCCACCATAATCTGATGTCCACATCCGGTGCATTTTAAGCGAAAATCCGCTCCCACCCGCAGGATTTCCCAATCGCTGCTGCCGCAGGGATGCTTTTTTTTCAGACGCACAAGATCTCCTACCTCATATTTCTCCATAACTTCCCCCGATTCTAATTTGTCCTGTCATAAAAAATATACTGCTGTACCAACCCATTGTAGGGTGCATACTGCCTTCTGTCATACTTGCAGCCTGTCATCTCCTCCAGCGCTCTTTTAATGTGCCGATCCACCGGAAATGCGTCCAGTCTGTGTGCACCAAACAGCATGATACAGCTCGCCACCTTATCGCCTACACCGGAAAGCCCGGTCAGCTCCTTATATAGTGCCATATCATCCAAATCCCTGAGCGCATTCGCATCTGCCTGACAAAAATACTCTGTCTCTTTTTCAATGTATGCGCACCGATACCCCAGTCCCATATCCTTTAGAAGCTCTGTTCCCTTCTCTTTTATGTCGGCCGCAGTCGGAAAGGTGTATGCCATATAGCCGTCTGCCTCCACCTTCTTTCCATAGGCTTCGCAGATGCGCAAAACCGAATTGTTGATTCTTCGCATATTATTGCAGCTTGATATCGTAAAGGTTACAATCATTTCAAACATATCCTGCTTTAGAATATGGATTCCTCTGCCCTTTTCCATCACCGCTTTGATGTAGCCGCTTGTTTTCATCTCATCCAAAATACGGTTATAAGAAAGGTTTAGGTCAAAGTAATCTCTGACCTCCTCTATCCGGTTTGGCTGATTTATGTAAAGTCCGTCTTCCTCCTGCCTTACTGCGAGCAGACTGCCGAACAGTCCCTTGTAATATACATCCTGCTTTTCATCATAGTGCCATCCGAATGCCTGTCCCAATACCAGTGTTTTACGCAAATCAAACTCTGTCCTTGAAACCTCCAGCATCACTTCGTTTTCCATATGCATCTTCCTTCTAATCCTTATCCTACAAGCTGTCCAAACACCTCGCCAAGTGCCTCTCTTATGACAAGATCTGCGCGATGATCCATCGGTGTTGCATCCTTATTAATCAAAACAAGCTTCTTTCCCCGATAATAATCAATCAATCCCGCCGCAGGATACACCGCAAGCGACGTTCCGCCGATGATTAGCATATCCGCATGGCCAAGAAAAAAGATTGCCTCTTTTAAGGTCTCCTGATCCAAGCCCTCCTCATAGAGTACAACATCCGGTTTGATGGTACCGCCGCATGCGTCACAAAGCGGAATCGGAGTCTTGGAATATAAAATGTATTCAGCATCAAAGCGTTTCCCACATTTCCTGCAGTAGTTGCGGTGCACGCTTCCATGCAGCTCTAATACCCTCCTGCTTCCTGCCGCCTGATGCAGTCCGTCAATATTTTGTGTCACAACTGCCGCAAGCTTTCCTGCCTGCTCCAGCTCTGCCAGCTTCCGATGCGTCATATTGGGTTTTGCATCAAGGCAGAGCATTTTCTCCCGATAAAATTGGTAAAATTCTTCCGTATGCTGCAAATAAAAGCTGTGACTCAAAATCATCTCCGGAGGATATGCATATTTTTGATGGTAAAGCCCGTCCACACTGCGAAAATCCGGAATACCGCTCTCTGTTGATACTCCCGCACCGCCAAAAAAGACAATGCGCTCCGATTCCCTTACCATCTGCAAAAACTTTTCTGTATCGGTCATATGTAGTCCTCCTTTAAAAACAAAAAATCTTTATTGAAATTCTGTCCAATAAAGATTCTTGCTAGTTGCGGGAGCAGGATTTGAACCTGCGACCTTCGGGTTATGAGCCCGACGAGCTTCCAGACTGCTCCATCCCGCGCTATTTCCAAGACCTTGTGTCTGCCTTGCTTATTTCCTTCATCGATTATAAACGATTCCGCCTTGCTTGTCAAATCCATCTGACTCTAAGCCCACCTTGTTACAGATACTTCGCCAAAATCACGCTTGCTGCTGTTCCTGTCAATGTGGCAAGCAGCGCTCCCACCAATGTATAGCGCGTCTTTTTGACCTTGACTGACATAAAGTAGACTGACATCGTATAAAAAATTGTCTCTGTGCTGCTCATCATAAGAGAAGACATTTTCCCCAGCATGGAATCTGCCCCGTACTCCTTATAGATATCAAGCAGCAGTCCTGTCGCCGCCGAGGAAGAAAACATCTTTACGATGGTAATCGGCATCAGCTCTGTCGGAAAGTGCATTTTTTCCGTAAAAATTCCACAGATTTCAGAAAGAAAATCGAGAAATCCCGATGCCCGCAGGATTCCTACCGCTACCATAAGGCCGACCAGAGTTGGCATGATTCCTATGACAGTGCGAAAGCCATCCTTCGCACCATCAATAAATTCTTCGTAAATATTGTGCCGATTCAGCAGACCATACCCCACGATACAAAAAATCAGAAGCGGAACCATCACATCGGATAAGAACATCATTATCTTCATGCTGCACTCCGGCACTTTTCCTTCTTGGTATATTCTATGACGCTTTCAAAAATTTATTCTTCTTTTTGCTTTAAGCTCCGTTTGCAAGGATCAAATCGCGATATTGCGCCTGCGGCATGGGCTTCGCAAAATAATAGCCTTGAATATAATCACAGCCCAGCCTGCTCAAAAGCTCAACCTGATGCGCCTCCTCCACGCCCTCTACTACGATCGGCAATTTCAAAGAATTTGCCATTCGTATGATTGCCTCAAGAATCTTCTCGCTTCGAATATCTTCCTCACTTCTCGGCAAAAATTCCCGATCAATTTTTATGATATCCAGGTGGATGTCTTTTAAGACATTAAGGGAGGAATACCCGCTTCCAAAATCATCCATCATAATGGTAAAGCCTACCTTGTGCAGGTTATCCACCGCCTCCCGAATCAGCTTTTCACTGTCCGAAAACACCGTTTCTGTCAATTCCAAATACAGATAATGCGGGGGCACTTTATATTTTTCCACCAAATCCACAATGGTTTCCAAAAATTTTGGTGTGTAAAGGTTGACTCTTGAGACATTGACGGAAATCGGCGCAGGCTCTCTCCCCTCGTCCAGCTCACTTCGGATAAATTGGCACACCTTTTCCCACACATAGTAATCCAGCCTTGTAATAAACCCGTTTTTTTCAAAAATCGGAATGAACTCTCCCGGAGACACAAAGCTTCCATCCTCTTTCTGCCACCGCACCAATGCCTCAGCTCCATAAGGTCTTCCTGTTTTTACCTCGTATTTGGGCTGATAATACACAACAAACTGGTTTTCCTGCAGTGCCGTGTCCATCTCATCAATAATCTTTTGCTCGCGCAGCATTTCCAGTCCCATTTCCGGTGTGTAAAATGCCGCATGCAGCAAGTACTGCCCTTTGCAGCGCCGCGCCGCTATGGCTGCCTTATCGCAGATGATGGGTACCTCCCAATCATTATTCTCAAGCAAATAGATGCCCGCAGAAGTCTCCAGATAATACGGTGTCTCATGCCTCTTTAAATTGCCGTCGATTTCCTGTAAAACCTCCTCGATTTCCTGCTTCTTGTCATAGGACATGCAAATTGCAAAAATGTCTCCGCTGATTCTGCCGTATGTTGTGGCATCCCTGCCCTCCAGCACCGAATCAATGGCCTTTGCCACCTGACAAATCAGATGATCTCCCTCCGCAGCTCCGTATAAGGAATTAATCATCTTAAACCGATCCACATCATAGTGAATTACCGCAAATGTTTGTTCCTTATGCCGATCGAGCATCTCTCTCGTCTCAAGGTAAAAATTCTGCTCGTTATAAATCCCTGTCAAAAGATCATATTTTAACACATCAATTTTACTCTTTTGGATGGCATTTAGGACACGGAAGTGGATAATATCGGGATGAAACTTTTTCGGAATAAAATCCCATACTCCAAGCTTTAAGCATCTTTTCTCGCTTTCTACGTCATCACTTCCCGTCGTAACAATAACCGGAATATACTTATATGCTTCGTTTTCCCCGAACTTTTCCAAAAATCCGAAGCCATCCATAACCGGCATAACCAAATCAAGAATGATGACGGCAATTGTCTCGACGTGGCTTTCCAGTATCTCCAATGCCTCTTTTCCGTTTTCTGCCTCTAAAATCTCATATCCGTCTTTTAAAATATCCGATAATGACGCACGGTTTAATTTGCTGTCATCTACAATCAAAATCTGACTCTTATTTTTCATCCTGCTTACCCATCTTTCAAAACATCTCTTGTTTTTATTATAAGTTCTTTTTCGTATTTCATCAATGTCTTTTTCTAACATTTGCCACTTTGCAAAACAAAACAGCCGCAAGGGTGCTGCAGATTGTTGCTGCCAAAGCAGGCCCTACGATTGCGGTTGGATTGGCACTTCCATACTGTCCTCTGTATGCAATGATGTTCACGGGTATCAGCTGCAGCGAGGAAATATTCAAAATCAGGAAATTACACATCGCTGTTGTGGCAATATCCGGTGCTCTTTTTTCTGTTGCTCCTGCATGCTTACACTCCTCTAGGTTAAGCTCCTGCAATGCCTCCATTGCTTTTAGTCCGGCAGGTGTCGCTGCCCAGCCTAAGCCAAAAATATTGGCAATCATATTTGTCGCAATATATTGATTGGCCACGTGCGTCTTTGGCACTTCAGGAAAAAGAAAGCGAAGGAAGGGACGTAATTTTTTTGATAATCCGGCAATGATTCCCGATTCCTCCGCAACTTTCATTAGCCCCACCCAAAACGACATGACTCCCATCATGGTAATACACAGGGTTACCGCTTCTTTTGCCGAATCTAAAGCTGCATTCGTAACTGCAGGCAGCGTTCCGTTGCAGGCTGAAAAAAGGATTCCCGCCAAAATCATAAATGCCCATAAATAGTTCATATTTTGTCCTGTTTCTTTCTTACTTTTATATACTTTTTCTATGTATATAAAAAACAGCCGCTATTATGCCATTGGAATTGCCATATTTGAGGAAAATCTGAATGTTTTCTTTTTTTCTCACATATGATATGCTAATTTACAACAAAGATTCTTGTACTTTCGTGTTTTTGTTCCATCGTGCAAAAAGCATCTTTTCATCATGGCAAGTCAATCTTGCACATAAATTGTATCCGAAATGTCTGTTTTCCAAGAGCCATGTTGTGCAATCTCATGCCGCTGCGATTGCAGCGTGCTCGTTTGGCACATTACAGATACAAAATACAGGAACTTAAGAAAGCTGTCTTTTATACGAATATGATGTGGTTAATGTGAAAAATAAGCTCGATCGCTTATTTTTCACTCCGGGATTTGTGCTGAAGCGTCACAAATCCTTTGGTCGCAGAGCCGAATCTGATATTCGGCTCGCGTTCCTTTGCGCAAACGCTTCGGAAAGGAGATTATAATGAAACAAATTACAAAACAATCTCTTCCATTTTTATTATGCTTTTCTCTGGTTGCAGGATGCTCTGCTCCCGCTTTCCTCCAAGATTCCAAGGCAAAAGAGCAAGGAGGCGCTTCCACCTCGGAAGCGTTTGATTCCTTTTGCGATGAGCTGTTTCGCTCTGAGGTGTGCGAAAATACAATCAACCTTCATTTTACACTCTCTCATCCCGAAGCCTATGGCATCAAGGATACACCGATTACGCTTGGGACGCTTTCATCCGACTCGATTGCAGAGGCAAACGCCTTTTTGGAGAATACGCTGTCTGCTTTAGAGCGCTTTGACTATTCCTCTCTAAGCTCCAGACAAAAGCTGACTCACGATGTCTTATCCTCCTACCTAAGCACACAGCTTTCTGCCTCGGATTTCTATTTGCATGAGGAGCTTTTGCGTCCCTCCACCGGAATACATTCCCAGCTTCCGGTTCTCTATGCGGAATATCGATTTTATGACAAGGAGGATGTGGAGGATTATCTGGAGCTGATTGCACTGACACCGGATTATTTTTCTCAGATTATTGCATTTGAGCAGGAAAAAGCAAAAGCCGATCTTTTTATGGCGGATTTTTCCTGTCACACTGTCATCGCCCAATGCGAGGACTTTGTCACAGATACCAAGGAGCATTATTTGATTACGACCTTTAACAACCGAGTCGATGCTCTGACTGACTTGTCTGATGAAGAACGGCAGACCTTTAAGGAACGCAATGCCCGTCTGGTCGAGGACTACATCTTTCCTGCGTATGACATGCTTGCGGATGAGATGGAGAAGCTTCTGGGAAGCGGGTCCAATGATCAGGGACTTTGCTATTTTGCAGATGGCACAGAATATTATGAGCATCTTGTAGCCTACAATACCGGCTGCTCGGAAAGCGTCGAGGAAATCCAGAAAATGATTGAGGAGCAACGCCTCTCTGATTTGGTTGAGATAACTGCGATTTCAAAAGCAAATCCAACGCTCTGGGCAAACGCGCAGTCGGTTACGCTAAGCACTGCAGCCCCGGAGGAGACGCTCGCAATTCTGGAAACCCGAATGCAGGAGCAGTTTCCGAAGCCGCCAAATACACAATATGCGGTCAGCTATATCGACAAATGCATGGAGGAGTATATGGCTCCCGCTTTTTATATTACTCCGCCCATTGATGATTTTGAGAGAAATGCCATTTATATCAATGCATCGACAGACTCCTCCTCCATGGAGTATTTTACCACGCTCGCACATGAGGGCTTTCCCGGTCATCTGTATCAGACCGTTATGTCCTACGAGGCCGGTCTTCCTTCCATACGTTCCCTTACCAATTTTTCCGGTTACGTGGAGGGCTGGGCAACCTATGTTGAAATGATTTCTTATCAATATGCAGGATTGGATGAAAATATTGCCAAGATGCTCTCTTTCAATCA
>JAQXLR010000148.1 GCA_029012225.1 Clostridiales bacterium
CCAACAGATATTCTGCCAGTCTGCGGATCTCCTCTGACAGACACACATCTTTCCTGGGACAATAGCAAAATGTTATATTCTCGCGGGCAGTATCGAAAAAAATACATTCCGGAGAAAAAAGCAGTCCTTCCGGCGGAAGAAGAATACTCTCCAACTGTGTGGCCGATTCATATAAGGCAATTAGAAGCTTCCTTAAAATGTCATACCGCAATGAGGACTCCTCCAAAACCGTATCCAGTGCCTGCCTTCCGCTAATTGCATACCAGTGATAAATTGCTTCATTTTCCGTTACACTCTCTGAAAAAAGAACCCCCGGAATGTTGCTGTGTATGACCATTTCCTTTTCCCAGTCCTCCATTTCATTGCTCTGCTCTATGATCATATAGCTTTCTATAAGATTTCTTTTATAATGAATTTGCATCTGTTAACGTCTCCCTTAACATGTTCCACCTGTAAAACATTTTTATTGTATCCTGTTTTTCCTCTTCCATAATAGAGACAGCCTCCTGTCTGACCTCCTCATAAAGATCAATTCCGGTACCCATTACCAGCAGCAAGAGCAAGAGTATCGTTGAGAAAATCAGTGCTGCCTCTATCGTGAGGCTTCCCCCGGCGTATCTCATAGTAATTGCAGCAGATACGCTGCTGCCAAAAAGGGAAGAAATGCCACTCTATATTTCCTTCCCCGTTTTTTGATAACAAGCAAGAGCAGCGCCGCAACCCCTGCCAAAAACAATGCCGCCAAAATCAACTCCAAATTTTTCCAAAATCCAAGAAAAATACCACTTACGACAACAGCAATACCATCTCCAAATCCAATGCTTTCCTTTGTCAGCCATGCAAGCACAAGAACGCCCACACCGATGGCAGCCCCCGCAAGCATATCAAAGAGTGCGGGACTTTGATAGACTATCTGTAACAAGATCCCTAACATACCGACTCCCAGCATCTCTTGCACATATACCTTTTGTTCTCTATAGTCCTTGTAGGCTGCCGCAGCCAATGCTCCAAGTAAAACCACCTTTTGTATCATCTGTTTTTCCCTCTATTCCCTTCCACATTTTCCACAGCGTCTTCTTTCTCCCACCTCTGATATCCTTACTGCATAGATTGTTCTCTTGATTCCGCTGCAGTCTAAATTTCGATGATAACAGTCCCCATAATTTGTAATATAAACGCTCTCACGCTTTTCGGTGCTGTCATAGCATATAACACATTTACGATATTTTTCTCCGCTTTCATTCCTTTTTTCAAGCACCTCCTCATATAAGACGGATTGGATGGATAATGTAAGGTAGGTACAGCTCCGTGTCATATGGTAAACCGTACCCGTCTCTGCGATATAGACCCATATTGGCCCATCTCCCTCTCCCTCCTTCGGTCTCCATCCGATCCATTTTCGACATTCCGCACTCTGTGCAATTTGGAGCTTAGGCACAGGAAGGATGCGAACCGGAAACGTAATCTTGTAAGCTGCATGCAGGCAAATTTCATCTCCCGACAAATCAGATTTCAAAAAGGAAATCCCTGATATTCCACCTTGGATATACCTCTGCGCCATTTTTCTATCCGTTATTTGTTTTGCAAAAGTTACCTTCGTAACGGAAAGATTTTTGAGATGGTTTTCCTCCTCCTCTTCCATATAGACTGCCAGCATTCTGGCCGTATCATTTAAGGCCTTCTGTACTTCAATCTGCACCTGCAGAATGCGAAAGAAAAAAAGACACCAAACAAAAAAGCAGATTGCAAATGGCAGGATAAGAGCCGCCTCCACGGTAAGGCTCCCGCAGCAAAAGGAGGCATAGCGGGATGTCTCTCTAAAAAACCGGATACTTCTGGGGAGAGATTTTTTGTTATTCTGTGTGTTCTTTTGTTTTGTTGTAATATAAAAATGAGACACCCCGATACACCTCCTTTTTCGGTCATTCATAAGAAAATCGCTTTGTCTTTATTTGCCGCATAAAAAGCTCGGCAAAAAAGATTGCTTTTGCCTCATATTCCATTTGATATTCTAAGCTGCTTATCATATGATCCATTCGGCAGTTTTGCATATCCGGAATCTGCCTGAGATTTTGCTCCATAATATCCATCATATAAGTTGCCAGTCGCTCCTCCCGCATCCCCCAGAGTATCAGCTTAAGATAGCTCTCATACGTAAGCCCGCTCTCACAGTGCTTTGCCTTTTTCGTCATTTGGAAGGATTGGGAAAGATTGCTGACATTGATTGTCCACTGCTCTTTTCCTTTTATCAAGGCAATTTTATCTCCATCCAAGAGCGCTCGCACATCTTGTATACTCTCCATGTATGCCCAAGCGGCAATAATTCCCATCTCTACAGCCTTTATAATCCCCGGATTTGCCGTAAAGCCCGCCAGTGCCACAGCAAGCAGCTCCGCCTCTCCCCTTTTTTCACTATCACTTAGGATATGTGTTACGTTTGCCACTTCGCGCAGCAGTAAAAGCCTCGTTATCGCCCCCTCCAGATTCTCCCGGTCTACTCTGCTTCCACATAAAACATACTCCATCTCATAGGTCAGTGCTCCATTCTCCTTTTGTGTGGCATAGCTTCCATAATATTGCCCCAAATACTCCAGCACAAATAGCCTTTCCTGCCAGCGAATCCCTTTTCCCACCGTGTCTGTTCCGATCTGCAGGGTACGCTCTGACAATCGCTTTGTATCATTCAGTCGCTTTTTCGAAATCTCCTCATGATTTTCTAGCACCAGTTCAAGAAGCATCGTTCTCTTTAGGTTTTGCGCAATTTCCATCGGATTTTCCACCGCGGCTGCTGCCACAGTCTCCTCGATTTGCTTCCCTTCCTCGCTTCCCGTTTCTCCTCCCGTCCTTTGTCTGCTTTTTTGCGCCTCCTCAAGTGCTTTTTGTGCAGTTTCAATCCTCTCTTCCGTAGATTCCTCTCTCATTTGTCCGCCTTCCAGATAGGTTTGATAAAGCTTTTGGGCAAGCTCCAAGGATATCGTATCCTTCATATAATCTGCAATCCGCTTTAAAAACACCTGACCCTCTCCATCTGTTAAAAGCTGATAGCGTGTTGCCTCCAATGACCTTAACCTTAGCGCCAAAAGACTCCCCATCTTCTTTTCTTCTTCCAGATTTCTCTCTATCCGATGCTTCAAGACTCCGCTGATACGTTCCATGGAAAAATCTTCCTCTCCGTATGCTCCATCGAGACAAAGCAAATGGTAATTCTCCCACAGCATCGGCTGATATTCGGCACACAACGATTCCAATGCCAGCTCTGATGTCATATCTGCATAGGCGTCCACTATATAGGCTCTGCCGGCATCAAGCAGTCCGAACAAAAAGGAGGCGATCAGCATCATTGACAGTGCCAAAAACACGGTCACGCTTCCCCTTTCCTTCCTATTCACACGCTTCCTGCCTTTTTTGTAATTGTGTCAAAAATATCATTGACAAGATTTGTAATCTGCTTTTTAAAAATCAACACCAATCCAATTAAGACCACCAGAATTAAAATAATTTCTACCACTCCCACTCCGTCTTCTTCCTGCAAAAACTCCCTGATTCCTCTCATATTTCTTCCTCCATATTATAGTTGAAACGTCATCATTGCCGGCACAATCAAAAGCAAAAGAATCATACCCAGCATCAGCATCATTGGAGCCAACAGCTTTGTTCCCGCTTCTTCTCCGTAACGCCTTGCGATCTCCTTCCTCTCCCAGAACGAGTCCTCTGCCTCTTTTTCTAAAAATCGTAAAATACTCTGGTCTCCCTTCCTCAAATTTTGCGCCAGCATGTTTCCCAGCTTACGGTATCTTGCCCCGCCACAGCGCTCTCCAAATCGTCTGTATGCCCGTTCTTCTCCCATGCCGCTCTCCAGCTCATGGCAGGTAATCCGCATCTCCTCATACACAATCGCCTTTTGTGCGGGATTCTCCTTTTGCTTTTTTTCATAAGAGGACACAATCCTCATCCAAGCTCCACGAAGTGTCATCCCAGAGCCTAAAAGAATCGAGAGCTTACTCACCATATCCGGATATTCCAAAAAAAGTCTTTTTTCCCGCTGCTTTTGCGCTTCCATCCGACGACTTCTTTCAAGCAATGGCATACTTCCCGCCACAGTCAGTCCCAAAAATAAAATTTTTACCGCAGAGTGAGATTGTTCCTCTTGCCATTCGATTTCATAGCCGTTTAGCTGCTCCGGAAGCGGAAGAATTGCCGTCCCATCTTCCTCCTGCTGCCTGTCCAACTCCTTTTTCAACGCCTTTAAAAATTGCTCCTGCTCAGATAATTTTGTGGGAAAGACCCGAAAAGCAAACTGCACCGATGTACGCGCATCCTGACACGTAAGCTCCGCCTGTGCCCCTACCACGACTCCGTCCTCGGGGATTTCCTTTGCAATTACATTTCCCTCAAAATCCATGATGCTATAGTCGTCAAAAAGCCATTCTGCGTTTACCAGACCATTCTGGTAAGTTTCTTTGATTTTTACCTTCTCCCTGATGCAGTCCATCGCTTCATTTTCTCCCGGGAACTCTGCCATCAGCTCTTTTTCTGCCGCTATAAGGGATTCTCGCTTTTCCTTTTCACTTAGGCATTGCTCCTTTACCTCAATGGCATAATCATAATTTTCAA
>JAQXLR010000149.1 GCA_029012225.1 Clostridiales bacterium
CAGCCCCCAGACTTGAAACACTGGCAGCGGCAACGATTCTTGGCGTTGCAATCCTGCTGGTAGGAGAACTTGTCTTCGTGAGACTCCAGAAGGGATTTGCAGAAGAATTGTAGGATCGAGGAGGAGAAATATGGCAGAACAGATGGAAATAATTGATATAGAAGAAATCATGCGCGAAATTCGAGCACAAATTGCGGAGCGAGGCTATACGAAGAATGAACTCCGATTTGCAGACGTGGCAGTTGCCGTGACAGAGGAGGCGGGAGACATTGATGAGTACTTTGAGCTGCAGAATTTTGGGTTGACTGTGGATAAGATGAACGGCAGAAGAACGATTCAGTGTTGGAGAATGCTTAGCGGGAGTAAGCTTGCAGTATTGATAAAGAAGGTGATTCGCAAGCTGATTAAATTTTATGTAGAGCCAATCGTAAAGGAACAGAATCAGTTTAATTTTTACACAACCTCCGCTATGGCACAGCTTTATGCCAAAATGGAGGAGGAGCAGGCCATAAAGCTGGACGAAATGCAAAAGCGAATTGACCTATTGGAAAAGAAATGCAAAGCGTTGGAAGAAAAATGTGGGGAATAACATATGCGGATAGTTCAGATTTTACCGGTTCTGGCGTTTGGAGATGCGGTCGGGAATGATACGCGGGCACTAAAGGACGCGCTGTCAGAGGCGGGATATGAGACGGAAATCTATGCGGCGGTTATAGATGAAAGGCTGCCGGCAGGGACGGCGCAGCCATACGATATGCTGCCGAAACTGGAGGATGAGGACATCGTCATCTATCACCTTTCTACCGGCCATGAATTAAATTATGAGCTTGAAAAGCTGGGCGGAAAGAAAGTGATTTTATATCACAACATCACACCGGAGAAATATTTTAAGAAATACAACAGGGATGCTTTTGCAAGCTGTGGGCAGGGAATTAAGGCGGCAAAGCGTCTGGCGAAGATAGCAGACTATGCCATTGCGGATTCGGAGTATAATAAGCAGGACTTGTTGGCATATGGATATCGGTGTCCCATTGAGGTTTTGCCCATCCTGATTCCGTTTGAGGATTATGCGAAAAAGCCAAGTGCCAGAGTGCTAAAGAGGTATGAGGATGATTATGTCAACATTCTGTTTACGGGACGAGTGGTTCCGAATAAGAAACAGGAGGATATCATCGAGGCATTCTACTATTACAAGCATTACATCAATCCAAAGTCGAGGCTGATACTGGTGGGCTCCTTTGCAGGAATCGACAGGTATCACACGCAGCTGGAGGCTTATGTAAAGACATTAGGGCTTAAGGATGTCATATTCACAGGTCAGATTAAGTTTGATGAAATTCTTGCTTATTATCATCTGGCGGATTTGTTTTTATGCATGAGTGAGCACGAAGGCTTTTGTGTGCCGATTGTAGAGGCGATGTATTTTGATGTTCCGGTCATTGCAAGAGCGACCTCGGCAATCCCGTGGACGCTTGGCGGAAGCGGTATCCTTCTTAAGGAGCAAGATTCCATGGCTGCGGCAGAGCTGATGAACCGTGTGCTGACGGATGAGTCATTGCGGGAGAAAGTCTTAAAGAATCAACAGATTCGCTTGCGGGATTTTGATAATGGGAAGGTAAAGAAGCAGTTTTTAGAAATCATAGAGCGCATTATTTTAACAAAAGCAGGGTGTTAACGGCATGAAGAAAATAGGTTTTGTAACTCCGTGGTATGGAGAAAATATTTCGGGCGGTGCAGAGGCGGCGCTTCGTGATATCACGGGACATTTGTTTCGGGCGGGGGTAGAGGTGGAAATACTCTCTACGTGCGTAAGAGAGTTTCACTCAAACTGGAATTGCAATTATTATAAACCGGGGAAAACGTATGAAAGCGGTGGGATTCCGGTGCTTCGCTTTCCGGTCAGAAAACGTGATACAAGGGCATTTGATGAAGTGAATCTCAAGCTGATGCACGGCGAGATACCGCTTAAGGAAAGAGAGGAAGAGACATTTCTGCGGGAAATGATCAATAGTCCGGAGCTTTACCGCTATATCAGAGAACAGAAGGATGCGTACGCTGCATTTGTGTTTATTCCATATATGTTTGGAACGACCTATTATGGAGTTATGGAATGCTATGAAAAAGCGGTTATGATCCCCTGCTTTCATGAGGAGAGCTATGTCTACCTAAAAAAATTTAAGGAAGTATATTCCAAGGTGGCGGGCATGATGTTCAATGCAGCACCGGAAGAAGAACTGGCACGGCGGGTTTATAATCTTGCCGGGGTCAAGGCAGAAACCATGGGGCTTGGTGTGGATACGGAATTGACCTATGATGCGGCGAGATTTCGTGAGAAGTATCGCATTATGGAGCCATTTATTTTGTATGCCGGAAGAAAGGATGTCGGTAAGAACATCTATACCTTGCTCGACTATTATCAGGAATATCGCTACAGAAGAAAGAGTGAGCTTAAGCTGGTGCTGCTTGGAGGAGGCGACATTCGGATTCCCAGAGAGCTAAAAAGTTATGTGATCGATTTGGGTTTTGTCCCGATCCAGGACAAATATGATGCATATGCTGCAGCGGAGTTGCTGTGTCAGCCGTCAAAACATGAAAGCTTTTCCTATGTTATTATGGAGAGCTGGCTTTGTGAGCGGCCGGTACTGGTGCACAGAGACTGTAACGTCACGCAGAATTTTACCGTTACTTCAAACGGCGGATTATATTTTGGTAATTATTTTGAATTTGAGGGTGCGGTCGATTATATTGTAAATCATCCAAAGGAAGCGCATATCATGGCGTTGCAGGGGAAGAAATATGTGAAGGAGAACTTTGCATGGGATGTCATGATTGAAAAATATAAGAGATACTTTTCCGAGCTGTGTACGGCAGAATGAGGGATTCGTCGGAGGCGTCCACATACGGAGAAGGCTTTGAGCGCAGAGCCGAATCTGACATTCGGCTCGCGTTCCTCAGCACAAACGCTTCGGAATGGAGCTGTACGTGCAAATTGAGAGCGAAAGGCATGGTAATTAGAATGCAGCCAGAAAATGCAATCGAAGTCAAAGATTTGACAAAGAAATTCAAAGTCTATATTGATAAGGGAAGCCAGTTAAAGGAGCGCATTCTGTTTTGGAAGCGGAACCGCTATGAGGAGCGTTGGGTATTAAACGGTATCAGCTTTCGTGTTCGAAAAGGGGAGGCGATAGGTCTCATTGGACACAACGGATGCGGAAAGAGCACAACGCTAAAGCTTTTGACAAAGATCATTTATCCGGATAGCGGAACCATAGAAATGCGAGGCAGAGTCTCCAGCTTGATTGAGCTTGGAGCCGGTTTTCATCCGGATATGAGTGGGAGAGAAAACATCTATACAAACGCCTCGATTTTTGGACTGAGCAAAAAAGAGATTGATGAGCGTGTGGAGGACATCATCGCATTCTCGGAGCTGGAAGAATTTATTGATAACCCGGTAAGAACCTATTCCTCGGGTATGTATATGCGCCTTGCGTTTTCGGTTGCCATAAACGTGGATGCAGATATCCTTTTGATTGATGAGATTCTGGCGGTGGGGGATGCCCATTTTCAGGAGAAGTGCTTTCATAAGATGCAGGACATCAAAAAGAGTGGGACAACGATTGTAATCGTGTCGCATAGCCTTGGACAGATAGAGGAAATCTGCGATCGGAGCATCTGGATCGATGCGGGGAAGATTAGGCTGGAAGGGAGACCGGAGGAAGTCCATGAAAAGTATCTGGAGCACATGGGTGTAAAGACGGCGGAGCAAAAGAAAAAAGAGATTCGGCAAGAGCAGGAGCGGGAAAAAGAAAAGCAGAAAAAAGAAAAGGCAGAGGAGGAGAAGCTTACCACACTTCGCTTTGCCATCAAAAACATTCGATATATTGACGAGACCAAAACAGTGCACAATCTCTATCAGTCTGGGGAGAGAGGCAGACTGGAGCTTGTATATGATGTGGAAAACGTATGTGAGCATGCTGAAATGTCCATTGACCTACGGGAAGATGAGTGGGTAACGGTTGCGGGAACCAATCTAAAAACAATCCCGGTCAACCGATTTGAGACAGAAATAAAGCAAGGGCAGCTGCTGACCTCTCTGACCGAAGTCGGCAGGCAAAATGAGAATTATCTGACGAAGATGCAGTACAATGGGAATTGCGAGTGGTTGGAGGATCGCTTGCTCATCCATGATAACGGCGTCATGTACGGACCTTATATTACGATGCCGCCGATGCAGTATAGACTGTATGTAGATGTGGCCTTTGAGGGAGAGGGAACACCGGTGCTTGCAGTGACAAAGGAATCCGGGAATGTCCGGTTGGGAGAGATGCGTCTTAAGAGCGGCAGCAATATGATGTCACTGTTCCTTGAGGAAAAGGCAGAAAAGCTTGAATTTGTGCTCTCAAATGCAACAGGAGAGGACATTGTCGTGAAAAGAATTACATTATTGTAAGACGCGCCATCAGGAGAACTTTTATTTATGAAAAAAACAGAAAAACTCAGATTTGAACTGCGGACGAACCAGAATCTGTCCAGACGAAATCTGGAAAAGGCCTATGAGTATTGGGAAATTGAGGAGCCGTCAATCGAAAATCCGAAGCCGATGATAGGGGCGCTGATCTGCAGAATCAAACACCTTCTGCGAAAGTGTATGTGGTGGTATGTGGAGCCACATTGGGAGCAGCAGCGGAACTATAATAAGGCGATTGCCAATCTGGCAGAGGATTATGACAGAATGCATTCTCTTTTGATGGAGGAGAATGACTCTTTGCGGGCAACGGTTGAGCAGTTGTGTGTGCAGCTTGCAGAATTGAATGAAAGACTGAACATCAAGTCGGTTTTTGATGTGGATGGCAAGCAGGGGCGCGTGATCCAGTTGGTTTCCTCCCTTAACTTTGGCGATGCAGTGGGAAACGATGCCCTTGCCATCAAGCGGGTGTTGGAGGAAGCCGGGTATGCAACGGCAATCTTTGCCATGGCTATTCATTCCAAGATAAGGGAGAAACATATCTATCTGACGGAAATGCTGCCGGAATTAAATGAGAGGGATATCATTATCTATCATTATGCGGCAGCAGATGAGTTTCGGGAAATGCTTAAGGAGACCCCGGCCAAGGTGGTTTTGCGCTATCACAACGTAACACCTCCGGGATTTTTCCATGGCTATGATGAGATGGCAGAGCAGATTACAAGAGAGGGTCTTGCGCAGATTCAGTCTATGCAAGGTGTGGTGGATTATGGGCTGACGGTATCGGAATTTAATAAGCGGGATTTGATCGAGATGGGATATCAATGCCCGATTGCAGTGGCTCCGATTCTGATTCCGTTTGATGATTACAGGCAGGAGCCGAGTCCGGCCGTAGTAGAAAGATATGCAGACGGAGCAACGAATATTGTATTTGTGGGAAGGATCGTACCAAATAAAAAGCTTGAGGATGTGGTGTCCTGCTTTGATGCCTATAAGAAGAACTATGATCCGAGCGCGCGCCTTTTTCTTGTAGGGAGCTATAAGGAATCAGATAAATACTATCAGTATTTGGAAGGCTACATCAAGGAGAATGATATAAAAGATATTATTTTTCCGGGACATATTCCTTTTGATGAAATACTGGCATATTACAAAATTGCGCACATATTTCTGTGCATGAGCGAGCATGAGGGCTTTTGTGTGCCGCTTGTGGAAGCGATGTTTTTTCAGACGCCGATTGTGGCATATGCGGCTGCGGCAGTGCCCGGAACTCTGGGAGGCAGCGGTGTACTGGCAGATACAAAGGAGCCTGCGGTCATTGCAGAAATGATGAATCGAATCAGGAAGGATGAGGCGTGGAGGCAGGAGATATTGCGAAAACAAGACGAGCGGCTGAAAGACTTTGCGTATGATAAGATTGCAGAAAAAGTACTGGAGAATTTGGAGCTGATTTCCGGGGCTGATAACAGGTAAAAGTAGTATCCTTTTCTATTGAACAAAAATGCTCCGCAAGGATCGCACTGCGGTGGGAAGGAATGATGGCGTTGCCTCGCCCCACCGCAGGCGGAGAATCCTGTGGAACAGGATTCTTTTTGTCGGAATATGTTGGATTTTGTTGGATAAATGGGAAAAAAGATTGCCTTATATCAGGGGATGGATTATAATGTATAAAAATTGAGTTTTTTGATTCTGGCAGACGTTTGCGCGATTGGTCGTTAGCGTGTAATTTGAGAGAAATATAGGGAACGGAAAGATGAGTATATTTGAGGAAAAGTTGTCGGTAGTGATTCCTGCCTACAATGAAGGAGAACGGATTTACGAGAATCTGATGGAGATGGATCGCATGATTGGTACTTTTTCCAATCAATATGAGCTGATCGTGGTAAATGACGGAAGTCTTGACAATACAGAACAGGAAATTGCGCGTGCTTCTGCCACGAATGCACACATTATATCGGCGGGCTATAAGGAGAATAAGGGCAAAGGCGGAGCGATTCGGGCAGGCGTAGAGCGTGCTACAGGTGCGTATATTGCCTTTTTGGATGCGGATTTGGATTTGTCGCCGATGCATCTGGAGAAGTTTATGCAGAGGATGGAGGAGAAGAATGCGACTGCTGTAATCGGGTCTAAGCTTCACAGAGATTCAGAGGTGGATTATCCGCTGCCGCGAAGGATTATAAGTTTGTGCTATTATCTGATGCTAAAAATGATGTTTCGCTTGAAGATTAAGGATACACAGACCGGAGTCAAGCTGTTTCGTGCAGAGTCGCTAAAGCAGGTGATGGAGTATGTGACGTCCAATGGATTTGCGTATGACATTGAGATATTGACGCTGCTGAATGTTTTTGGAGGAAAGATTGAGGAGATGCCAATCCGACTTGTGTTCCAGAGAGAAAATAAGTGGGGGAGAATCCGATGGTCGGACATCACAAATGTCGCTGCGGAGACGGTGCATATCTATCAGAATGTACATAAAGTAAAGAAGATGAGGGATAAGCTTGAAGTTGCGAAATAAAGAGACAAATTCATTTGAAAGAAATAGTATCCTGCTGTTTGCGTTAATGATGGGAGCGAATGTCTGCAATTATTTGTTTCAGATTATTGTAGGGAACCTGATGGAGATAGAGAGTTATGCACAGGTAAATACGGTAATTGCGATTGTGAGCGTTTTGTCAATCCCTACTACAATTATTACAATGATTTGCGCCAGATATATTGCGCTCAATGTATCCATGGAGCACGAAGCGAGGCTTGCAGCTGTCATACGCGTTCTGTTCCGGTTCACGATCACGGTCGCCTTGATACTTGTAGCAGGGGTTCTATTGCTGTTAAATAGAATCACAAGCATCTTTACGCTGCACTCTAAGTGGTATGTTGTCGGTGCACTGGCAATTGCGATTTTGAATCTTTTCTTTTCGATTACCGCGGGAACGCTTCAGGGTATGAAGCGTTTTTTTCCGTATGGAGTGCAGAGCATCATCGTGGCATTGGGAAAGCTGATTTTCAGTGTCATCCTGATCTGGGTAGGCTGGAGCGTCTATGGGGTCATAGCAGCAGTGTGGCTTGGCATCTTACTTGCGATTGTCTATGGGCTATGTCATGTAGGGCATTATGTGAAAGAGGCGATTTACAGCAGGGGAGCATCCGGAATTGAGGCAAGAGAGTTTATAAAATATGCCGTTGGAACGATTGTGGCGCAGGGCTGTGTGGTTGCGTTGACAAGTGGAGATATTTTACTGGTAAAAGCATATTTTTCGGATACGGAAGCCGGGTTATACTCTTCGGCGATGGTAATTGGAAAGATTGCGATGTATGTATCCACGGCCATCGTTGCGACATTGTTTCCTATGGTGGTCGAGAAGCACCAGAAGGGAGAGGATGCGATGCCTCTTCTGAAAAAGGCGATGTTATACGGGGGAGGAGTTTCTGCAATCTGTGCGATTGGCATGGTAACACTGGGGAGATTTGTCATAGGAATCTTGTTTGGAGAACGTTACTTAAGCGCAATTGCGTTTTTGCCGGCAGTGTGTATGTATGTCGTGCCGCTCACGTTTGTCACAATTCTTATGAATTATATCTTGGCTGTTGGTAAAGTAAAGGTATTTGACGTTACGATGGCATTCAGCGTTGCTGCAATCATCGGACTGAGCCTGTGTTTTCATTCGTCGGTGCAGCAGCTTATGACAATGTGCGGCTGCATATTGTGGCTTGTATTTTTCGTCAATCTCATATGTTTATATTTGGGGAGAAAAAGGAATGATAAGGTATAGAGATAGGCTGACAAAAGATGACAGACGAACCATCTTGGCGCTTTCGTGGCGTGACATCAAATCGCCTACTTCGGGTGGCGCAGAGGTGCATACACATGAGATGCTAAGCAGAGCGAATCATGAGAAGTATCGCATAATCCATTTGGCGCCGCTGTATGAGGGGATGGACGAAGGGGAATATATAGATGGCATAAATTACATAAGGCAAGGGAATGTTTTCACTGTGATATGGTATGCGTTCCTGTATTATAAACGCAACAGAGCAAAGATAGATTATGTGATAGACCAGTGTAATACGCATAGGTTTTTTACGCCGTTTTGGGTAAAGAGAGCAAAGCGCATCTTTTACATACACCAGCTTACGCGAGAAATCTGGGATATTGCAATGTGGTTTCCGATGAACAAGATTGGAAAAGCCGCGGAAAATATGCTGCTGAGGATAAATAAAAAGGATTATACCATTACCGTATCGGAGTCGACAAAGCAGGATCTAATCTCTGTGGGATTTGATGCGAATAAAATTTTTATTGTTCCAAATGGTGTTAGCTTTGCACCATGGAAGCCGGAAGAGTTTAAGGAAAAAGAAAGTGCTCCGACCTATATCTATGCCGGTCGTTATGCGGCATATAAGGGGATAGATGTGGCAGTTGAGGCATTTGGAAGGCTCAAGAAGGAAAGACCGGATGCGAAGCTGTGGATCTTAGGAAAGAAAAACGAGGTGTATATTTCGCAGCATCTCTTGCCGATTTGTGCCAGATACGGCTTATCATGGGGGGATGCGGGAGAGAATGCCGATGTAATCGGCTGGGGCTTTGTCTCAGAACAGAAAAAATTAGAATTACTTAGCAAGGCAACCGCATTGCTGTTCCCGTCTATGAGAGAAGGCTGGGGAATCCCGATTACTGAGGCAGCAAATGTTGGGACGCCGAGTATTGTGTTTGATTCGCCGGGAATTCGAGATGCTGTTGATTTGGGTAAGGCGGGGTATCTTTGCCGGCAGAATGATGTGGATGGGCTACTGGAGCAGATGCTTTTGGCCGCAAATCATGAAAAAGCATATCAGGATATGAGGATAGCGGCATATGATTTCTCGAAACAATTTCAGTGGGAAAAGACAGGAACGAAGTTTGAAGAAGTGCTAGAGAAAGTGCAATGCAAAGCTTATTAAAATCTAGAAAGGAGAAATGTGATTTTATCACAAGGGAAAAAATGGAGAGACCAAAAATTTCAGCAACTTTACCGAGTATTAGGAAAGGTGATTTGGAAAATTATTTAAAGAACATTAGAAGTCAGACATATCCTAGGGACAAGGTAGAAATTGTCGTAGCATGGGGAGCGAAAGAAAGAATTGATGATTTGCAAGAAAAGTATGATTGTCGTGTAATTTATGACGACACGCCTGACTTGGAGGCGAGACGCAGAATTGCTGCAGAGCACGCAACCGGTGAGTGGATATTTATGGCTAGCGATGACAACTTTTTTCCAAATCCTCATTTATTTGAGGAGATGATGGATGCGGTGCTCACAGAACATGCAAATGCCGCTGAGTGTGTATGGCAGTATTATGACAGAAAAGACTATCCGATTAATCGCTACTGCGCATTAGTGGGGGTATATGATCCGAGTGTATATTATCTAAGAAGACAGGATCATATGCAGGTGTGCGATCGCAAGTGGAACTTAATCGGTACTGTATTAAAAGAAACGGACAAGTATTTTAAGGTTAAGATAAAAAAAGATGAAGTCCCAACCATGGGAGATCAGGGAATATTGATTCGGAGAAAAGACGTGCTTATCGGAAATAGTGGAGAGGCTCTTTTGCATATGGATATGTGTGCCGAGTTGATTGAGAATGGAAGAGATGAGTTCATTTTTATGAAAGACTATTTTGGTCATGATTGTGTCAGAACGAAAAAACAATTACTGGGCAAATTAAAAAGAAATGTTGACCGCTTTCAAGAGGATGGAAGCTCCAGAAAGATGAATTATGAAATGAGCGGGAAAAAGATGGTAATGTTAGGGCTGACACTGGGAACGTTTGTGATTCCGCTAAAGGATGCAATTGTTGGTTTCTGCAAGATTCATGATTGGGCATGGTTTATCCATCCGGTATTATGCTTTCAGGTTGCCTGCCTTTATACATGGAGCACAGTCAAGGCGAAGCTCAAGAAAAGTAAGAGTTAGAAATGATGAGGGAATAAAAAGTGGAAGGTCAAAGAGAAAAGATAAAAGCAGCTCTAATTTTTTGTATTAATATTGGAGTATCGTTACTTTTTTTGTTTTTTGTATATCGGTTGTGGGAAAGAGATTTTCGCATACCCATTGTGTACAATGGAGGAGATGGGGTAGGTGCTCTAATAACAATTAGAAAAGCGATAGAGGGAAAAGGATTCTTTGATTTTGACTTTTTTTCTGCACCCTATGGAGAAGCATTATATTCTCAAGACTATTTCTTTCCGTATTTGATTGTCAAGCTTATTACATTGTTTACCAGTGATGTCGGAATTGCAGCCAATCTTTTTTGGATATCGACGTATGTTTTGACAGCAATCTCCATGTACATCTTTTTGAAGAGATTGGGGTGCTCTTGGACAACCATTCTTGTCGGAAGTACATTGTATAATTTTTTGCCATATCACTATTTTAGATTAGAGCATTTTTGGCTCATGGGATGTTATACTATCCCCTTGGTAGGCTATATGGTATTGGAAATATTGGAGGAGAGGATAGGAGAAACCAGTAGTAGACAAAAAAAGATAAAATGGTTGTTGCGATTTGTATTTGCATTATTAATTGGCTTAAATGGGTTATACTATGCTGTTTTTTCAATGATGGTATTAACTATTGCATTATTTTATTCTCTGGTTTACAAAAAAAGGTATCAGTCGATAAAGCAATATCTCACAGATTGTTTTGGAATTGTTTTACCAATTATTGTTCTGTATGCAATGCCAATAGTTTTGTGGGGAACGAAGGAATTGTCTAATATATCTTCTGACAGAAATATTTCTCAGATTAATTCATATGGTCTTAATCTGGCACTTTTATTTTTGCCAATACCGGGACATAGACTGCAGGCACTTAGCGACTTTACGGAATATTGCTATGAACATATGTATATTTATACGGAGAATTTTACAGAGTCTCTGGGAATTGTGATGTCGGTAGGTGTCATAGTAGCGGTACTGTTTGCATTTAAGAAAGCATGTAGCGAAAGGTGCCAAGAAAGAATACGTGATTTTGGAATTCTTATACTTGTGATTTTTATTGTGGCGACAATTGGTGGATTGGACAATTTTATTGCCATTTTCATATCGGCAAGTATTCGATGCTATAACCGCTTGTCTATTTTTATTGCTTTGTTTGCAATAGGAGTTGTTTGTCTGCTGTTAGATAAGGTAAGACTATTCTTTCAAAAACGAAAAAGACACTACTTTTTTTGGGGTATTTGTGCAGCTGTTACCATTATAGGCGTGCTAGATGTGACATCACCCAATTTTTCGGTGTATGAAACGTATGATGTTTATAAACGAGACTATGTTTACCCTTATAGCACAATAGAACAAGAGTACGATAATGATGTGGATTTTTTTGAAAAGATAAATAAGCAGTTGGATGAGGAAAAAATGCTTTTTATTGCACCATACAATGCTGATATTACTAAATTTGGAGAAGAAGGATACTTCAGTAGACTAAAAATATACATGCTGCAACCTGAAATTCGAATATCGACATCACTGTATGATAAAAAATATGAGGAATGGTGGATGAAGATTTCGGAAGCGGATATGGAAATACAAATGAAGATCATGGCGGTTCTTGGATATTCCGGAATCTTGATTGATGAAAGCAGTTTCTCAGGGCAAAATGATATTGACAGTTATATAGAAAGTATAGCTGACTATGTGGATGAGAATAGTAAAATCATATCTGCTAATAATAATTTGAGTTTTTATTCAATTAAAGAATGGAAGAATGAATTCTTGAGCCAATATTCTAGAGAGAATGTGGAAAAATGGAGAGAGGATATTTTTTTCTATGTTCATAGTGAGTATGGGATTGTAAACCTAGATGAACTTCACGGACTGGATGAAGATAATGTGGTAAAGATTGGAAATACACAATTTGGGCCATATTATTCATTGGACAAAGGAGATTATCAAGTGGTGTTATATGGCTCAAATTTAGCAAATGTGGATGTAAAAGTTACGGCGGATTCTGGAAAAGAGCAGATTTCTATAACAGATATGCAGGTGTCCGATGACTATATTTGCTACGGGTTTTCTCTGGATCAAACATGCCACGATATTGAGTTTGTTGCAGAGGGTAGTCAAGATTTTAAAGTACATGATTATTATTATGCAAAAAAGATGAGTGAAGATTTTAACTTATGGAGGCTCTTGCAGATAAAAAAAGAACTAAGAGATGAGTTCGGCCTTGGAAGCTATGAGAAGGAGCTTCCATTGGAGATATTTAAAATTAAGGGAAAAGGGAAAGTCACAAAAGACGCCATTATACTATCTGGTAATTCGGTGCAATATGGTCCATATTTATATCTTGGACAAGGGAACTATCAAGTTAGTATCAAGGGAGAGGGGCTTGCAGATGCTAAATATAGGGTAACAGCACAAACAGGAAAAGAAAATGTGAAATGCAATATAGTGGAACAAAGCGATACGGTATTAACGTATGAGTTTAGGCTCCATGAGCCAATGAGTGAGGTGGAATTTTTGGTCGAAAGTGGCAATGATGATATCTATATTGAGGAGTATGTATTGTCATATCAAGAAAATTAAAAAGACCATAGCAGCAAATAGTCCTTAATATGGAGAGCGGTATTTTTCATATTATTATCAATTCATATACGAAGAGTCTCCGAGGGTGTATGAGTTAAATGTAGTATTATTTTGTAGTTGAAGAAAAATATCAGAAAGCTGTTTTTAAGGAGCTTCTTATGTAGATATGTCCTAGAATGCAAAAGATGGTTTCAAGTATGATAGTAGTAAGTAATATAGAGAGAGGAAGCCTTATATAAAGTGAGTGCCTAGTTAGGAGTAAGCCATGAAAAAAGATAGCAAGATTTTTGCTTATGTAATATTGATGCTGTGTACCACGGCAATATTTTTCATTTGCTATGGCAAAATAAAATTATCGGAACCGCTTGACTATTATGCAGATCCCATATATGCTTATACGCAAATTAAAACCATTATGGATTATGGGTGGCATATGAAAAACCCTCTATTAGGAGGAGGGGACTACAATCTGTATACATTTACCACAGGAAATACAGGAGATTTTATAATCGTCAAGATCATAAGCATGTTTACCGATAACATTTTTTTGGTATACAATTTACATTTATACCTGACGTATATACTTGCATCAATAGCTGCATATTTCTTTTTGCGCCGGAATTCGTGTGAAAAAATTCCGGCGATTACTATGGCATTGCTATTTTCATTCTTGCCGTATCATCAGCTGAGAATGGGACATTCGTTGTGGCTGAGTTGCTACTTTGTATGTCCCTTATTTCTGCATCAGGCGTTACAAATCATGTCAGAAACAGAGAAAAAGATTGAGAAAAGATGGTTGCTTCAAAATGGGATTTTATTAGTTGCCATATCATTGTTTAATATATACTACACGTTTTTTGGATGCATTATTATAGGAAGTGCATTTTTGGCACGAGTTTTTAGAGAAAAAGGGAAAAATATATTATATGTAACAAAAAAAATGCTTTGTGTCTATGGGTTTATTGTCTTGGGTACAGCCATAAATTTTGGAGATACCATTTTTTATAATATTTTTGGTAAGACAAATTTGAGCGGGGCGGCAGTGGCAAACCGACTGCCTCAGACGGCAGAAACCTTTTCTTTTAAATTAATACAGCTATTTTTACCGCAATATAACCATAGAAATGAAATGCTGCGGAATATTGCACGAGGGTATTATAATACGACAAATTCACACTTTGAGGGTATGTTTGCGGCTTGCGGTATCGTCATATCAATAGGAATTATTATTTTGCTATTTTTATTGTTTGCAAAAAACATAGATTCGTCGGTGCAGAACGTTGCTACATTAAATTTATGGATCATTTTGGTTGGAACAGTAGGGGGGCTAGGATGCATGATAGCTTATATTTTCCCGATGATTCGTTCTTATGCCAGAATTGGCGTGTATATTGCCTGTTGTTCCATCTTTATGATAGGAAGAATAATTTCGCGCTTGGGTTGGAAAAAGTGGGCGAAATATTTAATCTGTATATTTGTGCTGGTTATAGGGATTTATGACCAAACAGAGAACTTTGATTTAGAAACACAGCAAAGCGATATTTTGAGGAAGAATGCGGATATGCAGTTTGTGAGTCAAATTAATGAAATTTGTGAGAATGGAGATGAAATTTTTCAGTTGCCTTATCAGGCATTTCCCAATGGGGCATTTGAACATTTAAAAGGTTATTTGTTTTCGGACAAAGACCTTATATGGAGCTATGGAAATGGCATGGGGACGAGAAAAGCAGTGTGGGCAGAGACGATCGCATCTTTGGAGACTTCACGGCTAGTAGCTGAATTATCAAACAGGAGTTACAATGGAATATGGATTAGCAAGCCGGCATGGTTATTGTACTATTCAGAACAAGAACTTCAAAACATAATAAGCGAATTGAAACAGGTGGTTGGGGAGCCAATCGTTAGCGAGTTTGGAGATTTTTATTACTTTGATATTACCGGCATTGTGACAGATAATGCTATGAAAGAAATATATTACGCAAATAGAGCGGCGGATGTTGTGAAACAAGAGATAGACGGAGCGACTTTCTTCTGGAATGAGCAGAACACAGAATTTGTTTTTTATAATGATAATGATACAGAAATAACTGTCACATGGGATTGTAAAATTGCCTCGATTGTTGCAAATCAAGGACATATAACCGTATCAGTAAATGGCGAGGTAATAAAAGAACAAATGATTGGAAAAGAAGAAGAATTGTCTTTTTCATTTACCTGTCTGCCGGGAGAAAATATTGTTAGTCTTATATCGGATATCAAAAGTATCGGGAATCCTATTGGGGCGAGGAATAGTTCATTTTATATTAAAGGATTACAAATAGAAGATATTAGGCGGATGGAGTAATGGAAAAAGAAGTATATATAATGATGAAAAACAAACAATATATTCATTGGTGGTTTGCAGGAAAGAAGAATATTGTTTGTGCACTATTTGAAAAATACTGTTGGAAGCAAAAAAGAGATGAGGCTAAAATATTAGATATTGGATGTGGGATGGGAGGAATGCTAGAGGCACTATCGAAATATGGGAATGTATATGGCTGTGATGTTGAACCAATGGCGCTAGACTATTGCAAGAATAAGTGGAAGGACAAAGTATCAATGGCCAGTTTGCCTGAGGACAAGATATATAAGCCAGAGCAGTTTGACTGTATTATTGCATTAGATGTACTAGAGCATATCCAAGATGATGATGCAATACTCCAATATATCCATACGATAATGAAAAATGGAGCGCACTTAATTATCACAGTCCCCGCGCAGATGCGTCAATGGACATATAACGATGAAATCGTTCATCATTTTCGAAGGTATGAATTGGATGAATTGAAGCAAAAAGTTGAAAATTGTGGGTTAAAGATTGAAAAACTTTCGTTTTATAATAGTATCATGTACCCTATGATTGTTTTTGTAAGAAAATTGAAAAAAGTACTTGGAATACGAAAGGCAGATATTGGAATAAATACAAAGAATTCCATTTGTAACAGGATTTTGAAAGCTGTATTCTCGTCTGAGGCAACTTTTTTGTTGAAACATAATTTTAAATACGGGGTATCATTGATTTTAGTGGCTAAGAAAGAAGGGGAGGAAGGAGACAGAGTTGTTTAGTAGAAATTTTACAATTGTTGTTAATTGGATATTAGATAATATCATTCCTCCCATATTGAGAGATAGCAAAGTGTTTATGTATATGATTATGTATCCTGTGTATGGAAAATATACAAAATTACTTTTTGAGTTTAAAAATCAATATCCCAGTTTGGAGCTCGAAGATGTGAATAAATACTATGATAAAATCAAAGATGCCCCAATTAATCTAAAAAGGAAAACGGATTTAAATTCAAAATGCTTATCGTATGTCGTTGAGAAATGCAGTAGTTTGGGAGATCGTGGTCTGACCATATTGGATGCAGCTGCAGGCAGAGGCTTGTTGGCAGAATTATTATCAAAGAATCATCTGGTCACAGCTATGGATATAGTGGTATCAAAAAATCAAAAAAGGGGGGCGCAATGGGTAAAAGGTAATTTGTTGAATATACCATTTCCGGACAAGTCTTTTGACATGGTAATATGTACACATGCAATAGAGCATATTAGAGACTACAAAAGGGCAATAATGGAATTAAAACGTGTGGCTAAAAGGTATGTCATCATTATTATGCCATGTCAGCGTGAATATAAATATACAGTAGATTTGCATGTGAACTTTGCACCATATTTGTACAGATTCCAAGAAATTATTGGAGAAAAAAGTGGAGAATATTTTAAATTAGGTGGAGATTGGGTATGTTTTATGGATAAGGAATTGGATTTAGAAGTTGATGGAGAAAAAGTAAATGGAGGGAAAGAATGAAGGTTGTATTATTAGCAGGAGGTCATGGTACCCGAATCAGTGAAGAGAGTTATTTGAAGCCGAAGCCCATGATTGAAATTGGTGAGATGCCGATCTTATGGCATATTATGAAAGAATATTCTCACTATGGGTTTAATGAGTTTATCATATGCGCAGGGTATAAGCAGCATATTATAAAAGAATGGTTTGCCGACTATTTTCTGCACACGTCTGATATCACATTTGACTTCACGCAGGGGAATAAAATGACGATACATAATCAGTATGCAGAATCGTGGAAAGTAACCGTAGTGGATACCGGACTACATACTATGACGGGAGGACGTATCAAGAGAATTCAGCCCTATATCGGCGAGGAAGCATTTTTAATGACATATGGCGATGGTGTGTGTGATGTGGATATTAGGAAGCTGGTTGCATTTCATAAGGAGCATGGGAAACTTGCAACGTTAACGGCAGTGAAGCTGGAGCAACAGAAAGGGGTACTGGATATAGGAGGGGACAATGTGGTCCGTTCTTTTCGAGAGAAAAGTATGTTGGATCAAGCGCCGATTAATGCAGGATATATGGTTTTAGAGCCGAAGGTATTCGACTATATTGCAGGGGACGATACCTCTTTTGAAAAAGAGCCGTTAGAGAAAATTGCTGCGGAAGGTGAATTGATGTCATATCTTCATAATGGATTTTGGCAGTGCATGGATACAAAGAGAGAAAAGGATATATTGGAAGCCTTGTGGGAGAGTGGAGAGGCACCATGGAAATCTTGGGATGAATGAAGCAGGAGGGATAGTTATGTTTGAAAATAAGACAGAAATACAAGCAAAAAGTGAGATATTAGATCTGGTAAAAGAGTATTATGAAACGTATCATAGCCATAAAAAGGAATTTACGGCGGGGGATAGAATACCATATGCTTCCCGTGTATACGATAGTCAGGAAATGTGCAATTTGGTAGACTCTGCCTTAGAGTTTTGGCTGACGGCCGGACGATATACAGATCAGTTTGAAAAAGCCTTTGCGGAATATTTAGGGGTTCG
>JAQXLR010000150.1 GCA_029012225.1 Clostridiales bacterium
CGCTCTTGACACCAAATCCAAAAAAAGCCAATACATAAGCAATCTGAAGCATTCCTGCTGCCGCTGCCGCATTGGAAAGAGCTCCGCCTGCAGCAAATGCGGTTGTTCCTCCAAAATACGCAATGATAACGATTGCCATTAGTCCCAAAGCAGCTCCCGTAAAGGAAAACGTCAGATAAATTTTTGCCGCTGTTTTTGACTGTTGATTTTCATTGTGAATCACAAGAGGTACTGTAATTAAAGTTAAAAACTCATAAAACAGATACAGAGTAATCAGGTTTGCCGAAAAGCAAATACCCATCATCACTCCAAATGCCATCGTATAAAAGGCAAAAAAACGGTTTTCTCCCCCTTCATGGGTCATGTATTCAAATGCATAGAATACGCAAAGAATCCAAAGAAGACTGACGAGCACGGCGAACATAGCTCCTATGGAATCAAGACGGAAGAGAATCGGATTATCTTTTACTAGGGTAAATAAACGCAACTCTCTCCCCCGCATAAAGCAGGCAAGAAGGATTACGATCATCGCATTCCCAATGACGGCCATCCCTACATACCGTTCTCTTGCCGCGCGCTGTGCAAAATTTTTTTTCAGCAAATAAAGACCTGCCAGTATGGGAAGCAATATTGGAATAATTAATAAAGTACTCATATATGGTTCCTCTTTCGCTATAAGGTTGATAGTGTGTATAGTTTGCCACCCTTTTTCCGGATGTAGGCTACATGATCAGCCCCGCTATTCCCTGGAAAAACTGCAGCAAAGGCTGCGTAAACATTCCTAAAACAACAGCAAAAACGGTAAGAATCACCATCGGTATGGTCATATAACAATTTGCCTCCGTACGCTTTGCTGTCGCGTAGGGATAGTCCTCACCCGGGAAAAATGCCACTGCCACAATCGGCATTAAGTATCCGGCAGTTAAAAGCGCACTGACCAAAAGAACAGCCGGTCCCAGATAAGAGAAAAATCCAACATCACTTTGCATTGCTCCCGTTGCCAAAAACCATTTGCTGACAAATCCACTTGTGGGCGGAATACCAATCAAGGCGATGGATGCCAAGGTAAAGCACCACATCGTAATCGGCATTTCCTTCCCGATGCCTCTAAGCTGCGTCACATAGGTCTTATGCCTTTTATAAATTACTGATCCGGCACTTAGGAATAAGATGTTTTTTATCACTGCATGGAATACAATATGGAGCAAAGCCCCCACAAAGCCTACCGGATGGAACAGTGTAAGCCCAAACAGTACATAAGATACCTGACTAACACTCGAATACGCCAATCTCTTTTTAAACAGCTTCTCCTTGTATGCCAGCATGGAACCCATAAAGACAGTGAACAATGTAAGTGACATCAGGGTGTACTGTACCCAGCTGCCTCGGATAAAATCCGCTCCAACCATGAAATAG
Organism: Clostridiales bacterium; assembly: GCA_029012225.1. Classification (GTDB taxonomy): domain Bacteria; phylum Bacillota; class Clostridia; order Lachnospirales; family Lachnospiraceae; genus Roseburia. The sequence continues at coordinate 1,417 of JAQXLR010000150.1, forward strand.
CAGACACGAATAATGGCCAATACACCTGCCTTAGTAATAATGCCGGATAAGAGTGCACTGGCAGGTGCCGGTGCCACCGGATGCGCGGTCGGCAGCCACGCATGAAGCGGAAACATACCTGCTTTACACCCAAAGCCCATCACAGTCAAAAGCACGATTGTCTGCAGCAGGCTTGTATTTCCCGCAACCTTTTCTAAAATCAATGTTCCTCCCGGCACGAAGGCAGTAGTCTCGCAGTAATTGAACAAAAAGAACAATCCTACCAACGCCACAGTTGCTCCGACAAAGGAATAGATTAAATATTTCTTCCCCGCCTTCACTGCCTGCTCACTCATTGAGTGCATAACCAGTGGGAAGGTAATCAGCGTCATCATTTCGTAGAACAGATACAAGGTCTGTAGATTCCCTGCATATCCAATCCCGACAATCACCCCCATGGTTGCCACAAAAAAGGTAAAGTAGCGTTCCTCCATTCCCTCATGCTTTACATATTCAAAAGAATAAAAGGTTGCCATTACCCACATAAAAGATGCAAGACAAGTAAATAATTGGCTCATTCCGTCTATCTTTAGGGTAATATCAAGCATCTTATTTAGATGCAGAATCGTCAAACTGCTTCCTCCGGCCGTGCATGCCAGCAGAGCCACAATCAGAAAGTTCAGTACAACGGTGCATCCCACATAAATCTGTCGTTTC
>JAQXLR010000151.1 GCA_029012225.1 Clostridiales bacterium
ATTCGATGGATATTGCAGTCATGAAAAAGAATGCAAAGGAGTTTTATCAGGAGAGGCTTCGCCCGGAAGATAACTATCGGATTTTGGAGAAAATATATGCGGAGTGCAGGAGGAATGGAGTAAGATGAAAGTAATTGCAGAGCTGACGGCAGGCTTCGGAAATCAGATGTTCTCCTATGCCTGTGGATATGCATTGGCAAAAAGGAAGGGCGCTGACTTTTATATTAACACCTATATGGCGGATAACGGAATGTCCAGACCGCTTGAGATTGATAAGCTCAACATTACCTATAAGGAGAGGATTACCTATCTGTATCGCAAGGATTTGATGAATCGTGCTGTATGCAATAAAATCAGAAGACAAAAGGCAATCGGATGGAGGACAAGAATTTATAAGGAAAAGCAGCACTACACTTATGATCCGCAGATTTTTGAGGTGGACTACGATGTTATGCTAAGCGGTTATTGGCAGACATACCGCTATTTTGAGGCGTACAGGCCAGAGCTTCTCTCACTCTTTACACCAAAGCAGCTGAGTGAGAAAGCGACACAGAAAATAGAAGATATACGCCGCATAAAGAATACTGTAGCGGTACATATTCGCAGAGGGGACTATCTGGAGGTCAATGCGTATATCGGACCGGAATACGCATCCGATGCAATGCGGATTATGGAAGAAAAGTTAGGAAACGTCAATTATTGCTTCTTTTCTGACGATATTACGTGGGTAAAGGAGTATTTTGGAGAAAAAGAAAATCATCATTTTATTTCTGGGTCAACGAGCCTTACCGATGTAGAGGAATTTTTCTGTATGGTGGCATGCGAGCATCATATTATTGCAAACAGTACCTTTAGCTGGTGGGGAGCTTATCTGAATCAAAATAAGGAAAAAATTGTGATTGCCCCAAAGGTATCGATATGGGGAGGAGATTTCTACCCGAAGGAATGGCTGACTTTAGAGTCGAGCCTTGCCAATACGAGATAAAGTAAGAGCGTTGGAGTGGATATGGAAGATAGCAGAAAAAAAGTAATTCAAAATATGGGATGGCTTTTAGGTGGAAAAATTGTCAATATGGTACTCTCCTTCTTCGTCTCTTTGGCGACTGCAAGGTATCTGGGAGCCGGCAATTTCGGTGCAATTAATTACGTTGCGGCGTATATATCCTTTTTTTCCTCCATCACATCGCTGGGGCTTAGTGTGATCGTAATCAAGGAGATATCGCTCGGGCAGGAGGATGGAAATGAGGTCATCTGGACCGGAATTTTGCTGCGGTTTTTGACGGCAGTGCTGTCTACGATATCTGTCCTGGGACTTGTGTATCTGATGGACGGAAACGATCCGCTGTTGATGAAAATTGCCTTGCTTGAGTCTGTTGCAATCCTTGCAAGTGCGTTTGATACCTTTATGTACTGGTTTCAAGGGAAGCTGCTTTCAAAGTATGTCAGCATTGCAGGCATGATTGCATATTTGGGAATGTCTATTTACCGCATTTGTCTGCTGATGCAGGATGCGGATATTCTCTGGTTTGCCTTTGCAACCTCGATGGATACGCTGCTGCTGTCGCTGGTGCTGTTTCTTTGCTATGTGTATCAGAATGGCTTTCATCCGAAGGTGTCATGGAGGCTGGGAAAGCGATTGCTGCGACAATCCTATCACTATATGCTCTCCGGTATGATTGCGATTTTGTACTCTAAAATAGATCAGATTATGCTAAAGCATATGTTGGATGAGGAGGCGGTAGGACTGTATGCGAGTGCCCTGCAGATTGCAGGACTTTGGAGTATGATTCCATCCGCATTTATCCAGTCGGTCAGCCCTGTTTTATATAAGAACGCACAGGAAAACAGGCAGATGTTTTTGAAACGGTTAAGACAGTCCTACGCCGGAATTTGGATTTTGAATATCTGCTGGTCTGTCTTTGTCAGCGTTTTTTCCTATTGGATTATTTATCTATTGCTGGGAGAGCAGTATCTGGCGGCACGAGGGGCGCTTGTCATCGTGGTATGGTATACGGGAATTTCGTCCATT
>JAQXLR010000152.1 GCA_029012225.1 Clostridiales bacterium
CGGGCAGCAGCAACGTGTGGCGATTGCCAGAGCCTTGGCGTTAAAGCCGGATATTCTCTGCTTTGACGAGCCAACCTCTGCGCTTGATCCGGAATTGACAGGAGAGGTGCTTCGGGTAATCAAGGGCTTGGCAAGCCAGAAGACAACTATGGTTATTGTCACACATGAGATGCTTTTTGCCAGAGATGTGGCAGATGAGATTATTTTTATGGATGAGGGTGTGATTGTAGAACAGGGAGCTGCCCGACAGGTAATCGATTTCCCAAAGGAGGAGCGAACCAAGCAGTTTCTGGCAAGATACGCCAGCGAGAGGTAACAAGGAAGCAGTCCAAACAGATTTCCCTTGCATTGTCGGCAACGGCAGAGCAAGGGGATTTTTGCGTCTTGGAAAAGGATCGTTTTTCATGTCTGCCTGCACACGAACGTGTGTGTTTTTGCCTTCACGTTGTTTTAGAAACGCACTTGAAAAAAGACCGGGCAGCCCATATAATAAACACTGTAAACCGTTGTAAGATACGATAAGAGAGAAAAGCGAGAGGACAGGGAATGTTAGAGATTGGGTTAAAGGGAGAGGCGGCAGAAGTCGTAAGTGAAAACAACACTGCAAAAGCGGTAAAAAGTGGAGAGCTCGACGTCTATGCAACACCAGCGATGATAGCGCTGATGGAGCAAGCGGCATACAAAAGTGTCGCGGCAGAATTAGAAGACGGACAGGGAACCGTAGGCACTTCCATAAGTGTAAGACATCTTGCAGCGACTCCAATCGGGATGAAGGTAACAGCAAAAAGTAAGCTGGCAGAAATTGACGGACGCAGATTGGTATTTGTCCTAGAGGTCTGGGATGAGGCAGTAAAAATTGGGGAAGGCATTCATGAACGCGTTTTGATTCAAAACGAAGCCTTTTTGACCAAGGCAAATGCAAAGCTGGAACGATAACAGGCTGCTCCATAAGCAGAAGCTATGAGCTTTATAAGCATCCGGAATAATCTTGACACAAAAAAGAGAAAGTATCATAATGTGTCTCAAGAAAAATTTATGGAGGCGTAGAATGGAGATCAGATTTGAAAAAAGAGAAGTGTTGAAGCAAAAACCGGATCAGACAAAGCTCGGATTCGGCAAGTATATGACAGATTATATGTTTATGATGGACTGGACGGTAGAGGACGGTTGGAAGGATGCCCGTATCGTGCCGGAGGGACCGATTACGCTGAACCCGTCCTGTGTAACCTTGCATTATGCACAGGAGACGTTTGAGGGACTGAAAGCATATCGCACGGCAGACGGAAGGGTACAGCTGTTTCGCCCGGATAAAAATGCGCAGAGAATGATTCGGTCAAATGAAAGGCTCTGTATGCCGGAGCTCCCGGTGGAGATGTTTGTTGAGGCCGTAAAGGAAATCGTAAAGGTGGAGGAGGACTGGGTGCCGAGTGAGCCGGGAACATCGCTTTATATACGTCCATTTATGTTTGCGACGGAGTCGTCTCTTGGAGTACATATGGCGACTTCCTATCTGTTTATGATTATCTGCTGTCCCGTCGGTGCATACTATGAGGAGGGGATCAATCCGGTAAAAATTTTGGTGGAGGACGAGCTTGTTCGTGCTGTCAAGGGAGGAACCGGATTTGCAAAATGCGGCGGCAATTATGCAGGCTCTATTTTAGGACAGGTTAAGGCAGAAAAAATGGGATATTCTCAGGTTCTTTGGCTGGATGGTGCGCATCGGAAATATGTTGAGGAAGTCGGCACGATGAATATCATGTTCAAAATTGCGGGCGAAATCTACACGGCGCCAATTGAGGGAACAGTGCTGCCCGGTGTAACAAGGGATTCTATGCTCCAGATTTTACGGAAATGGGGATATAAGATCAACGAGGTGGCTCTTTCTATCGATGAGTTGATGAAAGCAGGGCACAACGGTACACTCGAGGAGGTATTTGGTACCGGTACGGCAGCTGTAGTCTCACCGGTAGGGGCGCTTCGCTATAAGGATGACGAGATTGTCATAAACGATTTTAAAATCGGTGCGCTGACCCAAAGGCTATATGATACACTCACAGGAATCCAGTGGGGAATGCTGCCGGATGAATATGGGTGGATTGTCCCGATAAAATAAGGGATGAGAGGCTGTGACAGAGGCATAAAAACAGAAGAAATACTGCACGTTGATAATTGAATAAAGAAGCATGTTTTCCGATACGTAATTTATCTGCTGCTGTATAACAGACATGAAATTTTCTTTGATAAATGAGGGGATGACATGGCATAGTATAGTATGATAGGTAGGCGTGCCATGTCAAAGCCTTATAGCGCCATGTACCTGCGTGAGGGCAGGTTGACGAGGAGAAAGGTGATCGAGAGTTCGGCGGATGCCTTTCCGCACCCTTCCAGTGCGAGATGCACCGGCAAATATGCGGGTAACCGCAAAACAAATACGGTGTGATGGAAGAATGGAGACAGAAAAAAGCATTGAAAAATAGAGAGGGAATTTTATGTGTGGAATTATTGGTTATACAGGAAAGGAAGATGGAAAAGAGGTATTGCTGGATGCATTGGAGCTGCTGGAATATCGCGGCTATGACAGTGCCGGGATTGCAATGTGCAGAGAAAAAAACGGAGAGATTTGTGTGCGTAAATGTGCCGGGAGAGTCAGTGATTTGCGCACGCTTTGTGCCGCAGAGGACGTTTTTTCCAGATGCGGAATCGGGCATACCAGATGGGCGACACACGGCGGTGTAAGTGACAGCAATGCACATCCGCATCGAGTGGGTAGGGTAACCTTGGTACACAACGGAATTATTGAAAATTACCGAGAGCTAATTGCAGATTTTGATTTGCAGGGGGACTTAGAGTCTGAAACAGACAGCGAGGTAGCTGCCGCATTGCTAAACAGAATGTACAACGGAGATCCACAGACTGCAATTCAAAGAACCGTAACAAAGCTAAAGGGTACCTTTGCGCTTGTGATTCTGTTTTCGGATCAACCGGAGGTCATTTATTCCATCAGAAATGTCAGTCCGATTGTCGCAACCTATTGTGAACAGGGGGCAATGCTTGCATCAGACTTAACTGCGCTCTGCCGGTTTACCAATCGGTATTTTGTTGTGCCGGAGTATCATATTTTAGAGCTTCGCAAGGACAGCGTCAAATTGACAGATTTGAACAAGGCTGAGGTAGAGCCTGATTATCAGTTGGCAGACTGGGAGCATAACAGTGCGGGAAAAAACGGATATCCGTTTTATATGGAAAAAGAGATGATGGAGCAGCCGGAAGCGATTTGGAACACCATCAAGAATCGTATTCAAAAGGGGCTGCCTGATTTTTCGGCGGAAGGAGTGCCGGCCAGCTTGTTTTTAGAATGTGAGAGGATTGTGATTCTTGCCTGCGGCACAGCGATGCATGCGGGACTTGTTGCGCAGGCGCTGGTAAAGTCTATGTTACGGATGCATATTGAGGTCGAGATGGCGTCGGAATTTATGTACTCTGATCCGATTCTTGATGAGAAGACACTGGTTATTGCCGTGTCCCAGTCGGGGGAGACGATTGATACACTGGAAGCGGTAAAATATGCGAGGCGGCAGGGGGCAAGATGCCTGTCCATCCTGAACGTAAAAGGCTCATCCATTGCGCGAGAGAGTGACTATGTTCTTTACACCAATGCCGGACCGGAGATTGCGGTGGCAAGCACGAAGGCATATACGACACAGCTTGCTCTTTTTTATCTCATTGTCGCACGCATGGCACATAGCAGAGGAGTGTTTTCCGCAGAGCAGACGCAGCGCTTTGTTCGTGAACTGCAAAGAACACCGGAAGTAATAAAGGCTGTGCTAAAGCAACGCAGGAAAATCCATGTTGTTGCCAAAAGGATACTGGAGGCAAAGGCAAGGGGTGCGTCAGTGGTGCTTTTTATCCGGGAATCTTTAGCAGAAAATTTACAGGAGGAGTATGAGGTCTTTTTGCTGCCTGATATGCAGGATGAGTTTATGGTTATGCCGGCGTCTGTTGCGCTTCAGCTTCTGGCATACTATGTGTCATCTGACAAAGGATATGATGTGGATAAATCAAGAAATCTTGCAAAGGTAGTTACAGTAGAGTAAGGGAGAAAAATGTCTGCAGCAGCTTAGAAAATTGCGTATGGGAAATCGGGTGGAATGAAACATTTTTGCATTTTGGCATAGAATGTAGGGAACAGTTTCTATGAGGTTTTCCATGCCAGATATCAGATACACACAGAATGAAAATGTGGATAAGGGAGAGCTTAGAGTACAGGTAGTGGCAAGGGATGCCAGCACTCCCATTAACAATGCCAAAATTTCGATTTCCTATTCGGGAGACCCGGAGGGAAGGCTGGAGGAGGTGAACACCAATTCGTCTGGAATGTCCGAGACGGTTACGCTTGCTACGCCTCCATTGGAATTCTCGATGGAGCCAAGTGAACAACAACCTTATTCGGAATATACCATTCAAGTCACTGCAGAGGGATTTCGTCCAATTAATATTTCCGGGATACAGCTCTTGTCGACGCAGCTTGCGCTGCAGGAGGTTCGGATGGACAGGGAGGAAGCGACAGTAAATCCGATTGACAACATTGTCATCCCGGCACATACGCTTTATGGCCAGTTTCCTCCCAAGATAGCAGAGTCTGAAATAAAGCCGCTGACAGAAACGGGAGAGATTGTCCTAAGCCGTGTCGTCATCCCGGAATATGTTGTGGTGCATGACGGTCCGCCAAGCGACAGTACTGCGCGGGATTATTATATTCGTTACAGGGATTACATTAAAAATGTGGCATCCAGTGAGATTTATTCCACATGGCCTGCGGCAACGATTCGTGCCAATGTACTTGCGATTATGTCCTTTACGCTAAATCGTGTCTATACGGAATGGTACCGAAACAAGGGCTATGATTTTACGATTACTTCGTCTACCGCCTACGATCAAAAATTTGTGTACGGAAGAAATGTTTTCCAGAGCATCTCAAATGTGGTGGATGAGATGTTCCAAAACTATTTATCAAGACCAAATGTAAGGCAGCCAATCTTAACGCAATATTGTGACGGACAGAGAGTGACATGCAGTAACTGGCTAAGCCAGTGGGGCAGCAAATATTTGGGAGACCAAGGATACGAGACAATTGAGATTATTCGATATTATTACGGAAACAGTATGTATATCAATACGGCAGAGGAAATTTCAGGAATCCCATCCTCATGGCCGGGAACCGATCTCTCGGTTGGCTCAACAGGGAGTAAGGTACGCCAGATGCAGGAGGAGCTTGCAAGAATTTCACAGTCCTATCCCGCGATTCCAACCGTGACGGCAGATGGTATTTTCGGACCGGCTACAAGAGATGCGGTTGAGGTCTTTCAGAGTGTATTCGGATTGCCGGTAACAGGAGTCGTGGATTATCCCACATGGTATAAGATTTCGGAAATCTATGTTGCGGTCAGTAGGATTGCAGAGCTGGTATGATTTTGGTATACTGATGATGGATGTTGTGCCTGCAAAGGCAAAAGAAGACCAGCAGGCGCAACAGACAATTTGGTTTAGAAGGAAGTAGAATAAGGCAGACAGATGGAAAAATGGTTTGTGACACAAAAGGGTGCAAACTTTTCTGAGATTGCACAGAAGTTTCAGATTAGTCCGGTAACTGCGCGACTGATTCGAAACAGAGAGGTCATAGGAGATGCGGCGATTGACCGATATCTAAACGGAGGCTGCAAGGATTTATACAATCCGCATTTCTTAAAGGATGCAGACAAGCTGACCGATATCCTTGCAGAAAAAATTGCTGCGAAAAAGAAAATACATATCATTGGAGATTATGATATTGACGGTGTAATGGCGACCTATATTTTGATTTCGGGAATCCGACATTGCCGGGGAATTGTTAGCTATCAGATACCGGATCGCAGGAAGGACGGCTATGGGATGAATCAGAGGCTGATTGAGGAGGCATATCAAAGCGGGGCAGACACAATCGTAACCTGTGATAACGGAATTGCCGCAATGGAGGAAATTGCGCAGGCAAAAAAGCTTGGCATGACCGTTCTGGTAACGGATCATCATGAAATTCCTTACACGGAGGAAAACGGAGCAAGGGTCTATGTGAAAAGCGAGGCGGATGCCATCGTAAATCCAAAGCAGGAGGAATGTGAATATCCCTATCAAGGACTTTGCGGAGCGGCTGTGGCATGGAAGGTCATACAGCTTCTTTATGAAAAATGCGAGCTTCCGGTAGAGGAGGCATTTGAATTTCTTGAGAATGTTGCATTTGCGACGGTAGGCGATGTGATGGATTTAACAGACGAAAACCGTATTTTGGTAAAAGAAGGATTGAGCCGACTGCGCAATACAAAAAATATAGGAATGCGGGCTTTGATTTTGCAAAATAATCTGGAGCTTACGGCAGTAACGACATATCACATCGGATTTGTACTGGGGCCTTGTGTCAATGCCGGGGGGAGGTTGGATACGGCTCGTATTGCGTTAGAGCTGCTGATGCAAAGCGATGCGGTGGAGGCAGCACGGATTGCAAGAGAGCTGGTAGAGCTCAATGAACGGCGAAAGGAAATGACGGTGCAAGGCGTAGACGAGGCCAAAAAAATTGTCATGGAGGGAGGGGCAGGAGAAAAGGTGCTCGTAATTTTTCTTCCGAATCTCCATGAAAGCCTTGCAGGAATCATTGCAGGAAGGATTCGAGAGAGCTATCATAGACCAACGTTCGTGCTGACAATGGGCAAGGAGGGAGTCAAAGGCTCGGGACGCTCCATAGAAGGCTATTCCATGTATGAGGAGCTGTGCAAATGTCGGGAATTATTCACCGCATTTGGCGGACATCCCATGGCTGCAGGGCTCTCACTGCCGCAAGAGAAAGTTGCTTGTTTTCGGGAAAAAATAAATGCCTGCTGTGAATTGACAGCGGATGATTTTACTCCTAAGATAAAGATAGACATGGTAATGCCGGCAGATTATCCGAATGAGCAGCTTATTCGTGAGCTATCCCTGCTTGAGCCTTACGGAAAGGGGAATGGAAAGCCCCAATTTGCAGATAAAAATCTTTCGGTGCTTCGGGCAGTGATTGTAGGAAAGAATAAAAATGTGCTAAAATTATCGCTGAAAGCAGAGAGCGGGGCACACGTCTCGGCAGTATATTTTGGAGACGTAGGGGGATGGAGAGCCTACTATGCCGAGAAATTCGGGGAAAGAGAAGTCGAGCAGGCATTTTGCGGGAGACAAAACGCAATACGCATGTCGGTGGTATATTATCCCGAGATCAAGGAATATCGAGGGATATCGGATATTGAGCTGGTAATTCGCAATTATCAATAGGCGAAAGGTGGAGAGGTCACATGACGAGAGAGGAACAGATGAGTTTTTTGTCAAAGGACGGAAAAACGAGGATCCATGCAGTCAGATGGACGCCGGAGGGTGGAACGTATAAGGCTGTGCTTCAGCTCATGCATGGAATGACAGAGTATATCGGACGTTACCGTACCTTTGCCGAATACATGAACAGTCAAGGCTATCTGGTGGTGGGACATGACCATTTGGGACATGGGGAGTCGATTACATCGGAGTCGGAATGGGGATACTTTTCTGATAAGAATCCGAGTGATACCGTCATTGCGGATATTCACCAGCTGCGAATGATGGTGCAAAAAGAAAACCCCAGCCTTCCTTATTTCATGCTGGGACACAGTATGGGCTCTTATATGCTGCGAAAATATCTTTGCATTTATGCAGAGGGAGTATCCGGAGCGGTTATTGTAGGAACCGGCTGTGTGCCTGAGGCTGTGACAAAAACAGGACTTGCATTCGTAAAATTTATGGCAGTCTTTCGGGGATGGCATTACAGAAGTCGTCTGATGCGGTCACTTTCCTATTCAAAGCCATATCACAAATATGACCTCAAAAGAAAGGACTGTGAGAACAGCTGGCTATCGAAAAACGTGGAGAATGTAAGGGAATATTATAACGATCCACGCTGCACCTTCATTTTTACGCTCAATGGATATCAAGGACTATTGGAGGCGGTTCTTTATAGCAATCGGATTGAAAATATCAGAAAAATGCCAAAGGAGCTACCGTTGTTTTTTGTCTCCGGGGCAGAAGATCCGGTAGGAGATTTGGGCGAGGGAGTCAAAAAAGCATATGCGATGTATCAGGCAGCCGGACTCGACGATATCACATATAAGCTATATGAGAATGACAGGCATGAGATTTTAAACGAGACGGATCGTGAACAGGTATTTGCCGATATCGCGGCATGGTTAAACGTCAGAGTAGAACTATAAAAAGCAGAAAGAAAGGGAGTCAAGTGAAAAGGAACAGAATGAAACTTATAAGCCTGTTGATGGCAGGCGTCATACTGATGACAGGAGTGCCGGTTTTTGCGACTGAGACAGTACAGATACAAGGAGAGGTGATTGTAGATGAGAACAATGATGAGGTAGAGATTAAGAAGGAGGACAGACCTTATCTGGCATTGGGAGCCGACTTAAGTGAAGAGCAGCGTCGGATTGTGCTTTCCCTGATGGGGATTGATTCGGAAAAGCTTGCAGACTATGACGTTGTATACGTTACAAATGCAGAAGAACATCAATATCTTGATTCCTATATTGCGCCATCAAAGATTGGAAGTAAGTCATGGTCTTCTGTGGTAATCGTCAAACGCGAAAAGGGAAATGGCTTAAATATCTCTACGAAAAATATTTCGTATTGCACAGTTGGTATGTATAAAAACGCCCTCACAACTGCGGGAGTCACAGATGCCGACATCATCGTGGCAGGTCCCCAAAACATATCGGGAACAGCTGCTCTTGTAGGGATTTTGAAGGCTTATCAGGAGATGACAGGAAAGCCCATTGATGATGCAGTCGTAGATGCAGCATTGAACGAGCTTGTCATTACAGGTGAGCTAATCGATTCCTTAGAGGGATTTTCCAGTGAGGAGGTTGAGGAGTTTATCGCCTATATCAAGTCTGTCATTGCACAGAGCGATCTCTCCGATGAGGGAAGCATCAATCAAGCGATTGACGATGCATGTGAAAAATACGGCGTTACCCTTTCCGAGTCGGAGAGGCAGCAAATTATGGATTTGCTGAAAAAAATTCTTTCCCTTGGGATTGATTTGGATGGGTTGGTGGATTATGCAGCCTCTTTATATGACTCTTTTCAAAACGGAGGAGCCTTCGGGAGCAGTGGGGCAATCAAGATGGCAGGAGAAATCTTCTCAAAAATCTTTACGGCCATCCGCGAATTTTTTAAAGGTTTATTTTCTTAAGGGCAGGAAATAAGATTGCGGCAAGCAAGACGCCGACAACGCCCTGGACGATATTAAAGGGAATGCCCAATGTAGAGGTTGTGATTCCTGCGGCGAGTGCTGCAGGAGTAAGGCCGCCGCTTCCAAAAACGGCAATTGCGGTTTCATACAGAAAATATCCGATTACCATAAGTGCCTCCCCGATGATCCCGCTGAAAAGAAAAGCAGGGAGATTACTTTTATGTGAGGAAAAAGCGTGTGAGATTTTTCGGAACAACAAGCCTGCCAAGGCAGCGGTTGCTGCCTTGATGACTAAGGTGGCAGGGGCAAAGGATGCATAGCCCGAAAAAAGATCGGCGAACATGGAGCCGATACCGGCAGCAAGACCTCCGGCACATGGTCCAAGCACGAAGCCGCTTAACAATACAAAGCAGTCTCCGAGGTGGATATAGCCAAAGGTTGGAGTGGGAATCTTAATTACCATAGTTGCAATACAAGTTAAGGCGGCAAATAGGGCAGCCGTTACCAATTTCTTTATACTTTGATCTTTCATCATAACCTCCATTCCGAAGCGTTTGCGCCAAGGAACGCGAGCCGAATGTCAGATTCGGCTCTGCGATCACTAGGTACCTCTCATTTTTTTAGTTTTTGCATTATAGCACAATCTCAATGATAAAACAAGAAAACAAAAAATACAACCCGGACAGCTTCCTTAGTTTCGGTTGACTTTTAAAGTGAAAAAAATTACTATGAATGAGTAGATTTCAAAGGAGGAAATATGAGCAAGACAGTTCGGGTGGTATTATATATCCTATCCATTCTGGTAGTGATAGGAGTGATTGCGGTATTTGTGCGTTCCAATCAGGGGCAAGAGACGATGGAGAAGCAGGGCACGATACATCCGCAGCAGGAAGCGGAAAGGCCACAGACGACAGTGGCAGAGGAGACAGAAGCTGCAGAGGAGACAGAGGCGATAAGCGCACCGGAGGAAACAAAAGAAAGAGAGACGACAACGATTCTTTTTACCGGAGATGTTCTCTTTGCAAATGCGTTTAAAGCGGGCTATGATGCAAAGGGAATCGAGGGTGTCATTTCCTCGGAATTGCTTACCATACTACAGGAAGCCGATATTCTTATGGTAAACAATGAGTTTCCGTTTAGTGACAGAGGCGCGCCGATGGAGGGGAAGCAGTATACGTTTCGCTGCGATCCATCCTATGCAAAAGCCTTAAATCAGATGGGAGTTGATGTGGTAACGCTTGCAAACAACCACACTTTAGATTACGGAAAAGATGCTCTGCTCGATACGTTTGTCACACTGGATGATGTCGGAATTCTTTATGCAGGTGCAGGGGAGACACTCGAGCGTGCGAAGGAGCTGCAGGTTATTGAGAGGAACGGCAGGCGCTTTGGTTTTCTTGCGGCTTCAAGAGTCATACCGGAGGTTGGTTGGAATGTAGAAAATTCTACACCGGGAGTTTTTTGCTGCTACGATGATACCGGATTGATTGAGCAGATAAAAAAGGCAAAGACGGAATGTGACTTTTTGGCGGTGTATCCGCACTGGGGAGTGGAGCATCAAGAGTATCCCGAGAATTATCAGAAGGCAATTGCAAAAAATTGTATGGAGGCAGGAGCGGATATCGTAATCGGTTCGCATACGCATTGCTTGCAGGGAGTAGAGTTTCTTTCGGAAAAACCGGTATTTTACAGCTTGGGCAATTTTGTGTTCGGAAGGGAAATTGATCAATCTGCAATCGTAAAGGTAAGCATAGATCAGACAGGGCAGGCCACATACGAGCTGATTCCCGTATATGCAGCGGAAGGGATTACACGTCTTGCAGATGGCGAGAAGGCAGAGCAGATTTTAAATTATATGGACACAATATCCGATGCGTCCGTTGATGCAAATGGAACAGTAACACAATAAAAAGGAAGCAAAAGAAGGAGGAAGAGAATGGAACATAAAACAGAAAATTATATGGAAGTTTATCGGGAGTGGTGTAAGAATCCATATTTTGATAAGGCCACGAGAGAGGAATTGGAAGGGATTGCAGATAACACGGCAGAGATTCAAGACCGATTTTACCGTCGCTTGGAGTTTGGAACAGGAGGCTTGCGCGGGGTCATCGGAGCGGGAACAAACCGTATGAACATTTACACGGTAAGACAGGCGACACAGGGACTGGCAAACTACATTCTTTCCCAAAATGGAGCAAAAAGAGGAGTTGCCATTGCCTATGATTCCAGAATTATGTCAACAGAGTTTGCAGAGGAGGCGGCACTTTGTCTCAATGCAAATGGAATCTTCACGTATATATTTGACAGTCTCCGTCCGACACCGGAGCTTTCTTTTGCGATGCGGGAGCTGGGATGCATAGCTGGAATCGTCATCACTGCCAGTCACAATCCGAGAGAATACAACGGATATAAGGTGTATTGGGAGGACGGTGCGCAAATTACGCCGCCGCATGATAAAAACATCCTTGCGGAGGTGGAAAAAGTAACCTCGTTTACGCAGGTAAAGACAATGCAAAAGGAGGATGCGATCAAAGAGGGGTGGTATCGTGTCATTGGAGCAGACATGGATGACCGCTACATGGAAGAACTAAAAAAGCAGTCGATTCATCCGCAAATCATACAGGAGATGGCAAAAGAAATACGAATCGTATATACGCCGCTGCATGGAACAGGGAACATTCCTGTGCGCCGTGTTTTAAAGGAGCTTGGATTTACAAACGTCTACGTGGTAAAGGAGCAGGAGTTGCCGGATGGGAATTTTCCGACGGTCGGATACCCAAATCCTGAATCCCCGAAGGCATTTGAGCTCGCGCTAAAGCTGGCAAAGGAAGTCGATGCCGACATTGTGCTTGCAACCGACCCGGATGCAGATCGATTGGGGGTATATTGCAAGGATACAAAGACAAACGAGTATGTTTCCTTTACCGGAAATATGTCCGGCATGCTGATTGCAGAATATATTTTAAGAGAAAAGACAGAGATGGGAACGCTGCCGAAGAATCCGGCTCTCATTGAGACGATTGTAACAACGGATATGGCAAAAGCGATTGCAAAGGCCTATGGCGTGAAGCTGATTGAAGTCTTAACGGGCTTTAAATACATTGGCGAGCAGATTAAGTTCTTTGAACAGCAGGACAGCTATCATTATGTATTTGGTTTGGAGGAGAGCTACGGTTGTCTGGCAGGCACATATGCGAGGGATAAGGATGCCTGCGTGGCAGTCATGTTGCTTTGTGAGGTGGCGGCATGGTGTAAAAAGAAGGGGAATACCCTCTGGGATGAAATGCTTGCCATGTATGAAAAATACGGTTATTACATGGAGGGGCTTGAGACAAAGACGCTAAAAGGAATGGATGGAGCAGCGCAGATTGAGGAGCTGATGAGCCGTTCCAGAAAAAATCCACCAAAGAGCCTCGGAGGCTTTCAGGTGCTTGCGGTGCGTGACTATAAGGAGGATACGCGAACAGATTTGTGTACGGGGAAAGTGACACAGACAGGACTGCCGACATCGAACGTACTTTACTATGAGCTCTCTGACAATGCATGGTGTTGCATGCGCCCGTCCGGAACAGAGCCGAAGATCAAATATTATTTTGGCGTAAAGGGAGAGTCTTTAACAGATGCCAAGGCAAAGCTTGAGGCATTGAAGGAGGAACTCTTAAGATAAATAGATTTTTCAAAAATATTCCAGTTTTTCCAAAAAATATTCAAGGCCAAAAAGGTGGCAGTATGCTACAATGTAGGCATCAGATGCATGAAAGCGCCGAACCGAGCGAATGTCGGAGGGCTTGCAAAGGCGGCTGAAAGGATAGGGAGAGACAAAACGGAGGAAAACAGATGAGAGAAATCTTAAATATCAACGAGAAATGGGCTTTTAGCAAAGAGGCATCGGAGGTGCCAAAGGAAATGCCGTACAAATGGCAGTGGGTTCATCTTCCACATACATGGAATGCCATTGACGGACAGGATGGGGGCAACGACTATTATCGGGGAACCTGCTATTATGCAAAGCAGATTGATAAAGTGGATTTGCCCGGACAGGCCTCAGAGGGGAGAAACTATTACCTGGAGTTTGCGGGAGCGAATGCTTCTGCGAGCCTGTATGTGAATGGCAAAAAGCTGGCGCATCATGACGGAGGCTATTCTACATGGCGTGTAAATCTCACAGATGCGCTCAATGACGGAAAGAATCTTCTTGTTGTTGAGATTGACAATAGCGTAAATGAGACAGTCTATCCGCAGACAGCAGATTTTACCTTCTATGGAGGCCTCTATCGAGATGTAAATATCATTGCGGTGGAGGATTCCCATTTTGATTTGGATTACTACGGAGGTTCGGGTATTAAAGTAACTCCGGAAGTGACAGGCACAGAAGCCAAGGTAGAGGTGGAAGTATATTTGACCAATGCCAAAGCCAATCAGAGACTTGTGTATACGATTTTAGATGCAAAGCAGGAGGTGGTTGCAGAGCGGGAGGTGTCTGCAGCGGAGACAAAGCTTGCGTTTACAATTCCATCCGTACACTTGTGGAATGGAAGAAAAGACCCATATCTGTATACCGCCGCTGTGAGTCTTGTGGAGGATGGAAAAGCAACAGATGCAGTCTGTGCGAGATTCGGCTGCCGTACCTTTGAGATTCATCCGGAAAAAGGGTTTTTGCTCAATGGGGAAAGCTATCCGCTGCGTGGCGTTTCCCGTCATCAGGACAGAGCCGGTATCGGAAATGCCTTGCTGCCTGTACACCATGAGGAGGATATGGAGCTGATTTGTGAGATGGGGGCGACGACAATCCGTCTTGCGCATTATCAGCATGACCAGTATTTTTATGATTTGTGCGATGAGAAGGGGCTTGTGGTCTGGGCAGAAATCCCTTATATTTCCCGCCATATGCCGGGAGCAAGAGACAATACAATTTCGCAGATGAAGGAGCTGATCATACAAAACTACAATCATCCAAGTATTGTAGTGTGGGGCATTTCAAATGAGATTACGATGTCCGGAGCGTCCGATGAAGATTTGAGAGAAAATCATACCATCTTAAATGATTTGGCACATGATTTGGATAAGACGAGACTTACAACGATTGCCGTAGTGTCTATGTGTGATATCCATGACTCATATATACAAATTCCGGATGTAGTTTCTTATAATCACTACTTTGGATGGTATGGCGGAGACACTTCAATGAATGGCCCGTGGCTGGATCATTTTCACAAGGAGTTTCCAAGCATTCCAATCGGGATGAGCGAATATGGATGTGAGGCATTGGACTGGCATACCTCGGATCCAAAGCAGGGAGATTACACGGAGGAGTATCAGGCCTATTATCACGAGGAACTGATTAAGCAGCTCTTTACAAGACCATACATTTGGGCAACCCATGTTTGGAATATGTTTGACTTTGCCGCTGATGGGAGAAATGAAGGCGGAGAGAACGGGATGAATCATAAGGGACTGGTAACCTTTGACCGTAAGTATAAGAAGGATTCCTTCTACGCATACAAAGCATGGCTGTCTGACGAGCCGTTTGTACACATTTGCGGGAAGCGTTATGTGGATCGGGTAGAGGATACAACAAAAGTTACGGTGTATTCCAATCTGCCGGAGGTCGAGCTCCTTGTCAATGGAAAAAGCCTCGGAAAACAGAGCGCAGAAGATCATTTCTTCTATTTTCAGGTTCCGAATGCAGGAGAATCTACGCTCGTAGCGATTGCGGGAGATTGTCGGGACGAGAGCCATATCCGAAAGGTGGAGGTATTTAATGAGGCATATCGTCTCAAGGAAAAGGGAGCGGTGCTCAACTGGTTTGACATTACTGCGCCGGAAGGGTATTTTTCACTCAATGATACGATAGGAGCTATTTTAGAAACCGAGGAAGGAAAGGCGATGCTTGGAAGCATGCTCTCTAACATGATGAAGGGAGAAGTAATGGGCTTTCAGATGAATGAAGGTATGATGAAGATGCTTGGAGGCTTTACCATGTTGCGTATGATGAATATGATGGGAGCCGCAGGCATAGAGCCGCCGACAAAGGAGCAGCTTTTGGGAATGAATGAACAGTTAAACAAAATCAAAAAGCCGGAATAAAGTGAAAAAGATGTGGCTGGTAATTCGAGTTCCTCTATTGGTCATAGAGGAACTCGAATTGTTGCATTCCATCTTATTTTTCAGGTACAAAGAAGGAGCATTGCTCAATAACTAAAATTTAGTCATTTCGCAATGCTCCCTTTTAATCCGTTGTTTACAATATCTTAATCTAACAAATAAAACAAGTCTATTTAAAAAGAAAAAGGTACATGAAACGAGTGATTAAAAATAGTAGTAAACTAATTTACTACAGTTACATTGGTTGCCTGAGGTCCCTTGGCACCTTCTGTAACATCAAATTCTACTGCAGCACCTTCCTCGAGGGATTTGAATCCTTCCATGTTCAGTCCTGAGTAGTGTACGAATACGTCATTTCCATCTTCATCGGAAATGAATCCGTAACCCTTTTGGTTGTTAAACCATTTTACTGTACCTTTCATTAAAGTACCTCCAAAAATAAGTCTTGCTGTAAATACAGCTAGAAACAGATTATCATATTAATTTATAAATGTAAAGTACTAAATTTAAAGTTCTTCAAAAGCAATCTCATGGTTTTTTAAAAACCTCCGAATCAGCATATCCCATTCGTTCTCAAGACTTTTATCAATAGAGAAAATGCGATAGGAGATACCGGTAGTAAGAAGGAGCGCTCCATTTTGATATTTCAGATTTAGGAACATACCGGCAATGTCTTCCGGGGTAAAGCCGGCTTTTGTCTGCGCCAGAGTACGTGCCAGATTGTCGGGAGAGAGCAGAAAAATAAATTTAAAATAAGAAGGTGTGCGTTTCCCTCGCATGAGATGAAAAAACTGGGGGCGAAGCTCACGGAACGGAAGAAAGGAAAATCCGGATAGACCAAGCTCCTCTAATTCCTCAGTCGAATAAAAGTCTGGTGTTAGCGCACCGTCTAAATGCCAGACAACGCTGTTTTGAAGTGTACCCTCCTTTAACAGGAAATTGTCAAAAATCTCCGTGCAAAGCAGCTTATTCATAAAATCCTTAATTTCGGTCAGATTCAATGCAATCATAGTATTCTCCGCCTTTGCCTGTGCCTTTCTTTTGTGCACATTGTAGCATAGAAATACATTTTTGGGAATAGAAAAAAGCGAGAGGATATGTTAAGATAGCTTACAAGTGATAACGATAGAAGAAAAGAGGATATCGATGAAAAGGACAGAGCTGGAGAACTTGTTTGATTTCTTAAAAAAGGGAGTATCACCGGTGCAGGCAGTAAAGGCCTGTGAGGAGCGTCTTTGTAAGGAGGGCTTTTTAAGCCTTGATTATGCAAAGGATTTTGCGCTTGAGAAAAACGGAAAGTATTATGTAAAGCATCATGATACGACACTCTTTGCATTTACACTGGGAGAGAGTTGGCAGGAGGGAAAAGCGCCCGAAATCCGCATAGCAGCAGCACATACAGATTTTCCGTGTCTGCGTATTAAGCCTGCGGCAGATATAGGAAGCAACGGATATGCACAGATTAATATTGAGGTGTATGGAGGAGCTATTTTAAACACATGGCTGGATCGGCCGCTATCGGTAGCAGGACGGATTGCACTAAAAGGGGACAATCCGTTTGAGCCGGATGTGAGAGTGTTTGTCTCGGAGAAAAATCTGCTGACCATTCCCAATCTCGCGATTCATATGAATCGTGAGGTCAATAAGGGAATTGAGCTGAATAAGCAGGTTGATATGCTGCCTATTTTGGCGTTACGCTCCGAGGAGGAAAAGGAGACAGACTATTTCCTAAATTTTTTGGCAGAGGAGCTTTCCGTAGAAAAGGAGAGAATTTTGGATTTTGAGCTCACTGTTTATTGCAGGGAGGAGCCACAGTATGTAGGACTTTACGATGAGTTTATTTCGAGTCCTCGCTTAGA
This sequence comes from Clostridiales bacterium, assembly GCA_029012225.1. Taxonomy (GTDB): domain Bacteria; phylum Bacillota; class Clostridia; order Lachnospirales; family Lachnospiraceae; genus Roseburia. The sequence goes on from JAQXLR010000152.1 coordinate 17,248, forward strand.
CAATCTGACCTCCTGTGCGGCACTGCTGTCCGGCATGATAGATGCAAAGCGCCAGAGCGGAATCAACATGGTTGTCCTGTTTGACCATGAGGAGATTGGAAGCCGGACAAAGCAGGGGGCAGGGTCGATTTTGCTTCATGATATGCTGCTTCGCATCCTAAGGGCAATGGGCAGAGAGACGAGCGCACAGGCAGATCTGTATCAAAGTATGCTGCTCTCTGTAGATGTTGCACATGGTACGCATCCGAATCAGGCAGGGAAGATGGACATCACGAATAAGCCTGTATTAGGGAGAGGGTTTTGCATCAAGGAGGCAAGTGCGCAGTCCTATGCAACTGACTGCGAGGCCATTGCGATTGTTCAGCAGATTTGTGACAAGAAAAACATTCCTTACCAAAAATTTGTAAATCGCTCCGATCTTCCGGGCGGCGGTACCTTAGGCTCTATCGCATCGTCCTTTCTGCCGGTAAGGACGGTGGATCTTGGTATTCCGCTGTTGGCAATGCATTCTGCAAGAGAGCTGATGGGGGCGGTGGATCAGCAGTCGCTCAAAGACCTAATAGAGGCATATTTTTCGCTCTAATGTTAAGTGGTAATCCTGAATTTTCTATAAACTTTACAAGAAGCACTATACAAATTATGGTTTTTGTGATAGCATCATCTAGTAATTAAAACTATGTGTTAAAAGAATAAGAAACACGAGAGTAGGATTCGTTTATACGGAGGGATTGCCATGTATAAGATTGTGATCGACAGCTGTGGGGAACTGACAGAGGAGTTAAAGAGGGATGGACATTTTTCCACGGTATCTTTGGAATTGGAGGTAGACGGATGTCGCATTCGGGATGATGAAACCTTTGACCAGCTTGACTTTCTAAGAAGAGTAAGGGAATGCCCGAAAAGTCCGAAATCTTCCTGCCCGTCACCGGAGGAGTATATGGCGGCATACGAAGGAGAAGCGGAGCATGTCTATGTTGTGACTCTGTCCGAAAAGCTGAGTGGGTCTTATAACAGTGCAGTACTTGGCAAAGCCTTATATGAGGAAGAGCATGGAACGGACAAAAAGATTTATGTATTTAACTCTCGCTCTGCCTCAATTGGCGAGACCCTAATCGGCATTAAGGTGCAGGAATATGAGGAGGCGGGGCTGCCTTTTGCGGAGATTGTGGAAAAGACAGAGGGCTATATTGCCTCCATGAATACTTTTTTTGTGTTGGAAACGTTAGAGACGCTGCGTAAAAACGGAAGACTGACCAATTTAAAGGCCTTTCTGGCAAATACGCTTAACATTAAGCCGGTTATGGGCTCTACTGACGAGGGAGAAATCTGCCAGCTTGATCAGGCAAGAGGAATGAATCGGGCGATTGAGAAGCTGGTGCAGGCTGTCATTGAAAAGACAAAAAATTGCGAGGAGCGTATCCTTGCTATTTCCCACTGTAATTGTCTGGAACGAGCAAGAGTTGTGAAGGAGAAGCTGGAGAAAGCGGCTTGCTTCCGCAAAATTATCATAGTTGATACGGCAGGTGTCAGCACGATGTATGCCAATGATGGCGGTGTGATTATTGCCGTATAAAGTAAAGGAAATTGAGATGACCTATGAGGAAATCGTAACGACGATAGAGAATAGCAGAAGGTTTGAAAGTCTTCCCGGGGTGGAAATTACGGAGAGAATGCTGCCAAGACTGGGACATCCCGAAAGGGGAAGAAGAATGATTCATATAGCAGGGACGAACGGCAAGGGCTCCGTCTCTGCTTTTTTGTGTGGAATTTTAAAGAAGGCGGGCTATCGAACCGGGATGTTTACCTCCCCACATTTGGTCGATTTTCGAGAGCGCATTCAAGTGGATGGAGAGATGATTTCAAAGGAGGCAGTAACAAGAATTGGGAACACGCTTCTTGCAACAGAGTTTGGCGTACAGCCGTCCATGTTTGATTATTGCCTTGCGATGGCACTCTTATACTTTAAGGAGCAGGCTTGTGATGTGCTGGTAATAGAGACAGGCTTGGGAGGGCGGTGGGATTCCACAAATGCGCTTGGCACGCCGGAGGTTTCCGTTATCACAAAAATCGGATATGACCATATGCAGTTTTTAGGGGATACCTTAGAGCAGATTGCATCAGAAAAAGCCGGAATAATCAAAAGGGGGACACGGCTGATTTTGGAAAGTCAGGAGCCTAAGGTCTATGCGAGCTTAACGGCTGAGGCAAAACGCATAGGTGTCCGTTCCTGTCAAGCAATAGATTGGGAAGAAATCACAGAGATCAGATATGAAAAAGAACTCCAGTACTTTTCGTTTCGGCAATATAAGAATCTTTCCATGAAGATGCTGGGAATCCATCAATGTGAGAATGCGGCCGCGGCAATTCTTGCGGCAGAGACTTTTATGGAGGCAGAGAGAGAGGAGCGCGGAGCAGATTTTTGTGTTTGGCGCAGCACCTGTATCAGGGAGGGACTGGCGTCGGTAAGCTGGCCGGGGCGAATGGAGATTTTGCGAAAGAACCCTTTTCTTATGGTAGACGGTGCGCACAATAGCAGCGGAGTTCAGGCATTAAAGGAAAGCCTGATGCGGCTTTTTCCAAAAGAAAAATTTCACTTTATTATGGGGGTAATGGCAGATAAAGACTATGAAGAAATGGTAGATATTTTACTGCCGCTGGCAATTGATTTTACGGCTGTAACGGTTGGGGACGACCGCGGTCTTTTGGCAGATAAGCTTTTTGCGTACATCCGCACAAGAGGAGCCTCTGTAGCCTGCGCAAGATTGCCGGAATGTCTTTTTCCTGAGCATTTTGGAGGAAAAGAAAAGACAGTTGCCCTAGGATCCCTTTATTTCATCGGGGAGATAAAGGCACTCAATCATTACGGAAAGATTACAAAAACAGAGTATTGTGACAAAAATAATAAATTTTGACAAATTTTGCGTAATAGATCACTATTCCCCTTTTTTTCGGCTATAATGGAAAAAGATAGCGGAAATCGTGGTATTTTGAAAGAAAGAGCTTTGTAATGGTATTCAGCAGTTTTGAATTTCTTTTTCGGTTTTTACCGATTTTTTTGATTTTATATTATACGGCTCCTCAGAAAATAAAAAATGTAGTATTGTTTTTGGGAAGCTTGGTTTTTTATACTCTGGGAGAGGCAAAGTATGTGCTTCTCCTGTTTGCGTGTCTCGTCATTAATTACATACTTGGGCGGCTTATGTACCGAAAGCCCTTGGAGGGACGTGGATTTCGTCAAAAAGTGCTGTTGTTTCTGGCGCTTGGCTATGATTTTGGGATTTTATTTTTTTATAAATACAGCGGATTTTCCGACAGTCTTCCGGTTGGAATCAGCTTTTATACCTTTCAGATTGCCTCCTATATGATAGATGTCTATCGGGGCGTGATTCCGTCGGAAAAGTCTTTTGTCAAATTGGGAACCTATCTGACGATGTTTCCCCATCTGACTGCCGGACCGATTATCAATTATTCAGAAGTGAGAGCGAGGCTAAATAAGCGAACAATCGGATCTGTGCAGCTGGAAGAGGGAGTAAAGCTCTTGGTGCTTGGACTTGGCGCAAAGGTAATCATTGCAGATCGTATTGCAATTTTGTGGAATAATATTCAGACGATCGGATTTGACAGTATTTCCACACCTCTGGCGTGGATGGGAGTGTTTGCATATTCAATCCATCTTTATTTTGACTTTGCCGGTTATTCGATGATGGCAATCGGTCTGGGAACCATGCTTGGCTTTGACATACCGACCAACTTTCGGTACCCCTATATTTCAAAGTCCGTGTCAGAATTTTGGAGACGCTGGCATATTACATTAGGGCGGTGGTTCCGTGAATATGTGTACATTCCGCTGGGAGGAAACCGGAAAGGCAAGGGGCGGACTTTGTTTAATCTTCTGGTAGTATGGACACTGACTGCTTTGTGGCATGGAGCAGCCCCGAATTATCTGATTTGGGGAGGAGCACTTTTGCTTTTGCTTGTAATCGAAAAGCTGTTTTTGCTTCGTTGGCTGGAAAAGAGTCATATTCTGTCTCATGCGTATGTGCTGTTTGTCATTCCATTGATATGGATTGCGTTTGCAGTGCCGAGTGTGCAGCAGATTGGCATCTATTTTACAAGGCTGTTTCCATTTTTGCAAGAGACAGAGGTGCTTGCAAATTCTGTAGATTATCTCAAATATTTAACGGAATTCTGGCCTCTGTTTTTGATGGGAATTTTATTTTCAACGCCGCTGCCGGCTGCTGCTTATAAGGCAGTACAAAAGAAATGGGTCGGAAGTATTGTGATTATGGTTATATTGGCTCTTAGCATGTATTATCTTGCAGTATCAGCCAACAATCCGTTTATGTATTTTAACTTTTAGGTATGGTGATAAAGTGAAAAAACGATTGGCATGCAGAGTGACGATTTTCCTCCTGCTGGGGTGGGGAGTGCTCTCTGTGATTGGGTATGAGAGAAAAAATGATATATATAAAGACTATATGCATGATGTGGCGACAACACCTTATTTTGTTTTGGTGCTGCAAGGGCTGCATGATGGGATTTATCCATGGAGCATGAGTGGGGAGGATACGAATCCGAGCGGCGAAATGCCGGGAGAAGAGATTGCTGCAACGGAGCTTTCCAGTGAGCCTGATACAGAGGAGCCGCCTGTGAAGAAGCCGCCGGTAGAAGTGAAGGAAGAAAAAGAGGAGGAGGCGCCCCTGCCAAAGGAGTTTGTTGCGGTGGAGCGTGACTATTTTTCGGATGCGGTTTTTATCGGGGATTCAAGAACAGTGGGGCTGCGTGATTACGGTGGACTGGACGAGGCGACATTTTATGCCACTGTGGGTCTTAACATTTATGATATGTGGGGGCAGAAATTCTGCGAGGTAGAAGGAGAAAAGCTGACGCTTGAGGAGGCTTTATCAGAAAGTCAATTTAAAAAGGTGTATTTTCAGATTGGAATCAATGAAATGGGACGTGGAACGATTGATACCTTTATGGAGGAATATCGTTCGTCCGTGGCAAAGATCAGGGAGCTTTTGCCGGACGCAATCATTTATGTGCAGGGAATTATGCGCGTCACAAAGAAAAAGTCCGAGCGGGATCCCATTTTTAATAATCCGGGAATCAATGCCCGCAATGAGCGGATTGCACAGCTGGCAGACGGACAGAAAATTTTTTATATTGATGCCAACGATGCGTTGTGTGATGAAGAGGGAAATCTAAGGGCAGATTTGACTTTTGATGATTTGCACCTTTATGGCTCGAAATATGGCCTGTGGGTCGATTTTTTGCTGACAAAGGGAATTGAATAATTTCGGACTCCCATGGACATACTACAGAAAAATAAGAGATGTGGTATGGGAAAGGGGAAGAAAGATGTCATTGATGATTAAAATTACGGATGTACATGCGAGACAGATTTTGGATTCCAGAGGAAATCCTACTGTTGAGGTGGAAGTGACGGCAGAGACAGAGACCACCGGGAAAAAGATTACGGCGAGGGAGTCTGTACCCTCGGGTGCCAGCACAGGCAGATTTGAGGCAGTGGAGCTAAGAGACGGAGACAATCCGTATTTTGGCCTGGGGGTGCAAAAGGTGGTCGATCATGTAAATACAAAGATAAGAGGAGCGTTGATTGGGCAAAATGTGCTGGAGCAGGGACGCTTGGATCGCATCATGGTGGAATTGGACGGGACAGATAATAAGAGCAGCCTTGGGGCAAATGCCATACTTGGCGTCTCTCTTGCATGTGCCAAAACAGCGGCAAAGGCACTTGATATGCCCCTTTATCGTTATATCGGAGGGGTCAATGCCAAGGAGCTTCCGGTTCCAATGATGAATGTGATAAACGGAGGAGCTCATGCAAAAAATTCTTTGGATTTTCAAGAGTTTATGATTATGCCTGTGGGAGCACAGACCTATCGCGATGCCCTGAGAATGGGAGCGGAGGTCTACCATTTTTTGCGTCAGATTTTGAATGAGAAGGGATTAAGCACTGCCGTGGGAGATGAGGGCGGATTTGCGCCTGATTTTGACGGAGTAAAAGAGGTATTCCATTGTCTGGGAGAGGCGGTGGAGATGGCAGGCTATTGCGTGGGCAAAGATATTGTTTATGCGATGGATGCGGCTGCCAGTGAACTGTATGACGAAAATTCAGGTGTTTATCGCTTTCCCGGCGAGGATAATACGGAGCGCAGCGCAGATGAGATGATTGCGCTGTATGAGGAACTGCTGGAGGAATTTCCGATTGTATCGATAGAGGATGGATTGTTTGAGGATGACTGGGAGGGGTGGCAGAAAATGACAGCACGTCTTGGGAAAAAGATACAGCTTGTCGGAGACGATTTGTTTGTGACCAATCCTAAGAGGATTAAATGCGGCATTGGCCTTAAGGCTGCAAACGCAGTGCTTGTCAAAGTAAATCAGATTGGAACGGTGACAGAGGCACTTGATGCCATTGAGATGGCACGGTTTGCCGGGTATCATGCCGTTGTCTCACATCGTTCGGGAGAGACCGAGGATGCCTTTATTTCAGACCTTGCGGTTGCCGTAAATGCGGGACAGATTAAGACAGGAGCACCCTGTCGGGCAGAGCGCACCAGTAAATACAACCAGCTTCTTCGTATTGAAGAGGAGCTTGGGGAGCAGGCAGAATTTAAGTGGAAGCGTGCCGGTGAGAAGAACGGCTGTCAGAATTAAAATGTGATGGTGCGAAAGGCACCTGCCATAGAATGTGGATCTTCAAGAAAAAAGTGGTTGAAAATGAGTAAACGGTATGTTATAATCTCTAAAGCTATGAGCATTCACTTTAGGAGGTAAGTCTTGTGGAAGTTTTGAAAACGATTTTAACCGTTATTTTCATCATAATCAGTTTGGCATTGACGCTTATTATCTTGATGCAGGAGAGCAAATCAGCCGGTCTTGGAGCGATTTCCGGTGCGGCAGATACCTATTGGGGCAAAAATAAGGGACGCTCCATGGAGGGTATGCTTGTAAGGATTACAAAGATTCTGGTTGTTTTGTTTGTCCTAACTGCGATCATTTTAAATTTAGGAGTTTTTTAGAATTTTATTTTAGGCTCTAAAAATAGGCTGTCGTGTATGCGGCAGCTTTTTCTTATACAGGGGATAGATTGCGGGAGCGATATGAAAAGGGAATTATTTGAGGAAAGAAAGAATACAATTTATCAGTTCATCTGTGATGCGCTCTATGTGCCGATGAAATTAAAGGAGATGGCAGTTGTCCTGAATGTGCCAAAGACGGAACGAGAGGACTTAAAAGAGGTTTTGGAGGCGCTTGTGGCAGAGGGAAGGGTGGAGCTGTCTGCGAAGGGCAAGTATAGCAAAGCAACGGCCAGCTTCCTTTCCGGTGTATTTCTCGCGCATCCCAGAGGCTTTGGGTTTGTGGAAGTGGAGGGGGAGGAAGACATTTTTATTCCCGAGGATAAGACGGGCGGTGCGTTCCATATGGATACCGTACAAGTGAGTCTGCAGAAGGGAAGCACACCCGGCAGACGAAAGGAGGGCATGGTAACAAACATACTTGCCCGAGGGATGCAGCGAGTCGTCTGCACCTATGAAAAGAGTAAAACCTTTGGATTTGCCATTCCCGATAATCCACGCTTTGGGAAAGATATCTTCATCCCGGCAGAACGCTCGAAAGGCGCAATAAGCGGACACAAGGTTGTAGTCGAGCTGACAGATTTTGGTGGGAGGAATCGAAAGCCGGAGGGGAAGGTAGTGGAGATTTTAGGTCACATCAATGACCCCGGTACGGACATCCTATCGATTGTCAGAGCCTATGACTTTCCTGTGGAATTTTCGGAAAAAATCATGAATCAGGTCTCGCGCATCGCGGGGCAGGTAAGTGAGGCAGATATGGCAGGGCGGTTAGACTTGCGCGACTGGCAGACTGTCACGATAGATGGAGAGGATGCCAAGGATTTGGATGATGCGATTACGCTGACAATGGAGGGAGAGCATTATAAGCTCGGAGTCCACATCGCAGATGTGACGAATTATGTGCAGGAGCACAGTGCTCTCGATGTTGAGGCGCTCGCCCGCGGCACCTCGGTGTATCTCGTAGACAGAGTGATTCCGATGCTACCGCATGCACTCTCAAACGGAATCTGTTCCCTGAATGCCGGAGAAAATCGTCTTGCACTAAGCTGCATTATGACAGTAGATGCGAAGGGAAACGTGATTGACCATGTGATTGCGGAGACGGTCATCCGTGTAGACAGGCGCATGAGCTACACCTCTGTCAAAAAAATTTTAGAGGAGCAGGATGAAAACGAGATTCGTGAATACAAGGAGCTTGTCCCCCTGTTTGAGCGGATGCGGGAGCTTGCTGCCATTTTGCGGAAGAAGCGTATGAAGCGAGGCTCCATCGACTTTGATTTTCCGGAGACAAAAATCATTTTGGATGAGCAGGGAGCTCCGCTCGAGATAAAGCCCTATGAGAGAAATGTAGCCACAAAAATTATTGAAGACTTTATGCTGCTTGCAAATGAGACAGTGGCACAGGAGTACTTTTGGCAGGAGCTGCCCTTTGTTTATCGGACGCACGACAATCCGGACACGGAGAAAATCAGAAAGCTTGGCACATTTATTAATAATTTCGGCTATTCCATCCATATTGGATCGGACGAGGTGCATCCCAAGGAGCTGCAAAAGCTTTTGGAAAAAATCGAGGGGACACCGGAGGAGGCGTTGATTAGCCGCTTGACCCTGCGCTCAATGAAGCAGGCAAAATATTCCACAATCTGTACGGGGCACTTTGGTCTGGCGACACCCTACTACTGCCATTTTACTTCCCCGATCAGGCGTTATCCGGACCTCCAGATTCACCGCATTATCAAGGACAATCTTCGCGGCAGAATGAAGGAGAGTAAGATAGCGCATTATGAGAAAATTTTGCCTGAGGTAGCAAAGCATTCCGGCGAGATGGAGAGACGTGCAGATGAGGCAGAGCGTGAGACGGAGAAGCAAAAGAAGGTCGAATATATGCAAAGGCATATCGGAGAGGTGTTTTCCGGTGTGATTTCCGGTGTGACGGAGTGGGGCTTTTATGTAGAGCTATCCAATACGGTGGAGGGGTTGGTTCATGTGACGAGTCTTACCGAGGATTATTTCCATTATAGCGAGAATACCTATGAGCTGATTGGAGAGTCTACCGGAAAGCGCTATAAGTTGGGACAGAGAGTGAAAGTGGCTGTCGCTGCGACCGACAAAATGCTGCGCACGATTGATTTTCGTGTTGTATGTGATTCGTCATTAGAAGCAGATAAAAAATAAACGGGAAGTTTACTTGCACAATCCTGCTTGGTGGAGTATACTGTAGGAGGCGAAGAAGTCTTTTGGAAGGGAGAAAATCGCTATGGCGAAGGTGGAAAAGAAATTAATTGCAAACAACAAAAAAGCCCGCCACGATTATTTCCTGGAGGAATGCTTTGAGGCGGGGGTGGAGTTGTGCGGCACAGAGGTAAAATCTCTTCGTATGGGCAAATGCAGCATCAAGGAAGCTTTTGTCAGGATTGAAAACGGAGAGGTTCTCGTGTATGGCATGCACATTAGTCCTTATGAAAAGGGAAATATTTTTAATCGTGATCCGCTTCGTCCAAAGAAGCTTCTGATGCACAAGGCAGAGATTCGCAAGCTGACCGGAAAGATTGCAGAAAAGGGATATACCTTGGTTCCGGTCGAGGTATACTTTAAGGGCAGCCTCGTAAAGGTGGAGATTGCTCTTGCAAGGGGAAAGAAGCTCTACGATAAGCGTCATGATATCGCAAAGAAGGATATGAGGCGTGAGGCGGAGCGGGATTTCAAGATAAAAAATTTATAGCTATGGGCCTGTAATGGTTTCGACAGGGGCCGTGAAGCTGGAGAAGCGAGCCGCAGGGGATGCGTCAAATTCCAAAACTAAAATTAAACGCTGAAGACAATTTAGCATACGCTGCCTAATGGCAGCAGTCTAGCCTAGAGCACCTGCACTTTAGGATTTAGGCTTCGACGATGCAGGAAACGATGTACGTTAAGCTTTGCGCGTACAGGCGTATCATGAAGCTACTAAAACCGGAATCATGCTTATGTGAGTCCGGCGGAGGGAATGAAAAACCATAAGCTACGCTCGTAGAAGGACAGGGGATTGGTTTTTGGACACGGGTTCGACTCCCGTCAGGTCCACTTGGGTGATGG
>JAQXLR010000153.1 GCA_029012225.1 Clostridiales bacterium
CAAATCGGACGCTTGGCTTTGTCAATGCGCCTTCGTTGCTGCAGAAGGCCGTTGCATGCTGTCTCGAGGAAAAGCCGGATCTTGCATTTTATGATGAAAACCGCAGGATGCTCTATGAGGAGCTAACAAGGCTCGGCTTTGCCTGCATCAGACCCCAAGGCGCATTCTATCTGTGGGTAAAAGCACCGGTAAATGAGGATGACTTTGTCGCGGAGGGGAAAAAGCAGCACATTTTAATGGTAAAGGGAAGTGCGTTCGGATGTCCGGGCTATGTGCGGCTTGCCTACTGTGTCTCCCATGAAACAGTAAAAAATTCACTTCCTGCATTTGCAAGATTGGCAGAAATTTACGGTCTGGGAGGTAAAAATGCGTAACTGGGAATCTTATGTGAGGAAAGTAGTGCCCTATGTTCCGGGAGAACAGCCCAATGAGCAGGGGATGATAAAGCTGAATACCAATGAGAATCCATATCCGCCCTCACCCGAAGTGGCGCGAATTTTGCAGAGCTCTGACGCAGATAGGCTGCGGCTGTATCCTGACCCGAATTGTGGCATGCTGGTCGATGCCATTGCCGATTATTATGGGAAAAGCAGCAGTGAGGTTTTCGTCGGTGTAGGCTCAGATGATGTTCTGGCGATGATTTTTTTGACCTTTTTTTGTTCGGGGAAGCCGATTTTTTTTCCGGATATTACCTATTCCTTTTATGATGTATGGGCAGATATGCTTCGGATTCCATACGAGACAAAGGCTTTGGATGAACACTTTTTGATCCGCAGCGAAGATTACCTTGGGGAAAACGGGGGAATTGTGTTTCCAAATCCGAATGCGCCAACAGGCATCTTGATGGGACTTGCCGAGATAGAAAGCATTGTTGCGAAAAATCGCGATGTGGTTGTGGTGGTGGATGAGGCATACATTGATTTTGGTGGGGAGTCGGCACTGCCGTTGACAGAGAAATATGACAATCTGCTCGTGGTGCAGACCTTTTCCAAGTCCCGCTCAATGGCCGGAATGCGGCTTGGGTATGCGATGGGGAACGCAAAGCTCATTGGGTACTTAAATGACGTAAAATACTCGTTTAATTCCTATACGATGAGCCGACTGGCGTTAGAGCTTGGCACGGCAGCCATAAAAGATCAAGAATATTTTGATCAGACAAGACAAAAAATAATGGAAACACGCGAATGGACAAAGGAAAGACTTAGAGAGCTGGGATTTTCTTTTGGAGATTCCAAGAGCAATTTTATCTTTGCGACACATGAAAGGATTCCGGCAGAGGAAATTTTTGAAGCGTTGCGAAAAAAGAAGATTTATGTCCGTCATTTTTCGAAGGAGAGAATTCGTGATTATCTTCGGATCAGCATTGGAACCAAGGAGGAGATGGAGACTCTGATTGAATTTTTAAGAGGGTATTTACTTTAGAACTTTAATATGATAAAATTGACAAAGATGTCAGAGAAGTAGAAGGAGAAGGGATATGAGCAAGAAACTTAAGACCGAGGCGGTAGATCAGTTGTTTGATGCGATCTTAAGTCTAAAAAGCAGAGAAGAATGTTATACCTTTTTTGAGGACGTGTGTACGGTAAACGAGCTGCTTTCTTTATCACAGAGATTTGAGGTTGCCAGAATGCTCCGTGACCAAAAGACATACCTGGATATTGCCGAAAAAACCGGGGCATCTACAGCTACAATCAGCAGAGTGAACCGCTCTTTGAACTATGGGAATGATGGATATGACATGGTGTTTTCAAGAATACAAAATCAAGATGCAGGAGAAGCGTAAGGGGTAGCTTGACCCCTTACTTTTTCTTTTCGGGAGAAACCTCCTTGTGCTTTTCCGTTTGATCGATGAGCTTTTCAATCAGAATCTTTTTGACATAGACATCGTAGCTTAGCATACAAATAAAGCTGAATGTGCGCAAAAGATCCGCCTCCTCCTCTGTTGCATCCGGAAAGGTGGACATAGCGGTATTGAATTTTTTTGCCAAATCCCGCATGATATTTCTCGTTTCATGGTTTTCCAAGCTGAATACCTCTTTGTAGATATCCTCAAGGGTATAACCGGATTGTTTGTCAAAGTATTTGTCTGTAATCGGATTTAGGATATTCTGGATGTCGCTGATGCTCAAAATATTTTTAAAATAGTAGATAAAAATTAGGGTTAGCACATGCTCCCTTGAATATTTTTTCTTTTCCGGGGGTGGAAGGAGATCGTTTTTGGTGTAGTTATTAATCATGGTCTTTGTTAAGATTTTATCGGTGCCATGCCTCTTGGCAGAGACAAGGTGAGAACCCATGAAGGTTGTAATTTGATCCATATATAAATCGATGTTGGGAATGTCTTCCGGCGATACATAGCTGATTGTGCTAAGCTCTTCTAAAATTCCGCGTAAAAATGTTTTGGTTGATTTATCCATTTCTTTCACCTCTGAACACATTATATAGTTTTCAAAACCACAAAACAAGATAGAAATCGAAAAAAAGAAGACAGAAGACACCAATTGCACATAAAGGTTCACTTGGCTTGTTGGTTTATGATATAATGAGCCTTGCGGCGATGTGCGCTTGCGAACATCGACATAAGGCGAAAAAACACATCGAGCCGTTAGGCGAGATGATATAATGAGCGTTAGCGAGCGGGAGCAGGCAGAGCCTGTTCATCGGGAGCGGCGAATGACGATCACAGGCTTTGCCTGTGGTATAATGAGCCTTGCGGCGATGTGCGCTTGCGGACATCGACATAAGGCGAAAAACACGGAGGTACCAGTCGACGTGGTATCATACCGACAGATAGGATGCCTATGCTAAAATGTGCAGAAAACCGATTTGCTTGTAAGGATTGTGTAATCCTATCAAAAGCGGAATCGCAGGGAAAAAAGGAGAAGAAGAAAAATCTATGAGTATTTATGATTCCTTAAATGAAGAACAGAAGAAAGCAGTTTTTGCAGTGGAGGGGCCTGTTCTGATCTTGGCAGGGGCAGGTTCGGGAAAGACGCGTGCCCTGACGCACCGCACTGCATATTTGATTGAGGAAAAAGGGGTAAACCCCTATCATATTATGGCAATTACCTTTACCAATAAGGCAGCAGGGGAGATGCGGGAGCGTATCGATTCTCTTGTGGGATATGGGGCGGAGAGTATTTGGGTCTCTACCTTTCATTCTACATGTGTCCGGATTTTAAGGCGATATATTGACAGGATTGGGTATGACACAAATTTTACCATTTATGATTCGGATGATTCAAAGTCTGTGATGAAGGAGGTCTGCAAGCGACTGAATATTGATACAAAAATGTACAAGGAGAGAAGTCTGCTTGCGGCCATTTCTTCTGCGAAGGATGAGCTTCTTGATCCAACGGAGTTTGCCAGAAGGGCGGCAGCTTCCGGAGATTTTGGGAGGAGCAGGCAGGCAGAGGCATACCGGGAATACCAGGAGATGCTGCATAAGAACAATGCGCTGGATTTTGACGATTTGATTTGTAAGACGGTGGAGCTTTTTCGAGCTGCCCCGGAGGTTCTGGATTCCTATCAGGAGCGCTTTCGCTACATTATGGTAGACGAGTATCAGGATACCAATACGGCTCAGTTTGAGCTGGTACGCCTTTTGGCGAGCAAATATAAGAATCTTTGCGTGGTGGGGGATGATGACCAGTCTATCTATAAGTTCCGCGGAGCCAATATCCACAACATCCTTAATTTCGAAAAGTACTTTCCCGATGCAAAGGTAATTAAGCTGGAGCAAAATTATCGCTCGACCGGAAATATTCTTGATGCGGCAAACCATGTGATTTCGAATAATGCAGGAAGGAAGAAAAAAACGCTTTGGACTGCCAATGAGGAAGGGAAGAAAATCGGATTTGGACAGTTTGAGACAGCATATGAGGAGGCAGATTATGTTGCAAGGGATATTATGGCTGATGTCAGAAACGGAAGCTTTGACTATGGAGCACATGCAATTTTGTACCGCACAAATGCACAGTCTCGCTTGTTTGAGGAGAGATTTATTACCTCAAACATTCCTTATAGGATTGTGGGCGGTGTAAACTTTTATTCCAGAAAAGAGATTAAAGATTTGCTTGCCTATTTAAAGACGATTGACAATGGAAAGGATGATTTGGCGGTACGAAGAATCCTTAATGTTCCAAAGCGTGGCATCGGCACCACTACGCTAAATCGCGTTTTGGATTATGCGGATGCATATGGAATGAGTTTTTATGATGCGCTAAAAGGTGCAAGTGAGATTCCGTCTATTGGCAAGAGTGCTTCTAAGATACAGCCCTTTGTGAATTTTATCCAGGTGATGCGCAGTAAGCTCGCTTATATTGGGGTAACAGATTTGTTGCGGGAGATTATTGAGGAAACCGGCTATGTCAGAGAGCTGGAGGCAGAGGGAACGGATGAGGCAGATGCGAGAATTGAGAACATTGATGAGTTGATTAGTAAGGCTGCTGCATATGAGGAAGGAGAGGAAAATCCGACCTTGAGCGGATTTTTAGAGGAGGTAGCTCTTGTGGCAGATATTGACCAGCTTGACGAGGGAAGCGATTATGTGGTTCTGATGACGCTGCATAGTGCGAAAGGGCTGGAGTTTCCCAAGGTTTATCTTGCGGGGATGGAGGACGGACTGTTTCCAAGCTATATGTCTATCGTTTCGGATGATGCCGCAGCAGAGCTTGAGGAGGAGCGCAGGCTTGCTTATGTGGGAATTACACGGGCAATGCAGGAGCTTGTAATTACCGCGGCCAAGCAGCGGATGGTTCGAGGAGAGATTCAGTTTAACGGACTTTCCCGCTTTGTCAAGGAGATTCCCGAGGAGCTATTGGGCAGTGAAATTCCAAAAACAGCCTTTGCGGACAGGAGCGCGGAAAAGAGAAGCGGTATGAGGGAAAGGGAAATGCCCAGAAGCAGACCGTTATCGGGGCAGAGCATGCAGGCACGAGCATTTGCCACCGTGAACACACAAAAGGGCAGTCTAAGCTATGAGGTGGGCGACCGTGTTTCTCATGTCAAATTCGGCGAGGGTACGGTTTTGGCGATTGTAGAGGGAGGAAGAGATTTTGAGGTAACCGTTGATTTTGATGCTGCCGGAGTTAAAAAAATGTTTGCTTTTTTTGCAAAATTGAAGAAAATATAAAATCGCTTATTTTATAAATTTTTTATAGGCGAATGGGAAAACATATGTTATAATCAAAAACAAGGAAATACATTTATAAGAGATTTTGGAGTATCTCATATAAGGAGGACGAACATATGAACAAAATGGAAGAACTGATTAACATGTCAAAGTTGAGTGATCTTTTAAACAAGAAAGAGGAAGAGAGAAAAGCTTCAAAGGTAGTATGGATTTTTGCAATCGTTGGTCTTGTCGTTGCGTTGGCTGCTGCGATTTATGGGGTTTATCGGTTTTTTACACCGGATTATTTAGATGATTTCGAGGATGATTTTGAGGATGATTTTGAGGATGACTTCTTTGAGGATGATGAGGAAGAAGCTCCGGAGTCAGAATAGGTAAGAGAAGTGAAGACAAAGGAGGGACCGCAGAAAGCGGTCCCTTAAAATTTGGGAGGAAAAGATGAAAAAGGGACAGAGAGTGGAAGGGATCGTGGAAAGGGTGGACTTCCCAAATAAAGGAGTTCTTTTGACGGAGGAAGGGAAAGCAGTCATTGTAAAGCATGCACTCAAAGGGCAGAAGGTATCTGCGATGATTCAGAAGGTGCGGAAGGGCAAATGCGAAGGACGACTTTTAGAGGTTATGGAAAAAGCGCCAATGGAGCTGGAAGAACCAAATTGCATTCACTTTGGCATCTGTGGAGGCTGTACGTATCAGAATCTTCCTTATGAGGAGCAGCTTGCACAAAAGGCGGCACAGGCAAAGAGGCTGATAGATGACGCGATTTTGTCCAAGAACGGAGATTATGCATTTTTGGGCATCAAAGGAAGTCCAAGAAAGGAAGCGTATCGCAATAAGATGGAGTTTTCTTTTGGAGATGAATATAAGGACGGGCCTCTGGCGCTTGGCATGCACAGGAGGGGGAGCTTTTATGATATTGTAAATGTGTCGGAGTGTCGGATTGTAGATGAGGATTTTAGAAAGGTGGTAGCCGCAACATTGTCCTATTTTAGGGGGCGGGAAATCGCCTATTATCATAAATTACGCCACACCGGTTATCTGCGCCATCTTCTGGTAAGAAAGGCAGCAAAGACAGGGGAGATTCTGGTCGATTTGGTGACGACAACACAGCATCCGAAGGAGAAGGAGGAAGCCTTGCTTGCGGGATGGAAGGAGGAGCTGCTGGCGTTGCATTATGAGGGGACGATGATGGGAATCCTGCATACAAGAAATGATAGTTTGGCAGATACCATCCTAAACGAGGGAACAGACGTCTTGTATGGACAGGATTTCTTTTACGAAGAACTGCTGGGACTCCGATTCCGGATTACGCCGTTTTCTTTTTTTCAAACCAATTCGTTGGGCGCAGAGGTACTCTATGAGACAGCAAGGGAGTTTATCGGAGATGCACTTGGCAATACACGGGGGAAAATCGTGTTTGATTTATATTCCGGGACAGGGACGATTGCGCAGATGCTCTCTCCTGTGGCAGAAAAGGTAATTGGAGTAGAGATTGTTGAGGAAGCAGTGGAGGCTGCACGAGAGAATGCAAGGCAAAATGGTTTACATAACTGTGAGTTTGTTGCCGGAGATGTGCTAAAGGTTCTTGATGAGATTGCGGAGCGACCGGACTATATTGTATTGGATCCTCCAAGAGATGGGATTCATCCGCGTGCTCTGGCTAAAATTATCGACTATCAGGTGCCGCAGATGGTCTATATTTCCTGTAAACCGACGAGTCTTGCAAGAGACTTGGAGGTGCTTCAGGCAGGGGGATATCGGGTTAAGAAGGTGTGCTGTGTGGATATGTTTGCGGGGACATATCATGTCGAGACTGTGGTGTTGCTACAAAGAAAGGATGTGTAGAAATCCTTGAATTTACGCAGTTTGCAGAGTTTTTTAGTTTCAATTATGTGAGTGAAAATCACAAACAAAAAGAACTTGTTCGAGCAGTGACTGTGGTTGTAGCATTAGACCTCGGTTATGGGAACACAAAAATGAAAGTGAATGATGGATTGCCGGATG
>JAQXLR010000154.1 GCA_029012225.1 Clostridiales bacterium
GGAACACAAATATTAAAGTGAATGATGGATTGCCGGATGCCGGTATTTGGTAGGGATACTTATATGTACAATACGTATCCCTATTTTTATATTACGATGGGAAGGTAGGGGAGAAAGATGGGAAAGTATATATCGTATTCCTCGCATGGAATTAACATTAGAGGATTTTACAATGATTTTAATGTAAACATTAAGGATATCAGCAAAGCAACCGGAGTTACCAGAGCTTCTGCGACTAAAATGGCTGCAAAATGTGCATCAAGAGAAACTACGGAAAAAATAATTCATTATCTTGAGGAAATTAGCAGAGAGGATTATGAGACGAGAGAAGAAATCTTAGAAGAATATTGTAAGGAAATATGGAACCTCTTGAAATAGATACATTTTATGCGAGTAGTCAGCTATGTTCGGCTTGCGGATATCAAAATACAGAGATAAAAGATTTATCAATAAGAGAATGGTTGTGCCCTGTTTGCGGTGCAAAGCATGATAGAGACATCAATGCAGCAAAGAATATACTGGCCGAAGGATTAAGACAAATAGCATAAATAAGAAGAATAAATAGGGCAGGGACTGCCCAAATTAACGCCTGTGGAGATAGTAGGTTGCGAGATCTGCGAAGCAGGAAGCCCATTGGCTTTAGACAATGGGTAGTTCACAAAGACGGTACGTTATTTCTTTTATACCGTAAGAGTGATTTTGAGAAGATGACGAACAGACAGTTTTCATATTGTAAGGGAATCAATGGACATTATGAAATTGCTCTTAGCGTAGAGAATTTTTCTGCGGTAGATAAAGCGTATATAGAAAGTGTTGCTGCAGGTGCAGAGAGTGTTATGGAGCCGACAACGGAGCCTTGGGGTCAGAGAACGTGTTACATCGCTGATCCGGAAGGAAATCTTATTGAGATTGGTTCGTTTACGAAGTAGGAGGGAATCGCATGCCAAGACCAAGAAACAAAGAGGATTTGATGATTGCAGCTTCGTCAAATTATGAGAAGCTGGTGACACTTATTGAAAACAGAACGGAAAAAGAGAAGAACATTTGCTATGACTTTTCCACAGAGGAAAAGAAAAAGGAAGCACACTGGAAGCGTGATAAGAATCTTCGGGATGTACTGATGCATCTGTATGAATGGCATTTGCTGCTTCTTGAGTGGATTAAGAATCGCGAGAATGGAAGCAGCAAGCCATTTCTGGTGGAAGGGTATAACTGGAAAACCTATGGGGCTATGAATCTTGTGTTTTATAATCGCTGTCAAAATGTTTCTGAGGAAGAAGCCTTACAAAAGTTCAAGGAATCTCACAGAAAGGTTATGGAGGCACTGGACACATTTTCACAGGAAGAATTGTTTACAAAAACCTATTATCCGTGGGTCGGCGGAAGCTGTATTGGAAGTTATTTTATCAGCACAACGAGCAGTCACTATGATTGGGCGATAAAGAAGATGAAAGCTCATCAGAAAAATTGCAGATAGGAGTCAGAGACGATGAAAAAATGGTATAACGAAGAATATGAATTTAAGATAGAGGTTACAGGTTTCCTGCGGGGGAATCACACGGAGCATTACTGCAGGAATGGGGAAGAAGTTGGAGATAAATATTCATGTACATATGGCTGTCCGGTAAATTGTGAAGGACAGGGAATCTGTTCAAAGACTATGATGATGCTTTATCCGCTTATGGAAGCGGTCAGAAGAGGTGGGGATCTTGAAAATCTTGGGGGCAGCAGCAAATATGTAAAGGACATCGTATGTCCGGATGGGTGTGTCATGTTCAGACTGACAGCCACGCCTCTTGGAAATGAGAATTTTCATAAGGGCGGATTTTGGAAGGAGCAGTAAATATGGCATTTGATTTTAAGAAGGAGTACAAAGAATTTTATATGCCAAAGAATAAACCGGAGATTGTGGATATTCCGAAGGCAAATTATATTGCTGTTCGCGGTAAGGGGAATCCAAATGAACAAGGCGGTGCATACCAGCGGGCAGTTGGCGTGCTCTATGCGGTGGCATATACTTTGAAAATGAGTGATAAGACAAATTATAAGATGGAAGGTTTCTTTGAGTATGTGGTGCCGCCGCTGGAAGGCTTCTGGTGGCAGGATAATGTGGAAGGTGTGGATTACAAAAATAAGGATACATTCAATTGGATTTCTGTAATCAGACTTCCTGATTTTGTCACGAAGGCAGATTTCGATTGGGCAGTGGAAACAGCTTCGAAAAAGAAGAAAATGGATTGTTCCGGTGCGGAGTTTTTTACAGTGGAAGAAGGGATTTGTATTCAGATCATGCATATAGGATCGTTTGATAATGAGCCTGCGACTGTGGCTGTTATGGATGCATACCTTGCAGAAAATGATTACGAAAATGATCTGAGTGACAGAAGACTTCATCATGAGATTTATATATCGGATGCCAGGAAGATTGCTCCGGAGAAATGGAAAACTGTGATCAGATATCCCATTAAGAAGGTGGTGGAATAAATGGCTTCATCGAAAGCGTTTCACGATTATGTGGTAGGCAGTCTTCAAAGAATAGGTGATATCTCTACTAAAAAAATGATGGGTGAGTACTGTATTTATTATAAGGATAAGCTTATTGGAGATATTTGCGATAATACCTTGTTGCTGAAACCGACAGAAGCGGTGCTGCGGCTGATGCCGGATGCGGAAAGGACATATCCTTATGAAGGTTCAAAAACACGGATGGTAGCCGTAGATGATGTAGAGAATATAGAATTGATGGAATCAGTGTTGAATGCAATGTATGAAGAATTGCCGGAGCCAAAGAAAAAGGCTAAGAAGAACAAGACAAATGACGGCAAAGATAATCGGGAACAAAAATTTCTGCTGTGATAGGATATCATCCTAGCGAACCGAAAGGTATGAAGCGGTATGGATATGATTCACCGGACAGCTTTACCAAGCCCTTTTCACGATTTCATGGCGTAACTCCTACAGCATCACATAGGGGTAAGGTGATGCTGAAATCTTCCAACTGTAAGGCGAGACATTCGCTTGGACGAGTGCAGGTAAATAATTGTGTAGGTACCGTAGTATTAAGAGGGGAGTAGTAGTCCAAAATAGAAAAGAAGGTTGGTAATCTTCGGGGAGTAAATGCAAGCAATCACGCTTGATAATGTTTATAAAATAATGGAGAATTCCGGCAAACTTTATGCTATAATTAATAATAGGGAAAAGAAAGTTCTTGTTTCCTGCCTTATAAAAAAATTCAGACATGTCCGAACGGAGAGACGGACAGGCTTTTGAAGTCGAAGTGAAGATAGATGAGATGGATTTGACGGCAGCGGAGAAAAGGGCGGCCGAGATGATAAAGGAACAGCAGGATTGGGAGAAAACGTATGAGAATACTTATTATAGACGCTCAGGGCGGCGGTATAGGAAAACAGGTGGTTGCGGCGATAAAACGTGACATTCCGCAGATTGAAATTACAGCAGTGGGAACGAACAGCATAGCTACGACCGCTATGCTAAAAGCCGGAGCAGATCATGCGGCAACCGGAGAAAATGCAGTGGTTGTAGGATGCAGAAAAGCCGACGTTGTTATCGGACCGATAGGAATTGTCATTGCGGATGCAATGCTTGGGGAGGTGACACCTGCTATGGCTATGGCCATCGGACAGAGCGATGCAAAACGATTGCTGATTCCCGTCAATCATTGTGACAATATCATTGTGGGTATTTCAGACCTATCAGTCGGACGATTGATAGACGACGTTGTGAAAGAACTGGAAGCAATATATAGAGATACGCAGAAATAATATGGCTCAGGACTTGAATTTTCGCCAACAATATGTTATGGTATATCCATCAGAGCAAGAAGCTCAAACGAAAAACACAGAAGTGTTTGATTATGATGTTTTTATAAGAGGCGGATAATGCGTGCATAGGAAGGCATGCGGCTTTTCAGAAGAGAAGCTGTATGCTTTTTTCTGTTTTACATAGAAGTTCTCTATAAAAACAATCAAAAATTTAGGAGGTACATAATTATGGCATGTTTTCTTGTTCCGGCTGCAGAAGCGGTCATTACTACGGTTGCTGCAAAGGCAATGAAGTCCAAGGAGAAAGAAGAAATGGTAAAAGTTTCTTTTGCGGATGGTACTTTTGCGGATGCAGAAAAAATGAAATTCTCCACTAAGCTCGGCTGGCTGAATAAGTTGCTGTGGGGCGGCTCTGCACTGCTTGCTTTTGAGCATGTGTGGCATGGTGAGGTGGTTCCGTTCTTTCCGTTCCTGACGGCTGTTAAGACCGGCGAAACCGCGGAAATGCTTGCAGAGATGTGCAGCGCAGGCGTTATGATGGCTGCACTCATTACTGCTGTATGGGTGGGTATGCTGGTAGTTTCTTCCGCTATTGAGAAAAGAGCGCTTCATGTGCCCAAACTCACAAAGGAGGGCGCATAAGCATGACGTTACTGACAACGGTTTTTGCAGCGATTATCGCTACAATTATCTGGTATAGCAGTGCGCCGAAAAGTGAAATGAAGGTAGGTGCTCTTTGCTGGATGTATTGGGGCGCATCCATGATGTGGCTTGTTGACGCAATCTTCGAGTATGCAGAACTTGGTGCAGAATTTTTCGCGCCTGCTCCTGCTGATATGCTCAACGATTTTTATCTTGGTCTGTCCGTTGTTGCATTTGGTCTGGTTATCTGGCTGGTTATCCTGCTTGTAAAAGACCCAAAGGGTGTTGTAAAGGAAGCATTATTCAAGAAAAAATAAGTGACATGACGGAGCTGTTCTGTATGATGAGCAGAACAGTTCTTGTCATATTGGGGTAAAATATGAAACTGAATGAATATTTTATAGAGCATCCAAAAGTTGCAGTTGCATTTTCTGGCGGGGTGGACTCTACATATTTGCTGTATGCTGCAAAGCGATACGGTACTAAGGTACAGGCATATTATGTAAAATCCGCTTTTCAGCCGCAATTTGAACTGGATGATGCACAGCAGCTTGCGGAGAAGTTAAATATTCCGATGCGGGTATTAACTGTCGATGTTTTGTCGTCGAAGACGATTGTGGGTAATCCATCCGATCGCTGTTATTATTGTAAACGCGTCATTTTTGAAACAATCGTACAGGCGGCAGCGGAGGATGGTTTTTCCGTGCTGCTCGACGGAACAAATGCGTCTGATGATGCAAAAGATCGACCTGGAATGCGGGCAATTCGTGAATTATCTGTATTGTCTCCGCTAAGAGAATGCGGATTAACAAAAGCGGAAATCCGGCAGCTTTCCAAAGAAGCGGGTCTGTTTACATGGGATAAACCTGCGTATGCCTGCCTTGCTACACGGATTCCCGCCGGAGAAACGATTACCAAAGAAAAGTTGAGAGCAACGGAAGCAGCCGAGAATTTTCTGTTTTCCCTCGGTTTGAAAGATTTTCGTGTACGACGGTTTGGAGAAGCTGCCAAAATACAGGTTCCCGATGATCAGATTGGGAAGATTATTGAGAACAGAAACAGAATCCTTACAGAATTAAAAAAGTATTATTCTGCTGTGCTGCTGGATTTGGAGGTAAGGGAATGAAAACGGAAATCAAGACAATTCTGGAAGCGGTAAAGGACGGCGAAATGTCTGTGGAGGATGCTCTTTTGGCGATAAAAAAAGAGCCGTTTGCGGATATTGGCTATGCAAAAATCGATCTGCACCGTGATATTCGTCAAGGAATGCCGGAGGTCATATACGGTGCCGGAAAAACTGCGGAACAGATGATCGGGATTGCAGAGAAAATGAAGCAGAATGGACAGAATACCATTTTGATTACGAGACTTTCCCCGAATGCGGCCGAACAGATTGGAGCTCTGCATGAAATGGCTTACCATGCAGATGCCAAAATCGGAATCATCGGGTCGGTGCCGCTGCCAAGCGGAATCGGTAAAATAGTAGTAGCAACAGGTGGAACCAGTGATTTTCCTGTTGCGGAAGAAGCGGCGCTTACCGCGGAAGTATACGGAAATGAAGTTGTTCGTCTGTATGACGTGGGCGTTGCAGGTCTGCATCGGCTGCTTGCACATCTGGACGAAATCATGAGCGCAAGCGTTATCGTTGCCATTGCCGGTATGGAGGGTGCGCTTGCCAGTGTGATCGGTGGGCTGGCAGATTGTCCGGTGATTGCTGTTCCTACGAGCATAGGATATGGTGCGTCGTTTCATGGAGTATCTGCTCTTTTATCTATGCTGAACTCCTGTGCAAGCGGGGTATCGGTAGTCAATATTGACAACGGATTCGGAGCCGGGTATCTGGCAAGTATGATAAACCACATGGAGGCAAAATAAAATGAAAACATTATATCTGGACTGCGGCATGGGTGCGGCCGGTGATATGCTGACTGCGGCTTTGCTGGAGCTTCTTCCGAACAGAGAGGCATTTCTTACAGAGCTAAACAGCCTTGGCTTCCCCGGCGTTACGGTTTCCGGTGAAGTATCCTCAAAATGCGGCATTCAGGGTACGTGTATCACGGTAAAGGTCAACGGCAAAGAAGAATCTGAGCAAATGTACAGTCATTCTCATGAGCAGGAGCATGGACATTCCCACGGACATCCCCACGAACATTCCCACACACACGAACACTCCCGTGGAGGAGAGTATATCCATCACCACAGCAGTATGCACGAGATTGTGCATATTATGGAAGGTTTGCCGATATCTGAAAAAGTAAAAGCGGATATTCTGGCAGTCTATTCCCTGCTCGCAGAAGCAGAAAGTCATGCTCACGGTGTTCCCGTAACGCAGATCCATTTCCACGAAGTCGGAACCATGGATGCGGTTGCGGATGTTACAGCCGCTTGTATGCTGATGGATCGTCTGGCTCCCCAGCAGGTTGTGGTTTCCCCTGTTCATGTGGGTAGCGGCCATGTGAAATGCGCTCACGGTATTCTCCCTGTTCCGGCTCCGGCAACCGCATATATTCTGCGGGATGTGCCGATTTATGGTGGCGGTATCAAGAGTGAGCTGTGTACACCTACCGGAGCAGCACTGCTGAAACATTTTGCAACCAAATTCGGAGATATGACTGTGATGAGGATATCGGCGATCGGCTACGGTATGGGGAAAAAAGATTTTACTGCCGCTAACTGTGTTCGTGCTTTGCTTGGAGACACTGAGGAGGAAGGAGATACGATTGTAGAGCTGTGCTGTAATCTTGATGACATGACGGCGGAAGCTATCGCTTTTGCGGAAGAACAGTTTTTTGCCGCCGGAGCGCTGGATGTTTATACGGTTTCTGCGCAGATGAAGAAATCTCGTCCGGGTGTTTTGCTTTCTGTTATGTGTCGTGAAGAAGATAAGGAAACGATGGTTGGACTAATTTTTAAGCATACCACTACGCTTGGCGTTCGTCAGAATATCAGCCGCCGCTATACACTTTCCCGTACCATTGAGACGATAGCAACGGATTTTGGAGAGGTACGGAAAAAGGTGTCTGTCGGATATGGAGTAGCAAGGGCAAAATATGAATATGAAGATATTACTCGTATTGCAAGAGAGCAGGAAATGAGCCTTGCAGATGTAACAGCTCATATTAAAAAACAGGAGAAGTAGGTATGGAGGAGATAAAATACGCTTCTCTTGAAAGTCAGCTCGGAAATGCCCTCTGTATGTGTGAAGCACTCTGTTGTATGCGTGGAAATTTGCAGGATAGACTGCGGGTAACATACAGGAACGATATGAAGGTCGGACACCATACGGCATATCAATCAGCGGTGGAAGTTTTTCTTGGGAAAATTTCTGTAGAGAAAGCACTTCGACAGGCAAAACAAGATCGGAATGGTCTGAATGCTGTTGTTGCCATGTATGGGATCGCGGGTCATCTGGAACACTGCGGCAGCAGCGCAGAGGCGGAGAATGTGATACAGTCGCTGCTTAGACGGGAATCTGTCTGGCCGTGTATTTCGTATCTTGCGGCATGGAACGACAAAAATAACATTGATGACAGGAGAGGGTTCGATCTTATAACTGCTTAGATGAAAGGATACCGGAGCAGCACGAAGTGCAGCGAGGGCAAAGTATGGTAGAAGCTTGTTATTACGGAACGTGCCGATGAACGCCTTGGCAAGCCGCCTGCCATTTCGAGAAGCATATGGCAGAATAAATTATCTTATTTGTGTCAGAATTAACAGGCGTTACGAAGCGGAGCGGCGAAGACATGAAAGATTATCTTATGAGGACAGTGACGGCAAAAAAATTTGTCCTTCCACAGAACAATATGCAAAAGGAAAGCTCTTTGACTTTGACGGCGCTCGGGGCTCTGGGGGAGGGGCATTACGGCCTGCTTTCTTTTTTCTGCTATTGCAGATATGTTTGGCAAATCGTAAGTGCCAAATCTGAAAACCGGGGCAAAATAGTTGTAAGCGAAGTATGCATAGGTTATAATGAATACATTCAAAATACACCAGCGATACAAAAGAATGAGAATGGGAGGAAGCATGAAAGAAAAATGCTTGCACCAAAGCGCGGCTTCTTTTCCACACCTGAATTTGTACAAAAGCGTCACAAATTCCAATCGCAGAGTCGAATGAAACCTTCGGCTCGTGTTCCTTACAGCAAATCGCTTCGGAATGGAGGAGTTTTATGAGTAGACTAGGAGAGCAGCTTCAGAAGAAAAAAGAAGAATTGATTCAGATGCGCCGGGACTTTCACAGGCATCCGGAGTTATCCTTGCAGGAATTTCGTACGGCACAGGTAATTGAAGAGGAATTGGAAAAGGTGGGGATTTCTCACCACCGTATCGGAGCTACCGGTGTGTTGGGGATTTTACAGGGAACAGGTCGGGGAAAGGGCGTAGTGGCATTAAGGGCAGATATCGACGCACTTCCCCTCGCAGAAACCAATCAGGCGGAGTACTGCTCTTTGACGGAGGGAGTGATGCATGCCTGCGGTCATGATGCCCATACGGCGTGC
>JAQXLR010000155.1 GCA_029012225.1 Clostridiales bacterium
GTTCCTGCATTGTTGTCTGCTCCCGGAGCGCTTCCCGTTCCTGCATTGTTGTCTGCTCCCGGAGTGCTTCCCGTTCCTGCATTGTTGCCTGCTCCCGGAGTGCTTCCTGCTCCCGCATTTTCCTTGTTCGTTACACTGCAGGTCAACTGGCGTTCTGCATAAGTAACCGTTACGTCTTTCTCATTCCAGTTCTCCTGTGACAGCTGATAAGCGACCAAATTGTAAATCACATTCTTATAGCTGTCGTGCAAGGAATCTGTTACCGGAATGCGAAATTCCGTTTGTCCGGCCGCTATGTTCTGTCGAATGGTATCAAGGAACGGATCTGACCACTGCTTAATCTGTCCTGTTTTAATGAAATAGTTGTTTTTCAGAGAAGTAGATTCATAGCCCGGCTTCGGATTTTGGTGCTCATCGTGAACGAGACTGATAATGGCATCGTTTACTCCAAAATACAGATGTTCATAAAAGGTTCCTTGAAACTGAGCTCCCTTGTCATCCCATGTTGTATCAACCTGATACCATTCTCCATCAAGCTTGACTGCCGTCCACACATGACCGTTTCCTGTGATGCGTCCTGTCTCAATGCCAACCCGATTCAAAAGCTTTACATATGCACCGTGATAGGACTCACAGGTGCCCACACCTCTTGCCAGCACACCTTCTGCGGAACAATAGCTGTAAGAAAAATCATAGTCTGCATTGTCTATAATCCAATCATGCAGCCACAATGCCTTCTCATAATCCGTTTGGCAGACCGCCTCACACTGTGCCGCAACACTGTTTACAATCGTCTCCACCGAAGGATGGGAGGCATCGTTTATCACAATGGGATAATCAAACATCCCTGTCATTAGGGTCTGATATGTACTCATATCCATCACACTAAAACGGATATAGTACGTCCCTGATGCAAAAAAAGTAAAGGTAAAGGTGTTGCTCGTCTTATAAGCCCCATTCGAGCCAAAGCTGATGTCATAAACATTGTTCCTCTCCGAATCCATCAGCCCCGCAATCCTGTATTTGTAATTTCCGCTTCCGCCACCGGCATTCATCGTGAAGGTAATCGGCACCCCACATTTGATATCAGAGGGGTAATTTACAGAAAGGCTAAGCCCATTTGCTCCCACAAGCGAGGTCTCCTCTGTCTCCTGCACATAGACCGGTTCTTTTGCATGAACCACAAAAGTCCCGCCCCACAAAAGAAAGATGACGGATAACATAGTACTAATAATCGCTTTTGTACATTTCATACGTTTCTCCTCTCGTTAATCCTTAATCCACTGTGCCCAATTTTTACGGTATTCTTCCGGTGTAACGCCTTCATTCTCCCTAAAAAGCTGATAAAACAAATCTTCGTTTCCAATCCCGGAAGCTTCCATAACCTCATCCATTGGTCGAATTGTAAATCGAAGCAGCTCCTTTGCCATATTGAAGCGTCTGTTTAAAATATAATCCCGCACATTGATTCCATAGCTTTCGCCAAACTGCTGCTCCAATATGCTCTGTTCCATCCCGAATCGCTCTGCCAGAAGCTTATAAATCCCTGCATCTCGATAATTGACATTGATAAACTCCCGCACTTCCTCCATTCGATTCTTCTCATTTGTCTCAAGCAGACACCCTGTCACAAGCTGTGTCAGAAGGCTGTGAAGTTCCAGCTCAGACATATTTCCTTTCAGTCCCTCCAGCAGCCTTTCTAACATATCTGCTACCTTTACAGAATCTCTGGGTGGAAGAATCGGGCTTTCGTTCTTTTTACGAAATAACCGGTAAAATTCCGCTGCGCAATTCCCATTAAAATGTACCCAAACCAGCTTCCATGGCTCTTCCTCGCTGCTGACGTGCTCAAACGGCTCTTGACAGTCAATCCACACACAATCGCCTCTTTGCAGTTCAAATGTTGTACCTTCTGCTGTAATGCTTCCCCTTCCTTCTACCACCTCGAAAATCAAGTAGGAATCCAGATTCTCCCGTCTACAGATATGGGGAACAAGGCTCTGCAGCTTTCCAACCTCCTGCACATAGAGCAAATGATTCTTTGCAAAAGTCCCCGGTGTATGAAGTATGCGATCCGACTTTGTAACCCCTTCCGAAGTAAACATCTTTTCCATCCTTTCTTTCCTCCATCTCTCCTAAACTCTTGCACGCCAGTAATCCAACGTCTCTTGTAATGTCTGTCTGAGCGAAATGTTCGGCATCCACCCTGTAGCCTCATTCAGCTTGGTAATATCTGCCTCAATAATGGGGACGTCCACCGGTCGTATCTTATTCGGATCCACCTCCACCCGTATTTCCTTTGAAGAAAGAGAGAGAATCAAATTCAAAATCTCTCGTATCTCATGCGCATGTCCACTTCCGACATTGTAGGTTTCACCCGGCTTTCCCTTCTGAATAAGCAGTGCATAAGCTCTCACCACATCTCTGACATCTGTAAAATCTCGCTTTGCCGCAAGATTTCCCACGTACATCGTGGGACTTTTCTTTCCCACCTCAATCTCCGCCACCTGCTTGCAAAAATCAGATATTACAAAAATGGGCGACTGACAGGGTCCGATATGATTGAAAGCTCGAACCATCATCAGTTTCATATCATATGCCTGTGTATAAATCCCGGCAATCATATTCTGGCATACCTTTGTTGCCGCATAAATATTCCCCGGCCGCAAATAATTTCCTTCTTTAATCGGTGTCTCTTCTTCTCGGATATGGCCATATTCCTCACCGGATCCAATTAAAAGCACACGAGGCTTATAAAAAAGCTCGCGAATTGCATCCATCAGATTGACGCTGCCTTTAATATTGATGTCTATCGTAAGCCCCGGATTCTTCCAAGCAATACTGACGGAGCTTTGTGCCGCCAGATGAAAAATATAGTCCGGTCGTACCTCATATAGCAGCGCAATAATCTCGTCCTTATTCAAGATATTCAAATCGTGTATCTTTGCTCCCGAAATTTCCAGCTGCTCATGCGCAAGCTTTGTCGCATGAACCTCCATGCCCTGATTATCGCTTAGCTCTCTTGCCAGATAACTTCCGACAAATCCTGCTGCCCCAACGATCAATGCCTTTTTCATACTCATACCTTTAAAGGGAATCCCAAATGAGATTCCCTTTTCCTTTTTCTTTATGTATCTATCATACACTATTTATATCAAATTTTCAACTGTCCCTTAGACTTTAAACCTAACCAAATACAGCAATCTGCGCGATTATCTCCTATAGTCCGTATGCGCGAACCAGATTATAAAATTCCTGAGAATTGACAAATCCCCGGCATACCTCATCGCGGCTCTTTTTCCCGGAATCCAGACTATCAAGCCACTCCATATATCCGCCTTCATCTGCCTCGCGGTCAAAGCAGCCTCTATACAGCATTTTTATAAATTCCCCATTGGAGAGATTTTTATTCATACACTCCTCAGAAAATACAAACCCATGTGCCAGACTCGCCATATCGACCTTACCCGCCAAAATCAGTCCGCACCAATAATTCAGTCCGTCCACATCGTAAGGTCTGCCCAAAAATTCCGTATAGTTTCTTACAACAAAACGAGTCAACAGATAATTTGCATCACGGCTCTCCAATAATGTAACGGTTCCCCTGGTAATCCCATAAGCCTTGCATTTATTCGTGAACTCCTCGGAATCCACAAACTGCTTAAACACATATTCTCTGGACACGCCATTGCGGAGTTTTTCCATCCAATCGCTTTTGCCCGCTTCATCAGATGGGCGCCCCATCAGCCCCTGATACATCCGATCCAAAAATATGTCATCCGAATAATTGCGAGATACAAATTCATCGCTGAACACGAACCCGTGCGCTACTTCCGCACCGGTTCTTCCTCCCTGAACCTTGCCTATCCAATGTTCCAGTCCACTTGTATCCGGCTCACGCTCCAAAAAGTTTTCATACAAAAGAGTCGTAAATTTTGATGCGTCCTCTGTGCTGACTGTTGGTGTCATCGTGGAATCATCGTACCAAAAGTTCATATCCACGAGCCCTTTAATTCCCTTGACTTTGCCGGAGCTTGTATACTGCCAATAGGTATAAGGTCCCCCATAAAAGGTCTGCTTCGTATAATTTGCCAGCCATATCTTATACCTTGCTCCGAGATAGTTGCCGTCCATCTGATTTTCCAGCATGCTCTTATTCGCATAAATCATCGGTGTATATCCCGCATTAATTACTGTGTTGCAAAACGCACTGCAGACAGAGGTAGCCTTGTCCCTACTGAGGCCTGCCTGATAAAGCCTACCGTTTCCGGCTACTCCGCTGACATACTCAAAATCCATCACAATCGGAAGCTCTACGCGATAGCCCTGTATTCTGGAAAGTAAAAAGTTGGCCTCCTCGGCTGCCTCCGCTTCCGTGATTGCCTGTGAAAATATGTATACGCCTACCTTTAAGCCTGCCGCAGTGGCTCCCTGCATATTCTGCCAGAACTTGGGGTCTTCCTTTAGATTTCCATACTGGTAACCACGATAGCCTGCGCGGATAATAGCAAATTCAATCCCGGAACTTTTTACTGCATTCCAGTCAATATCTCCCTGATAATAAGAAACATCGATTCCATCTCTTACCGTCATTCCATTGTATCTGGAATTATGTGTATAACCATTGTCATAGATACTAAAAAGAGAAATCCCCGTTTGGCTCTCACCAACTCCGTCCTGCGTATATCCCTGCACACGTCCGGCAAGGGGGTCATCCTCCAAAAGCTCCGGCTCACTCGCACTCTGATACGATTCAACTACATTCACAACCTCCTCCGGCGCCATCTCCTGCGCTCTTGCGGTTACCTCCCCATTCCATATCGTCATTGCCGTTATCGCGGCCATGACAGCTACAGTGACTCTCTTTCTCATGAAACTACCATTCCTCATCTTTCTTGTATATTACTTCCAACTTACTATACCTAGGTTTTTCCTTCCTGTCAATTTGAATCATTTTCCATTTCTGCAGGGTGGATTCCTTTTCTATGGACTACATCCTATTCCTCATACATTACAATCCGTAGCTATGCACCATGTTATCAAACTCAGTGGAGTCTGCAAAGCCATGGAAGACATCCTCGCGGCTTTTTGCTCCGGTGTCCAAATATCTGCTCCAGTATGCCACACCATCCGCTTCTCCCGCGCGGTCAAAGCAGCCCAGATACATCATCTCGGCAAATTCTTCATTTGACAAATTCTTTTTCAGGCATTCCTCGGAAAAAACAAATCCCATCGCAATCTCCTGCATGGTTCTCTCCCTGCTCAATATCATGGCACACCAGTAATTCAATCCGTCAACCTCATAGTCACGTCCCAAAAACTGCTTATAATTTCTTGCCACAAAACGAGTCACATCATAATTCTGATCTCGCATCTCTGTCAATGCGATTGTCCCTCTTAAGATGCCATAGTTCTCGCATTTTTGGGTAAATTCCGCGGATTCGATAAACTGCTTTAACACGTATTCTCTTGATACACCGTTATCCAAGCGTGTAAGCCAGTCGCTTTTTCCACCGGGATCTGAAGGGCGTCCCATCAAGCTCATATAAAGTCGTTCTGCGTAGTCACTGTCGCTTAGTCCTTTATTTATAAATTCTTGACTGAAAATAAACAGATATGCCACATCAGATCCGGTTCTTCCGCTTTCCAGCTCCTGAATCCAATATTGAATTTCACTGTCTTCCGCATTTCGCTCCAAAACATTTTCATACAATAACGCCACAAACGAAGCCTTATTTGCAGAGTCGGCTCCTGCCCTCCATTGGGCAAACAGGGTCACATTTCCGCTCCAGCCTCCTGTTCCAACGGATTGTCCTGCCGTATAGCCTGCTCCGTTTCCATCTGCTCTGGTATTCCATCCGGTAAACTCATATCCATTTCTCGAAAAGACGTTTGACGGCATCGTGATGCTTTGTCCGGCATTGTAGGTCATACTGGTCGCATTCCCGGAGGTCGCACCGTTCCCGTCAAAGAAAATCCGATACGTCTGCTTTTCCACAGAGGCCACACTGCTTGCCTGCACACTAAGCATCGCGCTGTCCCAATAAGTGTCACACACTGCGACCGCCTTGATTACACAGTCCTTATCTATCGTAAAAGGCTGTGTATATTTTAAGGACTTGGTAAATGCGGGCGACGGCGTTCCGCCATTTACTGTATAATAAATTGCGGCATTTGGTGTTTTGCTTGAGAGGGAAACCTGATATCCGGTTCCCTGTCTTGTTACGCTAATTGTCGGTGTCGCTGTTTTGTTCACGATTACAGGCAGAGTACCCGGATTCGCGTAAGTTGCATTGGAATCCAGTGAGCAGCTTGGCAGATACTTTTGCCAGTATGCAAGCGGCGTATGGCTAATTACCTTGTCTGAGCTGTCATTTGCATAGCTTGCATTGCTTCGTTCAAAATAACGATAATACACACCGCTTGCCTGATCTGCCCAAGTACAATCCACATTGTACCAGGAGTCTCGAAGGCGTACTTTATTCCATCCATGCTCCTCGCTGATCGCTACGATACAGTCAACTCCTACTGCATTGCATAGCATGGAAAAAGCCATGGAATACCCTGCACATACGGTTTTATCCATGCAAAAAACACTGTATGCACTCTGCGTATATGCGATATCTTCATTAAAATCAGGCCGTAAAATGTCATTATTATACTCCACCTTGTTTACAACCCAATCATGGAAGGCTTTTACCTTTTCTTCGGCAGTCGTATATTGATTTGCGTTAACAAGCTGCTCCTCCAGCTTGCTCTTCATTTGCTGCATGGCCGTCTGGCGGTCACTCCCTTTTGTAAAAGAAGTGTAAACTCCTAGTGCGACATAATAATTTCCGGAAGCATCCCTTGCCCTGCGGTTCGTATGATTCAAGAAAAAATACTGCGGATTTGAATATTTGAATATCCGCATAATCTCATTTGCATCATCAACCAAGACACTCCCACAAGAAACATACGCAGTACGGCTTCCATACGTATCCGTCTGTGCCTGTTCTGCTGTGAGGAGCAATCGGAGACAAATCGCGTCCATCTGATCCCATAGATTTTTTTGCTCTTTCGTAAGCAGGTTGTAATAATAGTTTGTCGAATATTTGTCCCACTCATTCTGGTAAATATAAGAACCAATCCAGTTTTCCGCAACTCTGCTTCTTCTGCTGTATGGCTGATTGGGCTCGATTATTCCTACGTCAATAATCTCCGGCGTCATCAAGCCTGTGGGGTGCGCCATCTCCTGCGGCGTAATCTCCCCCTCCTGCTCCTCCTTCGGCTCATCTGCACTCTCTTCGACCGGCTGTTCCATATCGGACACTTGCCCTGCATCTGCCGCTTGTTCTTCCACTGATACTTGCTCTGTATCTACCGCTTGTTCCTCTGCTGATTCCTGCTTTGCATCCGCCGATTGTCCTTCCGCTGATACTTGCTCTAGCTCTGATACTTGTTCTTCCACCGATGCTTGCTTCGTATCCGTCGCTTGTTCCTCAGCTGATTCCTGCTTTGCATCCGCCGATTGTCCTTCCGCCGATACTTGCTCTAGCTCTGACGCTTGCACGGTCACACCGGGCTGCATTGCACCAAACAGCATACATGCTGCCAATATAAGCGCCGCCATCCGTTTTTTCATATATGCCTCCTTTGCAAAAATCTGTTTTCTTATTACTCCTCTTATCTTTTTCCCTGTCACGCGCATGCTTTACCGGAAACGAGCAAAATTCTGAGAATAGCATCTATTTGCTGACACATAACCGGTCGCCAGATAAGTAAAATCGGTATCCAAAATATTTGCCCTATGCCCCTGCGAATTCATCCAGCCTCTCACCACCGCCTTTGCATTTGCATATCCGGACGCAATATTTTCTCCTACCGCCCAATAAGCAATGCCTGCCTCATCATAGGCTGTATAGCAGCTTGTGCCATTTGGTCTTGTATGAGAAAAGTAGCTTACACACTCATTTGCGCGGAGCATTGCAACCTGCTCCCACAAATCCTGCCTTGTCTTTAAAGCCGGCAGGCCGTTTGCCGCTCTCTCCTCATTGCACAGGGCAAGTATCTCCACGTTCATTTGCCATTCTGCGGTATTGTCCAAGGTTTCTATTACGTCTCCAACATGAATCCCACATGCAGCACACCGAAGCCTAAATTCCGGGCTGAACAAAAATCCATTAAATACAAATTCCCTTGTATTTGTATAATCAAGCTTATTCGTCCAATCGGCCAGACCCGCCGCATCCGGCTCGCGATCCAACATTGTGCGGTACAGCATTGTCACAAAATCTTCATTGGAAACGTGCTTCTCCTGATACTCCTGACTAAATACAAAGCCATAAGCCACACGGCTTCCCTGCTCTCCATTTGCAAGTCTGTTTGTCCAATCATTTAGACCTGCCTCATCTGCCTCTCTTTCCAGACAAATTGTATAAAGCCTTGCCACAAAGTCCGCAATCGTATCATTTACGGCATTGCAGTTTGCACAATTTCCCCGTACCGGTATACTGTCCCTGCTCCAATCCCCACTTCCGGCATGAATCCCATAGCTGTCACAAAGCTGTGAAAATTCTGCCGAATTGAGAAATCCTGTCATGACAGCACCTCGAGTCTGACCCTGTGCCAGTCTGGACAACCAATCCGCTTTTCCCGCTTCATCCGCCGCTCTTCCAAAAAACGCCTGATACGAAGCGTCCACATAGCAGCTGTTGCAAAGATTCATATTGCTAAATTCTGCGCTAAAAATAAAGCCAAAGGCAATGTCCGCCCCTTTGCTCTCTCCTGCTTTCAGCCGGGTAACCCAGTCGTTTAAGCCTGCCGCATCCGGCTCTCTTCCCAGGCAGGTTTGATACATTCTTGTTACAAAGCCTGCAACTCCATCCTCCCCAGCCCAAGCCTCTGCCGCCTGCGCTGTCGTATTTATACCTGTTGCTCCAAAGAGCAGACACACAATTACCACAAGCCTAAACATCCACTTTTTCATGCACGATTCCCCCACCTTCTTCGCATCAACGATCCTCCAAAAAACTTTTCCCGGATATCAGCATAGTTTATCCTAATATCCGGGAAGTTCAAAGTCGCCCATTCTGTCACATGTTAGTCTCTTGTAATTCCATATCTCTTACATAAATTATCAAATTCTGCACTTCCTACAAAACCGTTGAATACATCAAGTCTGCTGTATCCCTCTCCGTTCATACGATTCAGCCAGTCAGACTTTCCGCCTGCATCTGCCGTCCGGTCAAAAAATGCTCGATAGAGATATTCCACATAATCCTCGTTATTCAGCCCTCTGTTCGTAAATTCCTCAGAGAAAATGAATCCCAAGGCCACATCCTTTCCACTCCTTGTGTGTTCCCACAGGTTTCCGGTCCAGTCTGTAAGCCCGCCTGCATCCGGCTCGCGATCCAAGCAAACATTATAAAGTCGGGTCGTAAACGCAGTCACACCATCGACTTTACCGCAAACTGAGCATGATCCCTTTGGAACCGTTCCGTACTGGGGAATTGCAATTCCTTCTCCTACCGCAATGCCGTATTCCCCACAAAGATTGCCAAACTCTGCACTCTGGGAAAAGCCGTTAAATACACCCTCTCTGGTTGTACCGGATTCAAGCGCTCCTACCCAGCTTGAAAGACCTCCCTCGTCGTACTCTCTTCCCATAAACGCGCGATAAAGCTGTTTTACGTAGTCCTCATTACAGAAATTCCTGTTCTGGAATTCCTGACTGAAAATAAAACCAAACGTTGCCGTTGTACCGGTTTCCTTTCCGCTTGCCATACGATAAATCCAATCTGCCTCTCCCGCTGCATCCGGCTCGCGATCCAGACATACATTATACAAGCGGTCTGTGAACTGAGCAATCTTCTCGATGCTGCCGCCCTGATCCGAAGGCAGTACTGTCAAAGCATCCTTTTCTACCCACATAGCAGGTCTTACACCAACAATCGTATTTGCTACTGCCATACCGTCATAGCGCAGTGATCCCGTATAATGTGCATACATCGCACTGTATGTAAACATACCCGGTGTGCGAACCCACCAATATGACGTTCCGACAACCTGATTACGAAGCGCCGGATCTCCGCTTCTGTTTACGGCATATTCGGTACAGCGAGACATTCTGGACTCTTCCTCCTTAAAGTATGTCTCTACCTCCGAGGAGCTAAGGATGAAGATGTGATCTGTAGTATTTACTCCACCTGCCGTTCCATAAGCCTTGTTGCTGTTGTTTGTAAGTGTCGTAGACGAAATTTTTGCCTTTTCACCGGCCGAAAATGCATTGTTCATAAAATCATTGTTCAGCCATCTGCGAAGATCACTATTCTCCCATGTAACAGCAGTCTGCAGATTCGGATAATAGCGTTGGAAATCAAGCACATACTTACTGATGACCAATGCTTTATTATCCTTGACATCCAATACTGTCCACTCAATCTGCTCCTTGCCGTTTCCGTGATTGTTATCCTGCTCAAAAGTACCAAAGACAGCGGTTGCTCCCACATAGACACCATCCCGATTGATGATCGGCAGCTCCGCAGTGCCGGTACCGGTGCTAATTAGATTTGCACTCATCAAGGAGCCGTTGTTTGCACCTATCTTAACTGCGTTCCACTGCGCTTGCGAGCCACTGTAATGTACCGTTCTAAGTCCTGCACAGTTGTTAAAGGCATAAGCACCGATATTTTTCACATCCGCTCCTAAGCTTATCTCACCGATGGCACCGCAACCCTCAAAAGCATGACTTGCGATTGTTCCTCTCTGAACATTGATTGTCGTAATCGGAGTCCACGTAAAGGCATAGCTTCCGATATAGGAGACACTGCCGGGAAGCGAAATATTTTTCAGTGAAATACAACTATCAAAAGCACTTGCACCAATCTCAGTCAATCCCTCATGCAGCATCACCGTATCCAATTTGGTGCACAGATAAAACGCATAGTCCCCGATTCTTGTCAAGGTGGAAGGCATCGTAATCAGCGTCAAATCCTCGCAATATTCAAAGGCATAATCACGGATTTCTGTTACTCCATGCGGAATATCCAGCCTTGTTACCAATGCTCCGTTTAAATATAAGTGCTTTGCCATCTGAAGCGGATTGGCAAGATAGCCTCCAAAATCAATTCTGCACCATGCCGCAATGTCATGGATATAGACAGCATTCATTGCATGGCAATTCTCAAATGCACTGATTCCAATCGCTGTTACTCCGCTTCCGATTGTAGCCTTCGTCAAAGAAGAACAACGGATGAATGCCGACTCTCCAATGATACCCGACGGAATGTTAATCTCACTTATACTAGTACAATCTGCAAATGCTGCAAATCCAATCGACTTTAGACTATTCGGTGTCTTAACACTTGTCAATCTATTACAGCCCCAGAATGCACAGGCGCCAATTGAGGTGACGCCCTCGTTAATCACAATCGTAGTGATTTCATTTCGGAAGTAATACCACGGCATACACTGATCCGAGCCAGGCGTATCATACACCGGATAATCCTTCATCGCTCCGTTTCCGCTGATGGTAAGCACACCACCGCTATAGCTCCATGTAAGGTTTGCTCCCGCTTGCCCACAATTGCCCGATGTCACGCCTTGCTGTGCAGCGTATAGGAGTTCCTCCTCTGCCGAAACGGTCTCTTCTAAAATTGTATCATCCGCACGGAAGCTCTCTGCCCCTCCCGCCGGTTGGCTGCTTTCCTCCAGTGTCGCTTTGACTTCTTCTGTCTCCTTTTGCACCTGATCTACAGTTTCTCCAACTGCGGTCTCCGTCTCTGTATTCTCCGCAGCTTCATCGGTAAGCGGAGCTGCTTCCTCAACCTCCTGTGCTGCTTCCTCCTGAACCGCTACAATCTCATCTGCCTCTGTCGCATAGACAGTATTCGCAGGAAGCATAACAGAAGCTGTCATTGTCATAGCCAACAGAATGGCAATGGTTCTTCGCTTCATCCTTTGTCCTCCTTTTGTCGCATCATGCTTGTATCCTTGGTGCTTTATTTCGTTATTTTTATTATATGTACTTTTCCAATTTTTGTCAAACAAGAGGCAGGCTAATTCTGATCCATGCCGTACTGTGCACAGAGCCTGCCAAACTCCGCCGACATGATAAATCCGTCTAAAACTGCTTCGCGACTTTTGCCATTCTCCAGTTGTCTTACCCAATCGCCTAATCCCATGTCATCCGGCTCGCGATTCAGATAGGTGCGATAGCAAATCGTCACAAATTCCTCATCCGAAGTCTGTCTGTCCAAAAATTCCTGGCTGAAAAAGAATCCCTTCGAAAGAGTACCGCCACCCTTTTCCCGGCGCAGCAACTGTGCAGTCCAATCCGTCAATCCGTCTGTATCATAGCCTCGCTCCAATACAATGGTATACATACGGGCAACAAAGGCTGTTATCTCCGGCTGCTGATCCACCACTTCTCCGGATACGTAGCTTCCGGTCAGAATTCCATAATCCTTACAGATTCCGTCAAATTCCGGAGAGCCCACAAAACCTGCCAGGATTCCGCCTCGGCTCATTCCGTTTTCCAAGCGATTCACCCAGTATGCTCTTCCGGCTTCATCTGCCTCTCGACCCATTACGGTACTATAGAGCATATCTACATATTCCTCGTGTGTCGTTGCTTTTCCAAGATATTCCTGACTCATGATAAAGCCAACTGCAACATCCGTACCGGTATACTCACCACTGTGCAGACGCTCCTCCCAATCTGCCAGTCCCGTATCGTCAGGATTTCTCTCTAATACCTGCTTATATAAGCGGGACACATATCCTGTAACTCCCGTCTCCTCCTGCTGTATGTCAGAAGCCGGAGCGGCACTAATCGTAAAGGATGTATGGGACACCGCTTCTGCATAATAAGTTGTCTCTGCAAACACTGCCTTTAGGCGATAGGTTCCCGCAGCAGTGGGCGGTGTCTGAAAGCTTCTATAGGTACTGTCATCTGCAGTCGCCACCTTATACAGATAGGTTACATTCTGGTTGCCATTCGTCGCAGAATATGCCTGAGGTGTTTGTGCCTGCTCTCCTTCCGTCCATCCTAAGATGCTGACGGTACCATAACCAAATGCTTTTTTGATATTCCATGAAATACTTTTGGCGTTCTTTGTTCCGTCCGTCCACTCATAGCCCGCTTTTGGCGTAACGATTGCCACATAGGAGCCGGGCTCTCTCTTTCTGTAGGTTCCGCTTAAGGTATATCCCTCTCCTGCAAAAACACCCTCCTGTATTACTCCATTGTAGGTCAGTCCCACTCGTGCTGTCGGTACCGAAATTTTTTTATTTGTCGGCAAGGCTGTTTGAATCGTAAAATCGGTATAGGCTACTGCCTCTTTATAATTCGTTGTCTCCGCAAATACTGCCTTTAGGGTATAGGCTCCTGCAGCAGAAGGCGGTGTCTGAAAGCTTTTATAGGTATTATCCGATGCGTTTTTTTGCTTGTACTGATACGTCACCCGACTTGTTCCATTGGTAGAGGAAGTCGGCACAGGAGTACCTGCTTTCTGCCCTTCTGTCCATCCGGACAGCCTTACACTACCGGAGCCGTTCGCTTTCCCAATGCTCCATGAAATGTTTCTTGCAGTCTGTGTTCCGTCCGTCCACTCGTAACCGCTTTGAGGCGTTACAATTGCAGTGTAAGAACCGGCATTTGTTGCTTTGTAAACTCCACTTAATCTATATCCCACACCGGAGGACACTCCCTGTTGCTCCAATCCACTATAAACCAGATTCTGCTGCGCAACAGGTACTGCAATCTTTGTATTGGTTCCCGTACCAACTGCCCGAATCGTAAAATCGGTATAGGCTACTACTTCCTTATAATTCGTTGTCTCTGCAAACACTGCCTTTAGCCTATAATCCCCTGCTGCTGCAGGCGGTGTCTGAAAGCTTTTGTAGGTACTGTCATCTGCAGTCGCCACTTTATATAGGTAGGTTACATTTGTATTTCCATTTGTAGAGGAATACGGCACCGGAACAGCTGCGTTCTCCCCTTGCGTCCAATCAGGCAGGTTAACTGACCCTGAACCAGCCGCTTTCTCGATGCTCCACTGAATCGTCTTTTCTTCTGTTGTTCCGTCTGTCCACGTATAGCCCGCTTTCGGAGTCGCATAAGCAGAATAATTTCCTGCATTTCTCTTTTGATAGTCTCCATCTAGGTGATATCCCTCTCCCGTCGGAACTCCTACTTGCGTATTGCCATTGAATACCAGACCTGTTTGTGCAACGGGCACCGATATCTTCTTCGCCTCTCCGACTGTTATGGAGATATCCAAGGCCTTCGCCCGCTTGTCTGCCATGTACTCCCCTGGAATCTCGATTCGGATATTATAAACTCCTTCCGGAATCAAATCTTGCACTGCTTCTACGTCCAGCTTCTCGCCATCATCATACAAGCCGAAACGTATCGTCATACCATTCGCCTCGTATGTATATCCGAGTTCGTCTTGCGTCATCGAAGCACTTGTCCCATTCAGCATAACTTTTACCGGAATCGTTTCGAGACCAATTAAATTCCCCTGATATGTGACATCCACCGGAATCGACATCCAGAAGATTCCTGCTGATTCCTTGTGTGTCTGCGGTAGGGAAATTGACGAAATCACATCAGAGCTGCCTATCTGCGGCACATCAGTCGTCCACTCTTTGGTCGCCTGTCGGTACTGGGGCACTCCATCCATACTAGATGCATATTGACAAAAGGCAAACTCTGTTCCTGTCGCAGGGATGCTTTCGCTCACTTTAATATAAGTCCGTCCTCTTAGCGCAGGACTAAAGGACTGCTGTGTTGCCTTATTATATCCGCCGACTGCCACCGTCGTCGTTCCGCTAACCGCTCCCTGTATGCTAAGCGTTTGCCTTTGCCCTAAAATCAGGATACCGCCTCCACCATGAAACTCATTTACCTGCAACTCTCCCGGCGAATCTGCGGCGATATTCGCAACCTGGGACACATCCAGATATCCTCCCTGAAGCGTCACATTGGCATTGCTGCTCATCCGGCTGCCCGCAGCCGGTTTTAGGTTGCCTTGCACCATCGTAAGATTTGAAATATCGTATAGTGAAGGACCAGCTTCATATTTGTTCGTGCGGGTGTCTGTGTAAGTAACAGAGGCATAGGCACCATCTCCCATGTTTCCGTTTACCGTCTTCACAAAAGGACCGTCCAGTGAAATATTTACCTTGCTGGAACGGTATTTGGTGTGGTCAGGGTCTAATCCGTTTCCATCTCCCTCCCCTCTGTACTCTCTCGCACCGGAGGCAAAAATCGTTCCGATCAACCCATTGTCCGCTCCTGTCACAACAATCGTGGACTCTCCCTCAAAACGGTTATAATTGCTCTCATTTACCGAAGCTGCATTTGGTATATCCGATAAGCTGCCTGCATA
This sequence comes from Clostridiales bacterium, assembly GCA_029012225.1. Classification (GTDB taxonomy): domain Bacteria; phylum Bacillota; class Clostridia; order Lachnospirales; family Lachnospiraceae; genus Roseburia. The sequence continues at coordinate 15,378 of JAQXLR010000155.1, forward strand.
GATATTCCCCAGATTGTTCCCGGTATTTGTAATCGTAACTTTTCCATGACTGCCTGAGGCGGGGAGCTCTGCTTTATTTCTTCCGTTGTAATCGGTCACCCCTCCTGCAAACACATGAACCGAAAACTTTGCACCCTCCGGCGCTGCTACTCGATTTAGAGTCAATTCATATCCATTTGCAATGATGGCATTTCGTACGGCATTGATAAACTCAATCCTGATATTTTCATATGTTACATTCGCACCCAGAACGATTCCTGCCGCATTGTGTGTGATCTTATAACCATTTCCCACAATCTTAACCGGCCTTGTGATAAAAAAGGCACTGTCTCCATCGCCATCTGTGCGTTCATCCATGATGTCATCCCATAAGCTAATGGTAGAAACCGAAGGATCTGCTAAGGCCTTCTTAAAATCATCGAACGTTGCGACCACTCGCGTTCCCGGGTCTGCGCTCGCAACGATCTCAGAACCGACTTCCACGCTTTCTTCTATAAGTTCTCCCTCTTGCACTGACATTGACGTATCTGCTGCAAAGACAGATACGTCCACCCCGCTTACCAACAATAAGGCACTCAGGATGAATGTCACAATTCGCTTCATTCGCTTTTTCTTCATCTTTTGCTCCCTCCACATAAAAATCCACTTTTTCTAACACTACCATTTTTGCCAGATTCTGTCAATGAAATCCGCCCTGATTTTACAAAAAAAGCCGCCATCCGACAATACTCGGCATGGCGGCCTAATTCCCATTATTTTAACCCATATGCTTTTACGATATTATCAAACTCTGTACTGTCTGCAAAGCCATTAAATACAGTCTGGCGACTGGTTCCTGTCTTTAGCCTTGTTAGCCAGTCGTTTAGTCCTGCCTCATCCGGCTCCCTATCCATCATAGTTTGATACAGCATCGTGACAAATTGCTGATTGCTCAGATTTCGGTTTGTCATCTCCTGCGAGAACACAAAGCCGGAAGCTACCTGTTTTGGTGTTTGCTTCTTATCAAGAAGCTTTCCTGTCCAATCATTCAATCCGTTCACATCTGCCGAACGATTCATTGCGATTGAATATAAACGATTTACAAAAGCTGTTACCTTGGGATTCCTGTCTCGATTCTCGCTAAGTATTATCGTTCCCTGCTGAATACCATAAACACCGCAAAGCCGATTAAACTCCACAGAATCCGTAAAACCCTTCAACACATAGGCTCGAGACATTCCATCCTTTAGAATATTGACCCAATTTGCTTTCCCACCTTCATCCGCATCACGGTCAAACAATGCCTGATACAAAATATCTACATATTGTTCGTCGCTCGTGTTCTTATTCAGAAATTCAGGGCTGAAGAAAAAATTCCATGCCGTTGTCGCTCCTGTTGTCGTTCCGTTATACAGCTTATTGGCCCAGTTATTCAAGCCTGCCGTATCCCCACTTCTCTGAAACACCTTGTCATACAGGCGCTGTACAAACTGTCTGTCCAGAATCAGCTTGTAATCTTCCAGTGTCACATTGAAAAGTTCTTTGTTGTTCACTGCATCCCCATTTGTGGAATTATAAAACGACGTACAACTGATTGTATATGTACCCGGTGTAAATTTGTTGTAATCTGTTGTATCCCAAGTGTAAGTAACATTCGAAGTCCCCTTCGTGGTTTCAAAGTCAGCATTCTTTCTTGCAACCAGACTGGTGGAGTTCTCTGTATTGCCTTTGAAGATTCTAATCTCGTAACGTTCCATTTCATTTCCAAAGGTCCTGACGTTGAACACGAGATTAATCTTGGTATTGTTGGAATATATCGCATCATACATGGTAGGATCCGGGTAAATCGATGCATGTGCTCCCGTCCCTGCCAGAATTACATCCTCACTTACCTGCTCGCTTGACATCATGGTTAATTCATCCTCAGCCGTCTCTGCTCCAAAAACCGGTACCGAGAACAGCAGACTGAATGCAACTGTTGTTGCCAAAATTCTTACCCACTTTTTAAATTTCACTATGACTTCCTCCTTTTTCTATGCCATATCTTATTTTTATTATAACTTTTTTTCTGTTTACTTGACAATCACATACTACCAAAAATTTCTTAATTTTTCTTTTTCTCTTCCAATTTCTACCATTCATAGACATCCGTCAGCAAAATATGCCACTCATTCCAAATGCCAACCTCTTGGTATGCACTTTTTATCTCAGGCGCAAGCTTCTGATAATCCGCATCCCGAATGAGCATAAGATTAGATGCGGCAACACGGAAGTCCTCATAGCCGCCCAAGGTGTTAAAGCCCAGCATTCCGCTCTCCTCATGTATCCACCCAAAATACACATTCTTGTCAATGTCGATGGCATTCATCTTCTTGGCAACGCTCCCATCCACCACAATGATCTCTCGAAGATCATACGCATCTGCCGTATTTAGCGTTTGCGCCATAAGCTCCCTAGTCCAATCCGTCACGCTCCAAACCGTTCGAAATCCGCTTATATTAATAATGAGAAGTCCAAAAGATACGCAGATCACGACTGCCTTTTTCATCCATCTTCCCAGCTTCTCCCATGCCACGGAAAAAAACATCACATCTACCATCATCAACAAAACGCACCATATAATATGATACCTTACCTCAAACAGTATATTTCCATATCGCGTGTTCGTATACAGAAGAACCAGCATATTTGCTAAAAACAAGAACAAAAAACGCCACAAGAACTCCTTGTTATCCTTGAGTTCTTTTCGCTTTAGAAAGGCAGCTACAGCAAGGAGCAACATCACACAGGTAAGCAGGAATCTCACCAGACAAAAAATTCCTTCCGCAGAAAGTATTGGTACGTCTCCGTCTACAAGTCCTCCAAACAGCGCGAACACTCCGGCAAAACACCCCATCAAATTATCCGAAAACTCTATCCCTTTTAGAATATTCATATTGCTCCTGCCAAGCATAATATGAGCTCCTCTGTTTATCCCATATGCACATAGCGCAGTGAGCACACTCCCAAGGACTAATCTTAGATTTTGATTCTTCCAATCAAGTTTCTCCTCTCTCAAGATTCGAAACCCTTCATAGAGCAGCAGTGGCACCAGTACTGTTATGATGAAATAATTGCCCGTTGAAAGAACCGTGATAAAAATAAATATTTGACAAATTCCATATCTGACCCAATGCCACTTGCCAAACGCTTCCCTATAGCTTAGCATCAGAAAAAGGAAAAGAGTCGAAATCAGCCGAAATTCATATTGTCCCACTGACAGAAAAATCATATTATTCCAATCCAGCTGCCCATACTTATAAGGCGAAAATACAAGCAGGATTCCAAGTATACGAAATGCATATGGGACATTCAGATTTTTCAGCAGCCGGTAGATGATATAAGCCAAAAGCCCATCCAAAAACAGATGGGCAATACTGATTCCAAGCCCCCAGTTTCCTGTCAGAATATAGATTGGCGCCGCCAAAAATGAGGCACAGTCAATTTCCATTGAGCTTGGGTATACAAAATTGGGCAAAAACACGGTACCATGCCGCCACATATCAACAGCATGGCGCACTGCCATTGACGAATCATAGTCTAACATGTCAACGCCCTTAAAATAATTACACAAAAATATTACAAAGAGCTGTACTCCTACGGCACCTGCGAGAGCATATTTTGTCAGCTTCTTTTCCATCTTTCTTCTCCTCTGTCGTCTCTAGAAAAACAAAGTCTTCCAAGTGCCGCTTGCCTGCGCAAAGCACTTAACACAAAAAATCTCTGATCTGCTTCTGCATGCATTGTGCAATATCCTCCCCACGCAGATAGCAAGCCGACCACTCCACAATCTTCTCCATTGTCTTCTCCACGTCCCATACCGGCTTCCAATCAAAAACACGCTTAATCTTAGAGCAGTCAAGCTTTAAAAAGCTTGCCTCATGAGGCCCGCCGTCATACTGGTTTACCCACGTAACAGCTGTCCCCGTCTGCTTCTCCCACTCTCTGCAAAAGAGGTCGACCAGCGCACCGGTTGTCCAACAATCTGTCTCATCCGGACCTACATTATAGCTTCCCGCCAATGCCTTATCTTTATACTGCGCCTTTGCAATGAGTAAATACGCCACAATCGGCTCCAGCACATGCTGGTATGGTCTTGTAGAAAAAGGATTTCGAACAATAATCTTTTCACCTTTTTCCACTGCCCTGACACAATCCGGAATGATACGATCTGTGGCAAAATCTCCGCCGCCGATTACATTTCCGGCTCTGCAGGTCGTAATGGCAGTCTCACTGTCCTTGAAGAAGGATTTCAGATAACTGCTTGTTACGAGCTCCGAGCACGACTTGGAGTTCGAGTATGGGTCGTAGCCATTGAGTTCTTCATTCTCGCGATATCCCCACTCCCACTCTCGATTCAGGTACACTTTATCCGTCGTCACATTTACAAAGGACTTCACGCATGGATTTTGGCGCACACATTCCAAAATATTCACTGTTCCCATCACATTCGTCTCATACGTGTAGACCGGATTCTGGTATGACTCACGTACCAAGGGCTGTGCTGCCATGTGAAGTACGATTTCAGGCTGCGCTTCCTCAAACACCTTTTTAAGATGCTCCAGATCACGAATGTCTCCCACTATCGAATGCATTCCATCCGCAATTTTGCACAGATCAAAAAGGCTCGGATTTGTAGGAGCCTCCAATGCATAGCCCGTCACGCTTGCTCCTGCCATGGTAAGCAGCTTGCACATCCAAGAGCCCTTAAAGCCGGTGTGTCCTGTGATTAAGACCTTTCTTCCATTGTAAAATGACATATCCATTCTTGTTACTCTCCTTTATCCAAATTTGCAAACCAAATTCTTCCTTATTCTCCTTTATTCCTCCAGTGCCTCATGCAACCTCTTCCAGAGTTCTCCATAACCAGGGGATGCCGGTGTAATCGGATGCTCAAGCGAATTTGCCTCGTCTATCTTAATCTCTCCATGCTTTGACATTACGATAATCCTATCTCCCAATACAATTGCTTCCTGAATATTATGTGTGATAAAAATAAAGGTACAATCCTCGGCTCGGGAAATATTCAGCAATTCATCCTGTAGCTTGTTGCGCGTCATAGCGTCCAACGCAGCAAAGGGCTCATCCATCAAGATAATCTTCGGTTTTTGTGCTAAGGCTCTGGCTATTGCAACTCTCTGCTTCATTCCGCCCGAAAGCTGATGCGGGTACTTTTTCTGAATCCCGTCCAGATTGACCTTCTTCAAATATTTGTCAGAGATGTCCTGCAAGACCTCCTTACTTTTTATCCCGGATCGTCTCAGTGGATATTGAATATTCTTTTCCACGGTTTTCCAAGGAAATAGCTGATTAAAATCCTGAAAAACCATCATCCTGTCTGTTCCCGGTTGTGCCACGATTTTCCCTTCAATCTGTATCGTCCCCTCATACTCCTCAAAGCCGGCGATACATCGAAGCATCGTAGTCTTTCCACAGCCTGACGGACCCAACACGCACAGAAATTCATTTCTTCTTACTTTTAAATTTAATCCTGAAAGTATCGGCCTCTCTAACGTGCCATCTTCCTTCCTGTAGCTTTTTGTAAGATTTTTTATTTCCAATATCATATCTGTCTCTTTTATCATTTGGACATACCCCAGCGTTTTACCGTATAATTTTCAATAGGCGCCAATATTCCATACTGGACAATAAGCCCGATCATAATAATGACAAGCAAGGTTGCATACATCTCTGCATTTTTCATGTTTGTCCTCATCTGGTTGATATATAGACCAATCCCCGGACTGCGCGCTATACCAAAAATCATCTCTGCACTAATCAGACCTCTCCATGCTCTTGCCCATCCAACCTTAAGCCCGGACACGATGTATGAGGTTGCCGCAGGAATGTATACCCCTAGGAGCAAAGAAATTCCTGAGAGTCCCATATTCATGCCGGATTCTACATAAATCTTTGGCACCGCCATAAATCCATCCAAAATATTTCTGGACATTGGCCAGATTACCGCATGCACAACCAAAAACACAATGACTCCCGGCGTAATGCCAAATATCACAATAACGACCGGCAGCAATGCCACTCCGGGCAGCAAATCGCAAATCGCCACCACATAATTATATATTTCAAAAAATATCCTGCTTACCATAGCCAAGCCGGAAAAAACAAATGCCAATGCAATTCCCAGCAATAAGCCTGTCAAAAGAAGCTTCATCGAATTCGCAATATAAATCCAAAAAGACACTCCGGCGTAGCCGCTCGTAAAATTTCCAACAAATGCTCTTCCAATCTCTTCAATCGTAGGAAATACCAGCCTCGACCTTTCTCCGAACAAGTTTGCTCTCGCTATGATTTCCCAACCGATTAATACCAAGACTGTAAAACAGACTTTTATCATAATACTCTTATATTTTTCTTGCATTTTCTTCATTTTTCTTTCCATTATCTTATGGCCGGCTTATCCTTTCCGCTCAATCCCCACGCACATTTTCAAACACAAAATCAGAATAGCTCTCGAAGCGATTTTCAATAAATCCGGCATCTGCCATAAACGCTGACAGTTCAAAGATGCCCTTCGTCTCCGTAGAATAATTTCCTGCCATCATATATTCCAGCTCATCCTCTGCTGAATTTCCATTATACTCACAGGTCAGCTTTGCGGCCTCTTTTGGATTCTCATTGACATAAGCAATCGCATCTGCAATTGCATCACAGACCGCATTGTATAATTCCGGATTATTCTCATATAAATTCTTGCTTGCCACACCGACAATAAACGAGTCTTCTACGCTCCAAACATCGGAAATGCCTTTTACTTCATGCAAATTGCCATCTTGGCGCTCTCGGAACAAATATGGATTGGTTGTCAGTTGACATGGTACGCCACCTGACATCAGAGCATTCATGCCATCCGGATGCTTCATTGCAACAATATTCGAATCCAATGCATGGGCATCATATCCCGCATAATCCAAGGCTCTTCCCAAAATGATATGCTGGATGGAGCCGATATTGACAAGCGCAATCTGTTTGTCGCTGCCCACCAAATCACCCAAGGTATTGACACTTGTATCGCTTGTCATCAGTCCATGCTCCTGTCCGGATAAATTCGTAAAGATTTTATATCCTACCTCATTTGAAATGCCTGTGATCGCTGGTGCAACTCCCATAAAACCGATGTGAATCGTTCCTGAGACAAACGCCGTATTAATATCTGGTCCTGAGCTCATCTGATTCCATGTTACCTTTATCTGCTTCCCCGTAGCAGCCTCATATGCCTGCTCAATCAGCCCTTGCTCCTTGACAATAATCAGTGGGGCATATGCCAAACCATATTGATATGCAATGCCAATCGTTTCTACATTGGCATCATTTGACACTGTCCCTTTCGGATTCTCATTGCCCACAGCCTTATTCTCTTTTGCACCACATCCGGCAATCGTTGCAATTCCGAGCATTACACTCAAAACCATAGCAAGCATTCTTCTCATAATCTCTCTCCTTTTCCCTTTTCCTAGTACCTTTCCCTTATCCCTCTCATTTTTCCATCAACTTTTTTCTCTGTATCTTACCATTCATCGTTCTTGGAATCGCATCGACAACCTCTATCTTTTTCGGAACTCTATTTGAATCCAAAACCGCAGTCAAAAATTCAACATACTTTTTTGTATCAAAGTTTTCTCTGTCTCTTGCTACGACAAAAAGCTTTGGAACCTGTCCGCACATCTTATCCGGCACAGGAACACATGCACAATCCAAAATATCTTTATGTCGAAGTGCGCAGACTTCTATTTCTTCCGGAGCAATTTTAATTCCCTTATAATTAATTACATCATCAACTCTCCCGAGTACATATACCTTACCGTCTACATCAATATACCCTAAATCATTTGTATATAAGAGTCCGTCAGACATAACTTGTTCCGTAGTCTTTTCATCCTTCCAATATTCTTTCATGGTCATATCTCCGGCAATCGCCAACAATCCCATGTTCTCCTTGGACGATGAAATCATATTTCTATCTTGATCTGTGACAACAAACTTCGCATGCCTTGTTGGTCTGCCGATACAGCCTGCCATTCCCCTCTCTTTGTTAAAATCTAAGATACAAGCTCTTCCGGCCTCTGTGGAACCATAAAAATTATAAAGGCGGCTTTTCTCCAAAGTATCACACAATTCATTCTTAAGTTCTTCTCCCAGCATCGCCGTGCCTATCTCCACAAAATCAATTTGCTCGCGGTAGTCCTTTAACTTTCCCTTTGAGAGCTTTAATAATACTTTTGCGGCACTTGGGGACAAATCCAACGCTGTCACTTTATAACGCTCCATCAAATCGAAAACATCTTTTATGCGCATAACGCCTTCCACCAAGACAACCGTACTTCCATTTATAAAATTGGCATAGCAGGTTCTCAATCCATGTGAATGGCTTAAGGGCAAAGGAATCAGCTCTACATTCTCCTTTTTCATCTCTGTGCCAAACATAATATTCTCCGCCACAGAGACATTGTTTCTATTTGTAATAACAATTCCCTTCGGTTTTCCGGTTGTTCCCGTGGTATATAGTATTTCAGCCACATCATTCGGACTTCTCTCCTGCACGTCACACGATGCGATTTCTTGAGGAGCAGACTCAAATAAGTCTCCTATCTTTCTTTTTCTGACAGTTGTCTCATAATCAGTTTCACATATCAGGAGCCTTGCATCTACGCTATGTAATATCTCACTGCATCGCTCCTGCACTGCCCTGTGCTCGATTGGAACAAATATCATTCCGGTAAGTTGGCATGCCAAATCACAAATTAAAAATCTGGAATCCTGCGTACATTCCACCGCAATGCAATTCCCCTTTTTTAGCTCCTTACTCTGATAATACGACGCTATGCGCTTGACCTGCTTCCAGATGTCCCCATAGCTGTATTCCCCTTTTTCATCTATCACACAAGGCTTATCCGGTACACTATGTGCATAATGCTCAACTGCATCAACAATTGACTGAAACATCTCTTTTCTTCACTCCACTTCACATTACAATAAGCGCTGTATCATGCTCCACATCGCATCTACAGAGTCGAAATTCTCGGGCACTACCTCCTCCATTGATATGCTGATTCCAAACGCATCCTCAATGTCAGAAATCACTCCCACCAAATCAACCGAATCAATGACATTATCTGTAATCAGTCTTTCTTCTCCCTCAAACTGAATCTCCGGGCAACAATTCTTCAGTAATTCCATCAGCTTTTCCATTGTTTTTTCCTCCTTCTAAAAGCACTTCCTGCCTGCCGCCAGATGAGCATAATATACCAGCAAAACCTATCAGCCCGAAAGGACTACACGGTCCTTTCTTTCATTCTTTCATGTTCTCTCTGGATAACGCTACATAATCGCTATTGACAATTACCCCATCCACAACCCTTTGCAAAACATTATCGTACACCATAATAGAGCAATTTTTTCCCCTTATCAAGCTATTTTTAAATTTAATTTCCATTATAGAGGTCTCCTCTGCCGACAATCTTGCCTTTGTATCCTCATACTCGGCATATACCTTTGATGCACCCAGCTCATAATAATACATTGTCTCATCTCTCGTAATTACCCCGAATACTTTCCCCTCATACATGGTCAAGTCGTCTTCCCCCTCCCCTAAGTCAGAGAGCCTGTCCAAGATTTGCTGCCCTTTCAAGACTTCTGTGTCAACAGCAAAGAAAAGTGTATAATTCTCATTTTCAACCAGCTCAAACCATTCTTCCTGATTCACTGTATTTCTCAGCTTCGCTGCATTCCATTCCTGTCCATACGTCAAAACGGCTTGATTCCATCCCTCAAACTCCGGAGCGCGCTTATCTCGTTCCTCAATCTCATATAAGTCTAACAAATCCTTTCCCAACCGCTTTGTAAAAGCTTCTGCATTGTCGGCAGGATTGTGCGCCAGTCCCGTCATTTGCAAGTTATAATTAATACATGTGACGCCTTTTTCCATCGCATATTGAAAAATGGGATTCCAATTTCCCTGTACCTCAGGCGGTGTACCATTTGGCACACCTATCAGAATCAAATCAACTCCGCTTTGCTCAGTCAAGTCAATTATCTTTTGATACCATTCCAATACCTCTGCATCAACGGCCTCCTCATAATAATACTGCGCCATATTTTCTTCCATATCATAGGGATAATCGTATTGCGGATACTCAATTTCCTCTGCGTATGGATCCATAAACCCATATCCTTTGTATTCGTTTTCTCCTGATACATACATATTTTTAAAGTAGTCTCCATTTAACCTTTTCCAATTATCATGTGAATAGATAATCGGGAACACATACTCCAGCCACTCACTTTGCGGAACACAGTTCGTTATGGCATCTATTTTCGTCGATGACCACGGCATGTAATCTAGGCTATAATGAAGTTCATCCGAAGAAGCCCCTACTTTATTCCCATTACTTGTAACATTCAAGATAATCGCTTTGGGTTGCTGTGTCTTTAACGCCTCCTCCATATAATAATAGGTGAGCGGTATCGTTTGCGCCATTGCACTGTAATTATAGCTGGTAATCCCATACTCGTCCCACAAAACAGCCGGATTGACCGATACAACCATTCTGCTGTTTCCAAAGAAAATAAAATCTAATGTATCCTCTTTTTCAGCTCGGTACCCTTCAATCATTCGCTGAATCGATCCAAGACCGAACACCCATTTTGTCAGCATTACCTCTGATAGCAGTGTAAAAAGCAAGCTCCCAATTACAACAAACGCAGTACCTCTCATCCATTTACGCATCATATATCTCCTGTTACCAATACGGTGATATGTATTCCTTTTTCCTTCATTAAGGATACCACAAGCAGTGTAATGAAGGATAACATAATCACGCAATATCACTGCAATAAGCAACAAAAGTTCTTTGCTTATTCAATATTCTCTCTTGATAAATCTGTGTAATCACTACTAATATTGACGTTATCCACAACTCTTTGCAAGACATTATCATACACCATAATAGAGCAGCTTTTCCCTCTTATCAGACTATTTTTAAATTTAATCTCAGCCGTAGAGGTGCCATCTACCGACATCCTTACCTTCTGATCTTCGTACGCAGCATACACCTTCGCTTCATCCGACTGCTGGTAATACTCCGTGCCGCCCTGCGTAATAATCCCCGACACTCTACCCTCATACATGGTCAGGTCGTTTGCACCCAAATCAGAAATCCTGTCCAAGATTTGCTGCCCTTTCAAGACTGCTGTGTCAGCAGCAAAAAAAAGTGTATAATTTTCATTATCAACCAACTCAAACCATTCTTCCTGATTCACTGTACTTCCCAGCTTCGCTGCATTCCATTCCTGTTCATACGTCAAAACAGCTTGATTCCATCCTGCAAACTCTGAAGCATACTTATCTCGTTCCTCAATCTCATATCGTTCCAGCAGATCCTTTCCCAATAGCTTTGTAAAAACTTCTGCATTGTCGGCAAGGTTATGCGTCAATCCCGTCATTTGCAAATTATAATTGATACATGTAATGCCTCTTTCCATCGCATATTGGAAAATCGGATTCCATTTCCCCTGTACCTCTGGTGATGTGCCGGTCGGCACGCCTATCAGTATGAGATCAATCCCCTTTTCTTCCGCCAAATCAATAATCCTTTGATACCATTCTAATATCTCCGCATCAACAAGCTCATCATAGTAATACTGCGCCATATTTTCTTCCATATCATAAGGATAATCGTATTGCGGATACTCAATTCCCTCTATGTATGGGTTCAAAAATCCATATCCTTTGTATTCATTTTCTCCGGATACTTGTATATATTTAAAGTAGTCTTCATTTAATTTTTTCCAATTATCACGTGAATAGATGAGTGGGAGAGCATACTCCAGCCACTCGCTTTGCGGAACGCAGTTGAGGATGGCATCTATCTTCGTCGATGACCATGGCATATAATCCAGACTAAAATGAAGTGCATCCGCAGAAGTCTCCACTTTATTTCCCTCACTTGCAACATTCAGGATAATCGCTTTGGGTTGCTGTGTCTTTAACGCCTCCTCCATATAATAATAGGTAAGCGGTATCGTTTGGGACAAGGCACTGTAATTATAGCTGGTAATCCCATACTCATCCCACAAAACGGCGGGTGCCACAGATACAATCATTCTGCTGTTTCCAAAGAAAATAAAATCCAATGAATCTTCTTTTTCAGCCTGATACCCTTCGATTGTCCATTGAATTGCTGCATAACCTGTTACCCATTTTTTAAGCATGATTTCTGATAGCAATACAAAAAGTAAGCTCCCAATCACAACGAAAGCGGTACCTCTCATCCATTTACGCATCGCATATCTCCCTGTCACTAATACATCATGTATACAAACTGACTCTGCCCATATGCCGAGCCATAAATTCCAAAAATAATAACGGTAAAAATTGCTATGTAATATACCATCCACCGTATCGCGAGATTCCTTTGCGCAAGCGTCTCGCGTATCTCTACTCCCTTTTCTTTTAATGCAGATACAAGGAATAATAACAGCACGGATAGCATTATCACGGCAAAATCCTTTGCATCCAACCCATAATTGTATAAAGATCCGTCAAACAACACCCATATGTTGAATGCGGAGAACATATTCTTAAATACCCCTACGGCGGCTGGCAAGGATGGGCTCCTTGTGATTACTCTTGGAATGATTGCTGTCAACACAAATGTTCTTGCCATTCGAAACAGCTGCCAGCCCTTTGTATTGTCGTTAATCTGCAGCTTTTGCTTCCAAATCGTATATTGCTTTTCCAGCAAAGTGCTGCAAATGATTATTCCCCCATGCCAGACACCCCATATCATGTAATTCCATCCCGTTCCATGCCATAACCCTGTTGCAATCCACACCGCAATCAGCGGAACGATTGTGACTACATTCTTTCCTGCCTGACTCCCCCATTTCATCTTTACCTTCTTCGACCATTTCTTCACAAAGCCTGATACAGCTATCGGCATACAGAGATAATCCTTGAACCATGCTCCCAAGGTAATATGCCATCTGCGCCAAAATTCGGCAACAGACTGCGCAAAATACGGCTGACAAAAATTATCCTCTAACTCAATGCCAAAAATCTGCGAAACGCCCTTAGCAATATTGATGCATCCGGCAAAATCCGTATATAGTTGGAGAGATGCAAAAATCGTTGCAATAAGCAATACAAAGCCTTCCTGAAGCTGCCAATCGCCGTACACCGCATTTACAAAGATTGCCAGCCTGTCTGCGATTACCAGCTTTTGAAAAAAGCCCCAAATGATTAGCTGCATTCCGAAGCACACCCGTTTATAATCCAATCGATGTCCCTCATACAACTGAGGAGCCAACTTATTGTACCTTGCTATCGGCCCTTGCAGAATATGCGGAAAGTACATGACATAAAGCATATATTTTAAAAAATTTTTTTCTGCATCATACCGTTTCCAGTATACATCCAACACATATCCTATGGCAGAAAACGTATAATAAGAAATGCCAAGTGGAACAATGATATTGACGGCACTTATTCCGGCGAACTCCGGTCGAAACATGTGAAGGATACCCTGTGCCACCTCAATGATTTTATTCGTAAATTTGGTGTAGCACAAAATACCCAGTGCAATGATTAGAAAAGATATGAGTACTCTCTTACAGACTTTTTTATATTTTTCAGAAATTCCCTTTTTTGACTCTTGATTTGTACTCTGTTTGATACATTCACGTAGCCTGCGGTTGCGATTCGAAATGTAGATTGCCGCAAAATAGCTGGCAACGATTGTCGTCATGATAAAAGGGAGATACTTCATTCCCGCAATACAATAAAAGGCAATACTTGCTATTAACAAAATCCCCCAGCGATATTTGATGGGGCATACAAAATAACATACAATCACGAGACATAAAAAACATAGAAATTTAAAAGTTGTAAAAACCATAGTGGTAACTCCCCTGTATCTATTGCCAAGATTTTACTACAGTATAAAGTTGAAAAATTTTAGCGTTATGTTTATTTATAACAATCGATCCATTAGGACATCTGCTGCATACTTTCCACTCAAAAAGCTTTGATCACTCCAAAAATACTTCCATTCACCAAATCTT
>JAQXLR010000156.1 GCA_029012225.1 Clostridiales bacterium
CCGTCCGGTGTATCATAATCATTCCCAAATACGCCAAGCTCCTTTAATTTGCCTACTGCAACCTGTGTCACATAAGGCATCAGGTTGTTCGGAATGCCGTTTGGATTCTCGCCTATCGTTCCGCTTTTGTGCGCTCCAATCGGATTAAAATAACGAAGTAAAATGACATTCCATTCCGGGTCTGCCTTTTGGATATCGGACAAAACCTGCTCCAGCATCGACTTCGTCCAACCATAGGGATTGGTACACTGCCCCTTCGGACAATTCTCTGTGATGGGAATCTCCTTCGGATCTCCGTACACCGTCGCAGAGGAGGAAAAGATCATATTTTTACAGCCATTTTGGCGCATGACATCCACAAGCGTCAGCGTACCTGCGATATTATTGCTATAATACTCCCATGGCTTTTCCACCGACTCTCCAACTGCCTTTAGCCCCGCAAAATGAATACAGGACTCAATATTTTGCTCCGTAAAAATTTTATTTAAAATATCCCGATCCAGAATGTCCCCTTTATAAAATGTTACCGCTTTTCCGGTAATTGCCTTTACGCGTTCCAGTGATTTCTCCGAGGAATTACTCAGATTATCCAATACGACTACTTCATATCCTTCGTTTTGCAGTTCGACACAAGTGTGGCTGCCAATATATCCCGCGCCACCGGTTACTAAGATTGCCATAACACGTTCCACCTTTCTTTGAATAGACAATAATCTGCTCTGCTTTCATCTTACTGCATTCTCTTTTTTCTGTACAGAAAAAAATGTGCAAACTTTATGTAAAAATGTTGCCGATTCCCTATTTTGCCACTATAATTTTTATGGAGGTTTTGTGGGATGAATCAAATTTACAAAAATTCTTATAAGGTTACAGAAAAAGGACTCGTCTCTCTATGTGTCTATAATGTAGGCTTTCAAAAATGTGATCCGCTTTATCGGTGGGGACCCGGTATTCGCAACCATTATCTCATTCATTATGTCATTTCGGGCAGCGGCTTTTACCAGCTGCATGGGCATACCTATGAGCTTCATGCCAAGGATGCTTTTTTGGTCTATCCAAATACAGAAGTCTTATATTACGCAGCCAAAAAGGATCCGTGGGAATATGCATGGGTTGGCTTTACCGGCAGTGATGCCTCTATGATTTTAAACGCCACAGACTTTTCTCCTGATTGTCCTGTGATTTATAAGGTTCCGCTTGGAGATGACATTCACAGACAGCTTTTGCATATCTATGACGCAAGAGGCAATGAATTTGAACATGCAGTGGAAATGACAGGAAGGCTCTATACGATGCTTGCCTTATTTTTACATGGCGCAAGCCGCTCGGACACTGCCGATTCTGCCAACACCTATGTGCAAAAGGGTATTGAATTTATCTCCGCAAATTATTCCTATCCGATTACAGTAGCAGAGATTGCCGATTACATCGGTGTGAGCAGAAGCCATCTGTTTCGCTCCTTTGAGACTGTTTTGGGACAATCACCAAAAGAATACCTGACAGAATTTCGCATGAAGCAGGCCTGCTATCTGCTTGAGCATTCTGATTTGTCCATTACTGCAATCGCAAATTCACTCGGCTTTGATAACGGACTCTATTTTTCCAAGACCTTTCACAAACAAAAAGGAATGGCGCCAAAGGACTTCCGCACAAAAACGCGAAAGACACCTTGACGCCATCATGGCTCCGTCTCCTATAAAATAATCTTCTTCGGACATTTTTCTGCACAGATCCCACATTTTGTACATTTTTCCTGATCGATGTAGGCGATATTGTCCGTAACATGCACCGCATCAACGGGACAATTTTTCTCGCAGATTTTACAGCCGATACAGCCCACAGAGCAAGCCTTCATGACATCCTTGCCCTTATCCTTCGAGCTGCACTGTACAATATGCTTTGCCGCATACGGAACAAACTCAATCAAATTCTTAGGACAAACATCCAAGCACTTGCCGCATGCCTTACACGCATCTTTATCCACCAGAGCAATTCCGTCTACAATGTGAAGCGCATCAAACGGACATGCTCTGACACAACTGCCATATCCCAGACATCCATAGTTACATGTCTTTGGTCCGCCGCCCGGCACATATGCCATTGCGGCACAGTCCTCATTGCCGCTATACTCATAATCAATGCTTGCCTTCTCACAGGTTCCGGCACACTTCACAAACGCTACCATGCGTTCTCCTGCCTGTGCCTCTACACCCATGATTGCACCGATTTGTTCTGTTACCGATGCACCGCCAACCGGGCACTGGTTAACCGGAGCCTCTCCCTTTACGATGGCTGCCGCAAGACCGGAACATCCCGCATATCCGCAACCGCCGCAGTTATTTCCCGGAAGCACTCCTAAAATGGCAGCTTCTCTCTCATCTACTTCCACATGAAATTTTTCACCTGAAATACCAAGGAAAAATCCAATCACAATACCGGTTCCACCGACAACCACAGCCGCCGTAAGAATTGCTAATATATTCATCTCTATCCCCTCCTGATCAAATCATACCTGAAAATCCCATAAACGCAATGGACATCAGACACGAGATAAGCAGCACGGTGGCCGTTCCCTGAAAGCGCTTCGGAATATCATTGTATTCAATTTTTTCCCGAAGACCTGCCAAAATCACGATTGCAATGAAAAATCCGACTGCAGTTGCCAGACCATTTACAACGCTTTCCAAAATACTGTATTCCTTCGTTACGTTGTTGATGGAAACACCAAGTACTGCACAGTTTGTTGTAATCAGGGCAAGATACACACCAAGGCTCTGATAGAGAGCCGGCATATTTTTCTTAAGAAACATCTCTACGAACTGCACCAACGCCGCAATCACAAGGATAAAGACAATCGTTCTTAGGTAGGTCAGATCGACACCCTTACTCATAAGATATTCATTTGCAAGAATATACTTATAAATCACTGCCGTCACAAAGGAGGAAATCGTTATTACAAAGATAACCGCCGCACCCATTCCGGCAGCAGTCTCCGTTTTTCTGGATACTCCAAGGAAGGGACAGATACCCAGAAACTGGCTTAATACGACATTGCTTACAATCGCAGAGCCGACTGCTAGAATCAATAACTCCTTCATAAATTACTATCCCCCTCTTCGTTTTTCTTTACTGAAGATTCCTCTTCGCCGCAGGAACATTCGTGGCTGCAGCCGCCGCAACCTCCGGTAACGCAGCCTGCCGGTTCTGCAAGAGGCGTTCCCTTCTTCTCCATTTTCTCTCGCACAACATTCATGCCCGCAACAAGGAATGCCATAACCAAAAATGCACCGGGAGCCATGACAAAAATTGTAATCGGGGTAAACCATTCCAGAGAAAGCACCTGTACACCAAAAATCTGTCCTGCTCCCAAAATCTCACGGATCAGACCAATCATGGTCAAGCCGATCGTAAAGCCAAGTCCCATGCCGACTCCGTCAAAAATAGAAGGTACGACGGGCGACTTGGAGGCATAACTCTCTGCACGCCCCAAAATAATACAGTTTACTACGATAAGCGGGATATACACACCAAGAGAATCCGTCAAAGACGGTGTATACGCCTTCATTAAAAACTCCACGATGGTTACCAGTGACGCCACAATTACGATGTATGCAGGCATACGCACCCCATCCGGAATGACCTTCCGGAAGGCAGAAACCAACAGGTTCGCGAACACAAGCACGATAGTTGTGGAAAGACCCATTCCAAGTCCGTTCATTGCGGAGGACGTAACCGCCAAGGTCGGACACATACCGAGCATCAACACAAGCACCGGATTTTCTTTGATAATACCATTATAGATTCGTTCTAAATTCGAGTTCATTGCGCACCTCCTAACACATCACGGAAGTATGTCAGACAGGCATTGACGCCGTTTGCCATTGCAACCGATGTAATGGTAGAGCCGGAAATTGCCTCAACCTCATTGTCCGCTGCAGGCGCAGATTTTACGACAACAAAGCCCTCTACATTTTTATTCTGAAACTGACCATAAAAGGCCTCCTCCTGCGCCTTCATTCCAAGACCCGGTGTCTCTGCAATGGAGGTAATGGAGTATCCGTTTACCGTTCCGTCGTTTTGAATGCCGACAGAGAACGTAATCGTAGCCTGACTGGCATCCTTTGCCGTCACGGTAATGACGTAACCGATTGTGCTGCCTGAGGCATCCTTTGCTACCTGCACATCATCAATCTCATCCGCAAAGCCTTTCTCTGCCATAAGCGCTGCAGCCGCAGCATCGTCAAATTCCGCATAAGCCTCAAAGGAAGCAGCATCGGAAAACACGGTCTTGTATGCTTCCTGCGCCTTTTGATAATTTACCTGAGCGATTGGCTCCTTTGTAATGTTGTATACAAGTCCAAGCACAAAGCCCAATGCTACGGTAAAGGCAAATAAAACCAAAGCATCATGTACTATCTTTTTATTCATTATTTGCCTCCCTCCTTCACTTTTTCCTTTACTACGCCAAACGCTCTGGGAACTGTATACTTCTCAATCATTGGTGTAAGCAGGTTGCTTAAAATAATGGCAAAGGAGACACCCTCTGCATTTGCGCCAAAGCAGCGGAAAATTCCTGTCAGAACTCCGCAGCAGATACCAAAAACAATCTGTCCTACCGGCGTAATCGGCGAGGTCACATAGTCTGTTGCCATGAAGAATGCACCCAACATCAGACCGCCCCCGCAAAGCTGAGCCGTCACGTAATCCCAGTCTGCTCCGTGTCCTCCGAACAGCAGGATAAAAATCACGAAAGATAGAATGTAGGATGCAGGAATTCTAAGGTCAATGATTCCCATCAGAATCATAAAAATTGCTCCGACCAAAATTGCAATGACCGACGTCTCGCCAATGGTACCTGATGTAAATCCAAGCAGCATATTCATGGAATTCACCGTCTCGCCGCCTCGCATAGCAGCAAGCGGTGTCGGACCGGAATAAGCATCCGTCGCAAAGTTTGTCATATTTGCCGCAAAAGCAATCAAAAGAAAGCATCTTGCTCCGAGCGCCGGATTCATAAAATTCTGTCCAAGTCCGCCAAAAATGCACTTTACAATGATGATGGCAAAAGCTCCGCCAAGCACTGCCTGCCAAATCGGCAGTGTCACCGGCAGGTTTAGTGCCAGTAAAAGTCCGGTTACCACCGCACTCAAATCGTTGATTGTCTGTTTCTTATGTACGATTTTATTGAAAATCCATTCGGAAGCCACACAGCTTGCAATGGTTACTAACATCAGCACAAGTGCTCTTACTCCAAAATTGTAGATTCCAAATCCACTTGCCGGAAGCAGGGCAAGAATGACATAGATCATCATTCTGCCTGTGGTATCTTGGGTGCGCACATGTGGGGATGATGAAACATGATATAAATCACTCACGGTAATCCACCTCTCTCTTTTCATTTCGTAAAATTTCTATTTGCGTTTTGCAGCAAGGATTTGTTTTTTCATGGCTCTGATGGATTGCGCCAGCTGTCTTCTTGCCGGACAGACAAAGCTGCAGCTTCCGCACTCTACACACTCAAGTCCATACCACTTTTCAAATTCCTCCGACAGACCGTTATCGTTAAATTTG
This sequence comes from Clostridiales bacterium, assembly GCA_029012225.1. Lineage (GTDB taxonomy): Bacteria > Bacillota > Clostridia > Lachnospirales > Lachnospiraceae > Roseburia. The sequence continues at coordinate 5,572 of JAQXLR010000156.1, forward strand.
GCAAGTCTCGTCGGAACCAAACGCTCCGGACACGCCTCCACACATCGTCCGCAGTTAATGCATGCAGAGGGCTCAATCTCCGAAACCGCATCCTTCGTTAGGCAAAGCAAAGACGATGAGGTTTTCGTCGTCGGAACATCCAAACCAAACATCGCAAATCCCATCATAGGACCGCCGGAAATCAACTTCTTAGGCTGTGTTACAAAGCCGCCTGCCGCCTCGGCAAGCTCCTCATAGCTTGTGCCAATTTGATAGAGGAAATTCCCCGGCTCTGCAATCGCATCTCCCGTAATGGTGGCAACGCGCTCCATAACCGGCTTACCAAGCTTTACCGCATTGTAAACAGAAAGAATGGTCTCCACATTATCCACGATACACCCTGCGTCTGCGGGCAGCATTTTGGAATGAATCGCCCTCCCGGTTACCGCATAAATCAACTGGCGCTCACCGCCCTGTGGGTACTTTGTCTGCAATGCACAAACAGAGAGTCTCGGCTCATCCTTTACCAGCTCCTGCAGCTTTGCAATACAGTCCGGCTTATTATCTTCAATACCGAAAATTCCGGATGCGTTATCAAACAGCTTAAGAATAATCTTCATACCCTCGATTAATTCTTTTGGATTTT
>JAQXLR010000157.1 GCA_029012225.1 Clostridiales bacterium
CTCCAATTGTTAAGGAAGCAAGTCCGCCTCGTAAATTCTGCCATGCAAAATACTCCACCGCATGTTCCGGGCTGTGTCCATGCATAAATCCCTGTCCAAACTCTGCAATCAGATTCATCGTTTTGGTTGGAGTCATTCCTAAAATGGGCAAAAGTAAGGAACAACCCGTCAAGACAAAAGCAGAAGTCTTGTTCATATATCTTCCGTTGCTTGCATCCATCTCTTTTTGATGATAAGGATTCTTTTCAAAAAATACGGCAATGTATATCTTTACCATATAGGCAGTTGTCAGACCACCAGTCAGAGTAAAGATACTCTCCACCACTTGGAAAACTCTTGCCTCCGGCGTATAATCTAATATGTACCAGATCTGTTCTACAATACTCTCATGAATCAGCGTTTTACTAATATATCCGCTCCAGAAGGGCATACCGATAATTGCCAGGACTCCCATTCCAAAGATAAATTTGAGCAAAGGCTTACGATAACCAAAGCCTCGAATATCATTTAGATTCAGCTTGTGCAGGTTCATATAAACGACGCCTGCCGCCATAAAAAGTACCAGCTTAATCAGCGAATGATTCATCATATGCAGCAAAGCTCCATGTACTGCCATAAAGTGGTAATGTATGGTAGACTCCTTGGCTAAGAGAATACACTGCATAGAACTTGCCACCAAAATAAATCCAATCTGTGACATTGAGGAGCAAGCCAATGTCCTTTTTAAATCTACTGAGAACAATGCTAAAAACGCCCCCAAAAACATGGTTACAACCCCAATTCCCAAGAGAACAGAGCCCCACAGCTTATCGCCAAAAAAGATGTTGGCACAAATAATCAAAATCCCATAAACCCCGGTTTTGGTTAATACACCGGAAAGCAAGGCGCTGGCCGGAGCCGGAGCCACAGGATGTGCCTTCGGAAGCCATACGTGCAGCGGAAACATTCCCGCCTTTCCTCCAAAGCCGACCAACATCAGAGCTGCAGACCAATACAAAGGCACTTTGTTTTCCACAGCCTGGCAAGCCTCCTTTAAGAGATTAATCTCTAACGTTCCTACTGTCTGATAGAGCAAAAACAGACCCATCAGCATTACCAAGCCTCCGATGACAGCAACGGCCATATAAGTCTGTGCCGCCCTCTGCGCTCCCGGCTTTTCATCATGGATTACCATGACATAGGAGGTAAAGGACATAACCTCAAAAAAGGTAAAGGTCGTCAACAAATCTCCGGATAAGAACACGCCCATCGTTGCTCCCAGCGTAATCAACATAAAAAAGTAGTAGCGATTCCTATTCCGATAGTGTGCAAAGTACTCTCTGGAAAACATTGTGGTACACATCCACATCAGGCTGGTAATCACTCCGTAAATAAAGCGGAATCCATCCATCTGAAAAAACAAACGGTCATGTCCAAAGGGTGCAAGTGTAAAATAGAGACTTCCTTGTGCCTGCACCAATGTAAAGAGAGAAATCGCCACTGCCAGTTCTACAATCGTAACAATATTGGCACAATAGTCTCTCCATCTTTTATTCCGGCGTCCAATCAAATAGCAGAATAGGGCACCAAACATCGGCCAGAAGACCAAAAACGGTAATACAAAATTTCCTTGCAAAATCATCTCCTCCTTTTCCCCACTTCTACTTATTTATAGGGCTGTAAAATGCGTAATTGGCCCAATCAAAATGCCGAAAACCAGAATGACCACAGATAAAATAATAAGCGGAATTGTCATGTAACGGTTTGGATCGCTTATCTTGCTATTGTCTTGCGTATCTGCTCCTTTTCCGGGGAAAAAGGCATTTGCACATATACTAAGAAGATAGACCGCGGTAAATAAGGCAGAGATTCCAAGAACCGCAGGTCCTATATATACCAGCAATCCTCCTCCGCTGTTTGCAGTCGCAAGCGTCAGATACCACTTGCTAAAGAAACCGGGCAAAGGCGGAATACCGATCAGAGCAAAGGATGCAATGGTAAATGCCACCATCGTAATCGGCATAGCATAGCCAATTCCCTTCAGCTCCCAAACGTACTCTCTGTGTGTTTTATAAATAATTGCCCCTGCGCATAAAAACAAGGTGATTTTCACCACAGCATGACCGATGATATGTACGACACCTCCCGTATATCCTTCCGGACTCATCAGTGCAAGTCCAAATAAAATATAGGAAAGCTGGCTAACGGTAGAATATGCAAGCCTACGTTTCAAATGCTGCATTCGAAATGCCATAAAAGATCCATACAAAATGGTCAGCATGCTGGCAAAAAGAGCAATATTTTGGGCATTGCTTCCACGCAATACGTCTGTCCCGATGGAAAAATAGGTTACCCGCGCAACTGCAAATACTCCCGC
>JAQXLR010000158.1 GCA_029012225.1 Clostridiales bacterium
TCTTATGATGTGGCTGATTGGCGCATATGTGATTGGATTTTTTCTTTTTATGATGAATCAGTCTGTTTTAAGCATGCTGGTATTAAGTCCCTATCATGTGCTAAGGGGACAGGTGTGGAGGCTTGTGACATGGATTTTCATGCCGACAAGTACGAGTGTTTTTTCCCTGCTGATTATGGCATTGCTCTATTATCAGCTGGGAACGGCGCTGGAGAGAGCTTGGGGAACCTTCCGTTTTAATGTGTATATTCTGGGAGGCTTGCTTTTTACGGTTTTGGGAGCCTTTCTGCTCTATTTTATCTTGTATGTGACAGACGGACCGATGGCGGCACAGCTTGCTACGAGTTCAATCGCATGGGGGATTAGCACAAAATATATCAATATGTCTATCTTCCTTGCGTTTGCGATGATGTACCCCGATATGCAGATTATGCTGTATTTTATTATTCCGATTAAGATGAAATGGATGGCTGCGGTTTATGCGGTCATTACGATTTATCAGTTTGTAATCAGCAGCTGGGCGGGAAGAATCTCTATCTTTATGTCACTGTTGAACTTTATTCTTTTCTTCCTGTCAACAAGAGACTTTAAGAGATATTCACCCGGAGAGATTCACAGAAGGCAGCAGTTTCGAGCGCAGATGAGAGCACCAAAGCCGGGGAGCGGCATGAGCAGGCATAAATGCGCAATCTGCGGAAGGACGGAGCTTGATGACCCGAATCTGGAATTTCGTTTCTGCTCCAAATGTGATGGAAATTACGAGTACTGTCAGGATCATTTGTTTACACATGAGCATGTGAGAAGGTCATAACAGACAGAGAGGAGAACAGAAGATGAAATCGGCAAGCGTTTTTCTAGTAACTATGTATCTGTATCTGCTGTTTTGCATTGGCATTGTGATATGGGTTGTCCGGTATCTTGTTGGAAATGATGCGGGAGGGGAGGGAGCCTTCTTTGGCTTGCTTTTTGTCCTCTGCCTAGGTATGATCGGCGTCCTGCATCTGTGTGGATGGGTCTGTGTCATCTTATCGGCGGTTGCGTACAATCGCGGCCGGTGGGAAAAACTGCGACGAGGATGGCGTTTGTTAAAGCTTGGGAGCATTCCCTTTTTTCTTTTAAACTTTCTGCTTAGTGCGGCAGTGTGGTTTGTTCTGATTGGAGCCACCAGGGGGCTTTATGCTTTTCTGGTGCCCATCCCCATCTTCCTTACCTGCATCCTGATTGTACAGAGCGGAATTGTCGGCATTTTATATCTTCTTTCTCTAAGAAGGCAGGAGGAAAAGGATAAAAGGCCGTCCGGAGTCCACTATGTGCTGCAGCTTATGCCGGTGCTTGATGTCATCAGTACGCTTATTCTCTTGCGAAGATACCGCACCCATGCCCCGTCAACCGGTGGCTGAGCCTATGAAGCCGTGTCGGCTGCAGGTTCGATGCATGTTTTATGTTTCGTGGGAATAGAAGGCTTTCACATCTGCCATTTGCGCACTCATGTTTCGGAGCAATGCATCTGCAATGGTGATGGCAGCCATAGACTCTACGACAACTACGGCACGTGGCACAATAACAGGGTCATGTCTTCCCTTAATCTGGATATTGATTTCTTCTCCCGCACGATTGACCGTCCGCTGTGGTGCGGCAATCGAGGGAGTTGGCTTTACGGCAGCGCGCAGAATCATGTCGCTGCCGTCACTTATGCCGCCAAGAATCCCCCCGGCGTGGTTGGTTGCTTTTTTTACAGAGCCGTCCGGTGTGAGAAGGAAAGCATCGTTGTTTTGCTTGCCGGTAGCGCGTGCTGCATCGAAGCCGTCCCCGATTTCAAACCCCTTGACGGCACCGATTGAGAAGATGGCCTTTGCGAGATTGGCGTCTAACTTTTCAAAGACGGGGTCTCCGATGCCGACAGGCATTCCTTTTATGATACACTCAATGATGCCTCCGGAGGAATCGGAAGCTGCCATACATTGGTCAAGGTAGCGCTGCGCTTCCTCTGCAGCCTTCGCATCCGGCATGTAAAGAGGGTTTTTTGTGATTTGAGCCGCATCAAAATTCTGCTCATCACAGTCGATAGGACCAATGGATTTTGTGTAAGAAGTCAAGGTAATACCGAGCTGATTGAGAAGCTTAACGGCAATTGCACCGGCAGCCACCCGTCCGATTGTCTCCCTGCCGGATGAGCGGCCTCCACCACGATAATCCCGGAAGCCGTATTTTGCGTCAAAGGTATAGTCGGCATGACCGGGTCTGTAATAGGAGGCAATTTCACCATAATCCTTGGAGCGCTGATCCTGATTGAAGATGACGAGTGAAATCGGTGTGCCGGTTGTTTTTCCCTCAAAGATACCGGAGAGAATGGAAACTGCGTCGGATTCTCTGCGGGCAGTTGTATATTTAGACTGTCCCGGCTTTCTTCTGTCTAAAAATGTTTGAATATCCTCCGCACATAGGGAAAGTCCTGCGGGACAGCCGTCTATGACGACGCCTATGCCTTCTCCATGTGATTCTCCCCATGTTGTAATTTTAAAAATGGTTCCCAATGTAGAGCCTGCCATGTTTTTCTCCCATCTTTTTGTTTTTTATGATTCTTTTCATTATAAGGGATTTCTAAGGGCAAGGCAACCGTTTTGCGCCGAATGACTTGTCAAACCGCACAATCTGGTATATCCTCTAGTGTAGTATCCCAAGAGGAAGCGGACGAGCTACAAGATACAAAACAGTTTTGGAAAGAAGATGGAAGAAAATGGCGATGGAAAAACCATATTTGGTAAAAACAATAAAAGGTCCCATTGACTGGAGAGTAGAGGTACCGGGCTCAAAAAGCATGACAAACCGGGCGCTTTTGATGGCGGCGCTGACAGATGGGAGAGTGGAGCTTTCTCGTGTCTTGTTTTCGGATGATTCGAGACATTTCCTTTCCTGTCTGATGGCGCTTGGGTTTGAGGTGGAGATAGAGGAGGAAAAGCAGCATGTGATCGTGATGGGGCAGGGCGGAGAAATCCCCAAAAAGGAAGCTGAGATTTATGTCGGCAGTGCGGGGACAGCTGCCAGATTTCTCACAGCGATGCTCGGCTTTTCGGATGGGGTCTATACGATACAGGCATCCGAGCAGATGAAACGAAGACCGATGGATACGCTGTTTGCCTTGCTGGAGGATGCAGGAGCCCGGATTACCTATCTGGAAAAAGAGGGACACTTGCCGGTGCGCATTCGTGGCTGTAAGCTACGGACAAAAGCGCAAAAAGAGCAGGAATCCGGACAGAACAGAATGCCCATCTATCTTGCGTTAGACATAGAAAAGAGTACACAATTTTTAAGTGCGCTTTTGTTGGTTTCTCCCATGGTAAAGGAGGGGATGCAGCTTCGGATTACAGGGAAAAAAAAGGACGGAGCCTATGTACGTATTACTCGTGCAATGCTGGAGGATTCCGGTGTGACGGTAGAGTTTGACGGAGAGGAGTATCACACCCCGAAAAATGCGGCTTATCAAAAGCACAGCTATTGGATTGAGCCGGATGTGTCGGCAGCCTGCTACTTTTATGCGGCGGCCGCCATCCTGGGAGGCAAAGCGCTTGTAAAAGATGTGTTTTGGGAGAACAGTCAAGGTGATTTGAAGTTTTTAAGAGTTTTAGAGCAGATGGGAGCCACCGTAACGGAAGAAAAAGACGGGATTGCAGTCGTCGGACCATCGGACGGCCGACTGCAGGGGATCACTGTCAATATGAATGATTTTTCGGATCAGGCATTGACGCTTGCGGCCATTGCACCGTTTGCCGCAGAAAAGGTAAGGATGGAAGGCATTGCACATATTCGATTGCAGGAATGTGACAGAGTTTCTGCTATGGCGCAGGAGTTATTCGGGCTTGGAATCCTCTGTGCAGAGGAAAAGGCGGCGATTACGATATATCCCGGCATTCCGAGAGGGGGATGTGTAAAAACCTATGATGACCATAGGGTTGCCATGGCATTTTCTCTTATTGGACTTCGTGTGGAGGGAATTCGGATTGAAAATCCTTCCTGCTGCAAAAAGACGTTTGAGGGATATTTTGAGCTGCTAAGCCGATTGACAGGAAAAGAAAAGGAGTAAAACGGAATGTATGAGCTATTAAAAAGAGAGGGGCGGGCAAAGCGCGGCATCCTGCACACGGTACACGGGGAGATTCAGACTCCGGTTTTTATGAATGTGGGAACGGTTGCGGCAATCAAGGGAGCAGTATCAACAGAGGATTTGGAGGAAATCAAGTGTCAGGTACAGCTTTCCAATACCTATCATCTGCATGTGCGGACAGGCGATGCTCTGATTAAGGAGATGGGCGGTCTTTCTAAATTTATGTCGTGGAATCGTCCTATTCTAACAGATTCCGGGGGATTTCAGGTGTTTTCTCTGTCCGGTCTTCGCAAGATAAAGGAGGAGGGCGTTTATTTCCAGTCTCATATTGACGGAGCACGGATTTTTATGGGACCGGAGGAGAGTATGCAGATTCAGTCAAATCTGGGCTCTACGATAGCAATGGCATTTGATGAATGCCCGCCTGCTTTGGCAGAGCGCAAGTATGTGGAGGATTCGGTGGCACGCACGACACGCTGGCTTTTACGCTGTAAGGAAAAGATGAGTCAGCTGAATGCACTGGAAGACACTGTAAATCCAAAGCAGCTTTTGTTTGGAATCAATCAGGGAGCGATTTTTACCGACATCCGCATCGACCATGCGAAGCGGCTTGCGGAAATGGAGCTGGACGGCTATGCAGTGGGTGGTCTTGCAGTCGGAGAGAGCCATGAGGAGATGTACCATGTGTTAGACGAGACGGTACCTTATCTTCCGACAGATAAGCCGACCTATCTGATGGGAGTCGGAACGCCCGCAAATATTTTAGAGGGAGTTGAGCGAGGGATTGACTTTTTTGACTGCGTTTATCCGAGCAGAAACGGACGGCATGGTCATGTATACACAAACGAGGGAAAACGGAATCTGTTTAATCAAAAATATGAAAAGGATATGCGCCCAATTGAAGAAGGCTGCCGGTGCCCGACCTGCCGTCGCTACAGCAGGGCATATGTACGCCATCTTCTGAAAGCAAAGGAAATGCTGGGGATGCGCCTCTGCGTCTTGCATAACCTCTATTTTTACAATACAATGATGGAGGAAATAAGAAATGCACTGGATGCAGGCAGATTCCAAGCTTACAAGGAAGAAAAGCTGTATGGAATGGAGCAGATTGCACGTGAGAAGGAAAATCCTTCCTAAAGGAAAAAAAGCTTGCCGAACATATCAGTTTTGTGTACAATGATTTATAACGTGTCAAAAGGTCAGAGTGCCTAAAAACAGTCAAATTTAGGAGGAAGAAAAATGTCAGCAATGTTAGCACAGGCTCTGGGCGCACAGCCGGACTGGAGCATTATGATTATTTGGATTGTGGTTTTGGTGGTGTTCATGTATTTTTTCATGATTCGTCCGCAGCAAAAAGAAGCGAAGAAAAAGAATGCAATGATGGCAGAGCTTGCAGTTGGAGATACCGTACTTACGACAAGCGGATTCTACGGAACGATTATCGACATCTCGGATGACACGGTAATCGTAGAGTTTGGAAGCAACAAAAACTGCAGGATTCCGATGCAGAAAACTGCGATTGTTGCGGTAGAGAAGCCGGAGGAAGCTGCGGAATAACAAAAGAAGAATGACGGTTTTATAAGGACAAGGTTAGGAACCCCGTGAAAAGAAGGGCGGGCACTGACTTTGTCTTTCTTTTTATCTGCTATTCTATGAAGACAGGGCTCACCTTGGCTGCCGGAGAGGAATCTGTCAGAACAAGGAATTTGGCAAGCATCAAAATGCAGGAAGATTGAACATAGAGTCGGCAGAGGACTCCATCCATGTTTTTAGAAATATAATCTATGAGAAAATATAATCTATAAGAAAATAATTAAAAAGTACTTGATTATATAAGATACTACCAGTATAATATTAACAAAAATATAGCAGTTTGACGGATTTTAGTATTTTAATTTAGAAAAAAGGAATGAAATTGGTATGTATTCACAAGATAAGATTGATGTTGCACTAAAGGTGTACCATCAATGCGGCTCTGTAACAACGACAATCCGTGTGCTTGGCTATCCAACCAGAAGTGCTCTTTATACGTGGATCGCAAATGAGCATGAGAGTAAGTCCGCACCAAAAGAACAAAGCAAGATTCACACGGGAAAGCATCCCAGGAATCCCCCTCTTGAAGTAAAAATGGATGCAATTTATCGCTGCTTTGAGCGAAAGGAAAATATAAAATCGGTATGTGAGGACATTGGATACACAAGAGCGAGCATATACAGCTGGAGGAAAAAATATCTCCAGGGAGGTACGGCTGCATTGCTGAGCGAGAAAAATCGCAATATCATGTCTGTCCCGGATATGGCACAGCTGCAGGAGCAGATAAGGGAGCTGCAGGTGGAGATTGCTGTGCTAAAGGAGACCGTGGATGTCCTAAAGAAGCTGGGGCAGCGGGCAAAGGAAGAAAAAGGCATGGGCTATGAATGGGTAAGTCTGTTGTCGGTCATAGAAATATGACGGATGGCAGACTTATTTTTTTTGAGAAATAAGTAGTGGTTATAGATGTCATGAAAAAGAAAAATAGAATCAATAGTTGCAATGTCCTCCAAGATACATTATGATAGAATCAATGTACTGTTTGGCTCTAATGTACTAAAGTTTATGCGAGAAAAATTGCATATCATGCCCTGTGGGAGGGCTTTAGAAGGAAGAGGATAGGAAGTATGGAATATAAAATAGGTGTCATTTCGGGAGATGGGATTGGTCCTGAAATCGTAGCAGAAGCGAAAAAGGTGTTAGATCAGGTTGCGGCAAAATTCGGTCACACGTTTTTGTATGAGAATATTTTAATGGGAGGTTGTTCGATTGATGCAACGGGAGAGCCCTTAACAGAGGAGGCAATTGCGGCAGCAAAGGCCTCGGATGCCGTATTGATGGGTTCAATCGGAGGCAATCCCTCCACCTCTCCATGGTATCAGCTGCCGCCTGATAAGCGGCCGGAGGCGGGGCTTTTAAGGCTGCGAAAGGAGCTGAATCTATTTGCGAATCTAAGACCGGCTTATCTTTATGCCGAATTAAGAGAGGCATGTCCGCTTCGCGAGGATATCATCGGAGATGGCTTTGATATGATGATTCTTAGAGAGCTGACCGGAGGGCTTTATTTCGGCGATAGAAAAACAGAAGAAAAAGACGGTATTTTGACGGCTACCGACACCCTTACATACAATGAGCATGAAATCCGCAGAATTGCGCGGCGTGGCTTTGACATTGCCAGAAAGCGCAGAAAAAAGGTCACGAGTGTAGATAAGGCGAATGTGCTTGATTCCTCAAGGCTGTGGCGCAAGGTTGTAGAGGAGGTAGCGAAGGACTATCCGGATGTTGCCTATGAGCATATGCTGGTGGACAATTGTGCAATGCAGCTTGTAAAAGACCCAAAGCAGTTTGATGTGATTTTGACAGAGAATATGTTTGGAGATATTCTCTCCGATGAGGCGAGCATGGTGACAGGCTCGATTGGAATGCTTGCAAGCGCCAGCTTAAATGAGACGAAATTCGGTTTGTATGAGCCAAGCGGCGGCTCTGCCCCGGATATTGCGGGCAAGGGCATTGCAAATCCAATCGCAACGATTTTAAGCGCTGCAATGATGCTGCGATATTCCTTTGATTTGGATCAGGAGGCGGCCTCAGTGGAGACAGCAGTCAAAGAGGTGCTAAAGGCGGGCTATCGTACGATTGATATTATGCCGCAGGAGGAAGCAAAGCGAAGGGACGTCACACAGATTCGAACAGCGCAGATGGGCGACTTGATTTGTGGTTATATCTGACCGGCATCTATTTTGTCCGGTATAGAATAGAATAGAGGGAAAGGATGGAAAAGAAATGAAAAGTGATCATGTCAAGGCAGGGATGCAGCAGGCACCCCACAGAAGCCTTTTTCATGCATTGGGATTTACGGAAGAAGAAATGCAAAAGCCGATGGTGGGGATTGTAAGCTCCTATAACGAGATTGTTCCCGGTCATATTAACTTAGATAAGATTGTAGATGCCGTAAAAATGGGGGTCGCTGAGGCAGGAGGCGTTCCGGTTGTTTTTCCAGCAATCGCAGTCTGTGATGGAATTGCCATGGGGCATTTGGGGATGAAGTATTCTCTTGTAACAAGGGATTTGATTGCAGACTCGACGGAATGTGTGGCATTGGCGCACCAGTTTGATGCACTTGTGATGGTGCCAAACTGCGATAAGAATGTACCCGGACTTTTGATGGCAGCAGCGCGTATCAATGTTCCGACGGTCTTTGTCTCCGGCGGGCCGATGCTTGCAGGACGTATCCGGGGAGAAAAGAGAAGTCTCTCCTCCATGTTTGAAGCGGTCGGAGCCTATGCGGCGGGGAAAATGACAGAGGAGGAGGTAAAGGAGTACGAGGAAAAAGTATGTCCTACCTGTGGCTCCTGCTCCGGCATGTACACGGCAAACTCCATGAACTGTCTGACGGAGGCGCTTGGTATGGGGCTTGGCGGAAACGGAACCATACCGGCAGTGTATTCCGAGCGTATTCGTCTGGCAAAGCATGCGGGCATGGCGGTCATGGATATGTACCGTAAGAATATCCGCCCGTCCGATATTATGACAAAGGAAGCGATTTTAAATGCATTAACCGTTGATATGGCGCTGGGCTGTTCGACAAACAGCATGCTTCATCTTCCGGCAATCGCGCATGAGATTGGATTTGATTTTGACATTGCATTTGCAAATCCGATCAGTGAAAAGACACCCAATCTCTGTCATCTTGCCCCGGCAGGTCCCACTTATATGGAGGATTTGTATGAAGCAGGCGGTGTATATGCCGTGATGAAGCAGCTGGCAGACATTGGTCTTTTGCATACGGAATGTATGACGGTAAGCGGCAGGACAATCGGTGAGAACATTGCAAATGCAGTGAATAAGGATTATGAGGTCATTCGTCCGATTGACAATCCCTACAGCAAAACAGGAGGCCTTGCGGTATTAAAAGGAAATCTTGCACCGGACGGCAGTGTGGTAAAAAGGTCTGCAGTCTGCGATGAGATGATGGTGCACGAGGGACCGGCAAGGGTATTTGATTGTGAGGAAGATGCGATTGTGGCGATTAAGTCGGGAAAAATCGTGGCAGGAGATGTGGTTGTAATCCGCTATGAAGGACCAAAAGGAGGTCCCGGCATGCGCGAGATGCTAAATCCAACCTCGGCGATTGCAGGTATGGGACTTGGCGCTTCCGTCGCACTGATTACAGACGGACGTTTTTCCGGCGCAAGCCGCGGAGCCTCCATCGGGCATGTTTCGCCGGAGGCGGCAGTCGGAGGGCCGATTGCGCTGGTGGAAGAGGGCGATATCATCAAGATTAATATACCGGAATTTACGCTGACGCTTGCTGTTTCCGATGAGGAGCTTGCAAAAAGAAGAGAAAACTGGAAGCCGAGAGAGCCAAAGGTAACAAGCGGCTATTTGAGGCGTTACGCAGCTATGGTAACGTCAGGAAACAAAGGAGCAACCTTGGAACTGTCAGAGGAATAAAAAGAAGGAAGGGGGGATGACTGCCATGCAGATAACAGGTGCACAGATTGTCATCGAGTGCTTAAAGGAGCAGGGAGTAGACACGGTGTTTGGCTATCCCGGCGGTGCCATCCTAAACGTATACGACGAATTATACAAACATCAAAATGAGATACGCCATATTTTGACCTCTCATGAGCAGGGAGCCTCTCACGCGGCAGACGGCTATGCCAGAAGCACCGGAAAGGTGGGGGTATGCCTGGCAACCTCCGGTCCCGGGGCGACAAATCTTGTGACAGGAATTGCAACGGCTCATATGGACTCTGTACCGATTGTGGCAATTACCTGCAACGTGACCGTGCCGCTTCTTGGAAAGGATAGCTTTCAGGAAATTGACATTGCCGGTATTACAATGCCGATTACGAAGCATAACTTTATTGTAAAGGATGTTACAAAGCTGGCCGATACGATTCGCAGAGCCTTTAAAATTGCCCAGACGGGAAGACCGGGGCCTGTGCTTGTGGATATTCCAAAGGATATTACGGCTACAAAAACAGAATATACACCGAAGAAAGCAGAGCCGATTGAACGGATTACGCATACAATCCGAGAGGAGGATCTTAAGACGGCGCTTACCATGCTAAAGGCGGCAAAAAAGCCATATATTTTCGTGGGTGGCGGTGCAGTCATTTCGGAGGCAAGCGACCAGCTAAAGGAGTTTGTGAGAAAATTAGATGCTCCGGTTTGTGACAGTCTGATGGGAAAGGGTGCGTTTGACGGAACCGAGGATGCCTATACGGGAATGCTTGGAATGCATGGAACAAAGACATCAAACCTTGGTGTCAGTCAGTGTGACCTGTTGGTCGCTGTCGGTGTGCGCTTTTCTGATCGTGTGCTCGGCAATGCAGATAAATTTGCTGCCCATGCAAAGATTTTGCAGTTTGATGTAGACCCGGCAGAAATCAATAAGAATAAGCGGGTTGATGCCTGTGTGGTGGGAGATATCAAGGAGATTTTAACACGTATCAATGAGAGGCTGGAGCAAACAGAGCATGAGGAATGGCTTTCCTATTTGGGAGATTTAAAAAAGAAGTTTCCGCTTAAATATCCCAAAACAGGGCTGACCGGTCCTTATGTGATAGAGGAAACCTACCGGATTACGCAAGGAGATGCCATTATCGTCACGGAGGTAGGACAGCATCAGATGTGGGCAGCGCAGTACTATAAGTACAAGCAACCAAGAACCTTTCTTTCCTCCGGCGGGCTTGGAACGATGGGTTATGGACTTGGTGCTGCCATCGGCGCACAGGTTGCCAATCCGACAAAGCGTGTCATCAATATTGCGGGAGACGGATGCTTTCGCATGAATATGAATGAGCTTGCCACCGCAGCCAGAGAGAAGCTGCCGTTGATTGAGATTATCGTCAACAATCATGTGCTTGGCATGGTACGGCAATGGCAGGATTTGTTCTATGAAAAAAGGTATTCTGCGACAATATTGAAGGATGGCGTTGATTTTGTAAAGGTTGCGGAAGCGTTGGGCGCAAAGGCATATCGTGCCACGACAAGAGAGGAATTTACACAAGCATTGCGACTGGCATTGGAGGGGAGAGAGCCGACTGTCATTGACTGTATGATTGATATGGAAAATAAGGTATGGCCCATGGTCGCACCCGGGGCAGATATCAGTACGGCGTTTACCGACGAGGATTTGGAACGAGAGAATGTGTAACCGGAAAGGGGAGAACAAAATGAGCAGAGTGTATAATTTTTCGGCAGGACCGGCAGTATTGCCGGAGGAGGTCTTGAGGGAAGCGGCAGAGGAAATGCTGGATTATAAGGGGAGCGGCATGTCCGTAATGGAGATGAGCCATCGCTCTAAGGTTTATGATACGATTATCAAGGAGGCAGAGCAGGACTTAAGAGATTTGATGAACATTCCGGATAACTATAAGGTGCTCTTTTTACAGGGAGGTGCATCTCAACAGTTTGCGATGATTCCGATGAACCTGATGAAGAACAAAAAGGCAGGTTATATTGTGACCGGACAGTGGGCAAAAAAAGCATATCAAGAGGCACAGATTTACGGAGAGGCAGTAAAGCTGGCATCCTCCGAGGATAAAACGTTTTCTTACATACCGGATTGCTCTGACTTAGAGATACCGGACGATTTGGATTATGTTTATATCTGCGAGAATAATACGATTTACGGTACAAAATACAAGGAGCTTCCGAATACAAAAGGAAAGACGCTTGTAGCAGACGTTTCCTCCTGCTTTTTGTCAGAGCCTGTGGATGTGACAAGGTATGGTGTTATTTACGGGGGAGTACAAAAGAATATCGGACCGGCAGGTGTTGTAATTGTGATTATTCGAGAGGATTTGATTACAGAGGATACACTGGACGGCACGCCGACTATGCTAAAGTATAAAATTCATGCAGACAATGATTCTTTGTACAATACACCGCCCTGCTATGGCATCTATGTGTGCGGAAAGGTATTTCAGTGGTTGAAGAGTCTGGGCGGCCTATCCGTCATAAAGGAGCGCAATGAAGAAAAAGCGAAGATTCTCTATGATTTCTTGGATGAGAGCAAGCTGTTTTCCGGAACGGTCGTTCCAAAGGATCGCTCCTTGATGAACGTTCCGTTTGTAACGGGAAATGAGGAACTGGACGCAAAGTTTATCAAGGAGGCTACGGCAGCAGGCTTTGTCAATCTAAAGGGGCACCGTTCCGTTGGCGGTATGCGTGCTTCCATTTACAATGCAATGCCAAAAGAGGGCGTAGAAAAGCTGGTAGAA
>JAQXLR010000159.1 GCA_029012225.1 Clostridiales bacterium
TTTACGTATTTCCCGATGTACGCGAGTTTGGAATGAGCTCAGAAGAATTTGCGACACAATTGCTGAATTCACAAAAGCTGGCAGTCGTGCCGGGAACTGCGTTCGGAGATTGCGGAGAAGGGTTTTTGCGAATTTCCTATGCGTATTCGTTGGAGCAGCTAAAGACGGCGATGGATCGCTTGGAGACATTTGTTGCCGAGCTAAGGAGCCGTAAGGCATAACCGGAGGACGATGTCAAAATGACGGAGTTAAATGTGATACTGTATGAGCCCGAGATTCCGGCAAATACGGGGAACATCGGGAGAACCTGTGTGGCGACGGGAACAAAACTTCATTTGATCGAACCGCTGGGCTTTCGTTTGGACGAAAAAGCCATTCGCAGAGCCGGGATGGATTACTGGAGGGAACTGGATGTCACGACATACGTAAATTGGCAGGAGTTTTGTGAAAAAAATCCAAACGCCAAAATATACATGGCAACGACGAAAGGGAGGCATGTCTATACGGATGTCTTCTATGAGCCGGATTGCTTTCTTATGTTCGGAAAAGAGAGTGCAGGTATCCCGGAGGAGATTTTAAAGCAAAATCCGGATACCTGCGTAAGAATCCCGATGCTGGGAGAAATCCGCTCCTTGAATTTGTCCAATTCGGTTGCAGTTGTGTTGTATGAGGCATTGCGCCAGAATCAGTTTGACAGCATGAAGCTGCAGGGCGAGCTGCATCGGCTAAGCTGGTAGCGCAGCAGAAAGCAACTGCAATGTGAGGGCGATTTGAGAAAATGGAAACAGAGGGAATGCAGATGGGAATCATCAAAGCAAAACAGCTTGTTCATGAATATATCAGAAGAGATGAGGAGGGCAACGTAGAGTCTGTGTCCACTGCCTTAGATCACGTCGATTTGGATGTACTCCCGGGAGAGTTTATAGCGATTTTGGGACACAACGGCTCCGGAAAATCCACGCTGGCAAAGCATATCAATGCACTTCTGATGCCAACGGAAGGCTCTTTGTGGGTGGACGGAAAAGATGTTTCAAAGGAAGAGAATGTTTTGTCGGTAAGACAGACGGCCGGAATGGTATTTCAAAATCCGGATAACCAGATTATTGCCAGCGTCGTGGAGGAGGATGTGGGCTTTGGCCCTGAAAATATCGGTGTTCCTACGGACGAAATCTGGCAGCGTGTCGAGGAGAGCTTAAAGGCAGTCGGAATGCTGCAGTATCGACACCATTCTCCAAACAAGCTTTCGGGAGGGCAAAAGCAGCGTGTTGCGATTGCCGGTGTTGTTGCAATGCAGCCAAAGTGTATTGTGTTGGATGAGCCTACCGCGATGCTTGATCCGAATGGGCGAAAAGAGGTAATCCGCACGGCACATGAGCTGAATCAAAAGCGTGGTGTTACCATTATCCTGATTACCCATTATATGGAGGAAGTTGTTGATGCAGATAAGGTCATCGTGATGGATCAGGGGAAAGTGGTGATGCAGGGTACGCCAAAGGAGGTATTTTCCAGAGTCGGGGAGCTAAAGCAATATAGACTGGATGTGCCGCAGATTACGATTTTAGCGGATTTGCTTCGACAGTCCGGGCTTGAGATTCCGCGCGGTGTGCTTCACAGACAAGAGCTTGTGGATGCAATTTTAAGCCTGGCACAGATACAGGAGTAATGAAATGTCAATTATACTTGATAAGGTAAATTATATATATAGTGCAGAAACGGCATATCAGATTCAAGCGCTAAAGGATATTTGTCTGGAAATAAAAGATGGACAATTTATCGGAATCATCGGTCATACAGGCTCCGGGAAATCGACTTTGATTCAGCATCTGAATGGCTTGATAAAGGCATCTTCGGGAGCAATTTTTTTTCATGGTCAGAATATCTACGAAACGGGCTTTGACTTAAGAGCACTTCGCAATCGGGTGGGACTGGTATTTCAGTATCCGGAACATCAGCTGTTTGAGACAACTGTTTTGGAGGATGTGTGCTTCGGACCCAAAAACCAGGGCTTGACAAAAGAGGAAGCCAAGTTGCGCGCCCTAGAAGCGCTGCGTTCCGTTGGATTGCCTAAGGAGCTTTATGAACAGTCGCCCTTTGATCTCTCGGGCGGAGAAAAGCGGCGAGTTGCCATTGCGGGCGTGCTTGCCATGCAGCCGGAGGTGCTGATTTTGGACGAGCCGACCGCAGGACTTGACCCTGCCGGAAGAGATGAGATTTTGGATTTGGTGGCAAGGATGCACAAGGAGCGTGGGATAACGGTTATTCTTGTTTCGCACAGTATGGAGGACATCGCAAAGTATGTGGAGCGAATCATTGTGATGAATCAGGGAGAAATCCTATTTGATGATGCTCCAAAGCAAGTGTTTCGGCATTATTTGGAGCTTGAGCGCATTGGATTGGCGGCTCCGCAGGTAACCTATCTTATGCATGAGCTGTGTGAGAGGGGGCTTAAGTTGGATATCGATGCCACCACGGTCGAGGAGGCTAGGAAAAGTCTGTTGGAGGCATTGGCAGGAGTAAGCTCCGATAAAAGTGATTTCCATGTAGAAAAAAGAAAGGTGTAGCTTTGCTATGTTAAGAGATATCACACTAGGGCAGTATTATCCGGCAGATTCTGTAATCCATAGCTTAGACCCTAGGGTAAAATTATTTAGTACGCTAATTTATATTATATCGTTATTCTGCTTTCGAGGAGCCGTATCGTTTGTCGTGGCGACCATCTTTCTTGTTATGGTGATAAAAAGCTCAAAGGTACCGTTTCGATTTATGGTAAGAGGGTTAAAGACGATTGCCATGCTTATGCTGGTTACCGCGGCATTCAACCTTTTTTTGTCCCCCGGAGATCCGATTTTTTCCTTTTGGATTTTTACGATTACGGCACAGGGAGCAAGGAATGCGATTTTAATGGCAGTTCGCCTTACTTATCTTATTTTGGGAACCTCTGTCATGACACTGACTACCACACCGAATCAGCTGACAGATGGGCTGGAAAGGGGCTTGATGCCGCTCTCCAAAGTGGGGATTCCGGTGCATGTGATTGCAATGATGATGTCGATTGCCCTTCGGTACATTCCGATTTTGGTAGAGGAAACCGACAAAATTATGAAGGCGCAGATGGCCAGAGGAGCCGATTTTGAAAACGGAAATATGATAAAAAAGGTAAAGGCAATGATTCCCCTCTTGGTGCCGCTGTTTGTATCGGCGTTTCGCAGAGCGGAGGATATGGCAATGGCAATGGAGGCAAGATGCTACCACGGGGGAGAGGGAAGGACAAAGATGAAGCCGCTGATTTATCGTAGGCGAGATCGGGCAGCCTATCTTGTTGTCCTTGTCTATCTTGCCATCGTCCTGTTGGGACGGACATTTTTTCCATGGCCGATGTAGTGGGCAAAGAGGAATGAGATATGAAACGAGTACGCTTGATTGTAGCTTATGACGGTACAAATTACAGAGGCTGGCAGGTTCAGCCAAACGGAATCACGATTGAGGAGGTTTTAAACCGACATCTATCGGAGCTTTTGGGAGAGAAGATCATAGTCACAGGTGCAAGCAGGACGGATTCAGGAGTACATTCGCTCGGAAATGTGGCGATTTTTGATACAGAGAGCAGGATGCCCGGAGAGAAGATTTCCTTTGCGCTCAATCAACGCTTGCCGGAGGACATCGTCATTCAAAATTCCTGCGAGGTGCCGGATGACTGGCATCCGCGCTATCAGGTAAGCAAAAAGACTTACGAATACCGGATTTTAAACAGAAGCTTTCGAATGCCGACAAGGAGGCTGGATACGTATTTTTACCATTATCCCCTTGATGTGGATAAGATGCGGCAGGCGGCGGCTTACCTTGTAGGGGAGCATGATTTTAAAAGCTTTTGCGCAGTCGGAGCACAGGTAAGATCTACTGTACGGACAATCTACAGCTGCGAGGTAGGGAAGGCAGACGACGTCATTACCATACGAATGACAGGAAACGGATTTTTGTATCATATGGTGCGGATCATTGCGGGAACCTTGCTTCGTGTCGGTGCGGGAGAATGGGAACCCGAGAAGATAGAGGAAATTTTATCTGCAAAGAACCGTGCCGCAGCAGGTCCTACGGCACCTGCACATGGACTTACGATGATTGGCATTGTTTATGAAAAAAAGAATTGACACACGCAAGGACGTGTACTATAATATTTAAGTCTGTAATAGTGTATAAACGCGTCTCCAAAGCCCCGGAGCAGCGTTTAGCGATAAATCTTTATGCGTGACTACAGTGTGTCCGGACATTCACATTGGGGAAGCGTGAGATAACATTTTAGGAGGAATATCA
>JAQXLR010000160.1 GCA_029012225.1 Clostridiales bacterium
AGAGATGAAAAAATTTTCCGCCTCAAGTCTGATTACAAGAACCACAAACGACATAACGCAAATTCAGATGGTGGTGGCTATGGGTCTGCAGATGATGCTCAAAGCCCCTATTATGGCAGTGTGGGCGGTTTTTAAGATTGTCGGCAGGAGCTGGGAGCTTTCTGTCGTCACTGCTTCTGCCGTGATTGCTCTGATTACTGTGCTAATCGTTCTGCTTGTTGTGCTGCTTCCAAAATTTAAAATTGTGCAAAAGCAGATCGATGCCCTGAATCGTGTTACCAGAGAAAATCTGACAGGGCTTCGGGTGGTACGAGCCTTTAATGCGGAACGATATCAGAAGAACAAATTTGAGCAGGCCAGTGAAGCACTGATGAAAACGCAGATGTTTACCATGCGGGGAATGGCATTTTTGTTTCCGATGATGATTCTGGTGCAGAGCAGTCTGACGCTGGGCATCTATTGGATTGGCGCATATCTGATTCATGATATCTCTGTACCGCTGACCGGCACGCCGGCACAGATGATGACTGCCATTGCAGCCCGGGCAGATATGCTGGGCGATGTGGTTGCGTTTACCTCCTATGCGATGTATGTAGTGATGTCCTTTGTGATGCTGATGGCAATTTTTGTGATTGTTCCAAGGGCGCAGGTATCTGCCGGCCGTATCAATGAGGTGTTGGAGGCTCCGATTGCGGTCAAGGAAGGGAAGGGTAAGGCTTCGTTGGGGAAAGGGGGCAGTCTTGAATTTTGCAATGTGTCCTTCCGTTATCCCGACGCATCGGAGGACTGTCTGAAGAACATTTCCTTTGCGGCAAAGCCCGGGGAAACCATTGCCTTTATTGGTGCAACCGGCTCCGGCAAGTCAACCTTGGTTGGGCTTGCGGTGCGTCTCTACGATGCCACGGAGGGGGAAGTTCGAATTGGCGGAAAGGATATCCGGGAGTATTCTTTTGCAGAGCTTTATAGTGTGCTGGGGTATGTTCCGCAAAAAGCAGTCCTATTTGCGGATACAATCGAAAACAATGTGGGCTTTGGCTCCTGCGGACATCCAATCACGCAGGAGGATATTGAGACCGCCATTCACATTGCGCAGGCGGAGGAATTTGTTCGAGAGAAGGAAAAAGGTCTGCAAAGTGAAATCGCCCAGGGAGGCAGCAATGTATCCGGAGGCCAAAAGCAGCGCCTTGCCATTGCAAGAGCCATTGCAAGAAAGCCGCAAATCTTGATTTTTGACGATTCCTTTTCTGCGCTGGACTATCAGACTGACCGGGCGCTGCGTGAGCAGATTGCAAAGGAACTTCATGACACCACCTGTCTGATTGTTGCGCAGCGAATCGGAACGATTCGTCATGCGGATAAAATTATTGTCTTAGATCGGGGAGAGATTGTAGGACTCGGTACCCATGAGGAATTGATGAAAACCTGTAAGGAATATCAGGAAATTGCACTGAGTCAGCTGTCTCAGGCAGAGCTGACATAAAGGAGGGATAGAAAATGCCAAGAATGGGAAATGTGGTGCAAAAGCCCAAGAATTTGAAACAGGCCCTGGGAAAGCTGATTTCTTACTGTAAAAAAGAGGTTGGAATCATTGTACTGGCACTGATTCTGGCAGTGGTTGGAACGGTTTTGACAATCATAGGTCCTAATCAGATTAGCAGAATTACAGATTATATTTACGATGGTCTGACCTACGGTATTTCTACCGAAGAAGTGGCAGAGGAGATTAGACAGCAGATCATACAGGGGAAAATCGATGTGTCAGAGTTTTTGCCGGAGGGGACAGACCCTCGAATGGTTGACTGGGAGAACTTGGATTTGACAAATCAGGAGGATCCGTTGACCGCAGCTCTTCTTGAGAATGTCCGTCTGAGTGAGGATTTTGTTCGGACGCATCAGGGCGGTGGGATTGATATGGATGGAATCCGGTCTGTGTGCATGCTGCTTCTGACGATTTATCTGGTCAGTGCTCTTTGTACATTTTCCCAGCATTTTATTATGGCGACGGTTACCCAGAAGCTCTCGCATCGGATGCGCGGAGACATTGATGGGAAAATCAATCGTCTGCCATTGAAATATTTTTCGGCCAATTCTTATGGTGATGTGCTCTCCAGAGTCACAAACGATGTGGATACCATTGGGCAGGGTTTGTCTAACAGTGCAATCTCGCTTGTGTCTGCCTTTGCTCAGTTTATCGGCTGTCTTATGATGATGTTTTGGACAAACTGGATGATGGCAGCAACAACGATTGTGACAGTTGTTTTGGGTATTTTCTTCATGGCTTTTCTTATGAAGCACTCCCAGCATTATTTTAAGGAACGGCAGCACAGTCTGGGAAAGCTCAACGGCTATATCGAGGAAATCTACAGCGGGCACGATGTCATTCGCATTTCGAATGCACAAAAGCGCATAAAAGACAAATTTACACAAATGAATCTGGCAGTGAAAAATGCCAACTTCAAGTCCCAGTTTCTTTCCGGGCTGATGCAGCCTGTGATGAATTTTGTGGGCAACCTCGGATACGTAGCGGTTTGCGTTGTAGGAGCCATGCTGGTAATAAATGGAAACATTACCTTTGGTGTCATTACTGCCTTTTTAATCTATGTTCGCTTGTTTGAGCAGCCTCTTAGACAGATTGCGCAGGGGATGACGAATATGCAGTCTACTGCCGCTGCCACGGAGCGGGTCTTTGAATTTTTGGAGGAGGAGGAACTGGAGGATGAATCCCAAAAGACCGCATGGTCTGCCAAGGTGAGTGGAGAAGTGGAGTTTCGGAATGTAAAATTTGCATATCCGAATACTCCGGATGTCGAAGTGATTCACAATTTTTCCGCTCATATTCAGCCGGGGCAGAAGGTAGCTATCGTGGGACCTACCGGTGCGGGAAAAACAACGTTGGTTAATCTGCTGATGCGCTTTTTTGAAACGACGGCTGGTGATATTTATATCGATGGCGTCAATACAAAGCAGATGCGTCGGGAGGATGTGCATGGCCTGTTTGGTATGGTGCTGCAGGATACCTGGCTTTTTGAAGGAACCGTTCGGGAAAACTTAATCTACAATCGTGAAAATGTATCAGAGGAGACCATGGTGGAGGCCTGCAAAGCCTGCGGCATTCATAGCTTTATTCAGGCACTGCCGCATGGATATGATACGATACTAAACGATGACACCTCCATTTCTGCAGGACAAAAGCAGCTCTTTACCATTGCCAGAGCAATGATTCAGAATAGTCCGATGCTGATTTTGGATGAGGCCACCTCCAGCGTGGACACCAGAACGGAGATTATTACGCAAAAGGCAATGGATCAGCTGACAGAAAAGCGCACCAGCTTTGTCATCGCTCATCGGCTTTCGACCATCAAAAATGCAGACTTAATCCTCGTCATTCGGGATGGAGATATTGCCGAGCAGGGCAATCACGAGAATTTATTGAAGCAAAACGGCTTTTACGCAGAGCTTTATAACAGTCAGTTTGAGCAAGCAGCTGTTACAAGGGCGCAAGCTTAGAGCGCCTGTTCTGCGATCGGAAGCTTTTTGGACACAAATAGGAAGGAAGGTAGGAAGAATATGTATAAGAATATTGAAAAACAGGTAAAGCTTTTGCTAAAGGATCAGGTAGAGTACCGGACGGGTCAAGTGGCATCAAAGACATTGGTTCAGAATGCGTATGTAAGTATGACAATTTTTTCTTTTGACAAGGGGGAAGAGATTGCAACACATGCTTCCGGTGGAGATGCTATGGTAACAGTGCTTGAAGGCAAAGGCAGATTTACAGTGGCTGATGAGGTGTTTTATTTAGAGGAAGGCGATACGCTTATTATGCCAAAGGATATTCCACATGCAGTTTATGGAGAAGAAAGATTTAAGATGCAGCTTGTGGTGTCTTATTAGTATTGTATCAGTCTGCTTCGCATAAGCAATCCGGATGTATTTGCAAAGAATACGAAAGGAAAGAGCGCTTGTAAGCAGTAGGAGGTTGACAGAATAACGATATCCATAAGCCTATGAAAGCTTATTTTTGGAATGGATCTTTTTTATACAGGAGGTTAGAGTGAAGAATTACGGTTTCCTATGTCTTTACATGATTATTATGGGTGGCGGTCTTGTGTACTGCAACTATGTCCTTCATACGACCTATGACTCGCCCGAATTCAGCGAAAAATTTTTACCGATAATGATTATTTTAGCCGTTTTGGTTTTGATTTACGGAATTAGGAATCGAAAAGATTTCGTCATCATTACGGAAAATAAAAAGAGATATTTATGGTTTCTGTTGCTTTTTGTACCTATATCAGGACTGGCGCTTTATTCGGCTGTTAAGGGTTTCGACTTGAGCATGGCGTTTTTTATTGTTTTTTTTGATTCGTTGCTTATAGGAATTGCTGAGGAAGGGATGTATCGGGGCATTCTGCTTGGTGGCTTATTGAGGAAGACAAGTCCGGTTGCAGCAATCGTTGTTTCTGCAGTACTTTTTTCCCTTTTGCATTTATTGAACATCCTCGGTGGAATCGAATTGTCAGAGGTGCTGAATCAGATGGTGTCTACATTTCTTATGGGCTTGTTTTTAGGCTCCGTTTATGTAGATAGCAAAAATATATTGCTTCCTATTTTGTTCCACTTTTTTTGGGATTATATTATGCTTACCGGAGTTCTTGGCGAGCTTTCCATGCTGTTTGTCGTAATTTTTGGGGTTACTGCCCTTGAAGTAATTATTTCGGCAATTTTGCTGTTTCAATTTAGAAAAATGCCTAAGCCGATTTTAAATTAAGATAGAGAAGGACAAATTCTCCTTTTGGATATGTTTCAGTTTCACTTCCATAATGAAACAAAGTGAAATCGTGGTAATAAGTTGGAAAGAAGGAGATAGGAGTTTGACGTTTCGGC
>JAQXLR010000161.1 GCA_029012225.1 Clostridiales bacterium
CAAGCTCCTTTTTAAAATCCTCAAAGGCCTTTTCCCGCAATTTTTCATGCGTTTTACGCTCAATCATAACCTCATTTAACCGCTCTCTTGCCAGCTCCACATTCTTTTCTGCCGTATGGACATTCATCATATGTGTTCTCTGCTGGCTCTTTAGCGTATCAATTGCTCTTTTGCACTCCTTGATATCCTGTATATTTAAGGATCCTTTTACAAGCTCAACGGCCTTTCGCTCATACCCTGCTCTGCGAAGCAAAATTTGTTGAAGCTTTTCCTGCTCCTCTCTCAACTTTGCATTGGCAATTCCAAATGCAATCCGCTCCTGATTTTCCATCTTCAGCTTAATGTTTAGTATGTTTTGCATTCGATAAACAAATTTTGCCATAAGACGTGCCTTCCTCTATCGCATATCAGTCATCAAACAACTCCCGTAAGAGTTCCAGTTCTTCCTCAAATTGAAATTTTTCGTCGGTTCCCTGCTTTAGAAATTCATTTACTGCATCAATTTTTTTGATTGCATAATCAATTTCACGGTTGGAGCCGCTCTTATAAGCACCGATATTAATCAAATCCTCTGCCTCGGCATAAGTCGCAAGCACATTTTTCAACTTGCCTGCCAACGCCTTATGCTCTCCCGTTGCAATCGCACTCATTACACGAGAGATGCTTTGCAGTACATCGATTGCAGGATAATGATTTTTGTGCCCAAGCTTTCTTGAAAGCATGATATGTCCATCCAAAATACTGCGAGCCGTATCCGTAATCGGCTCATTAAAGTCATCGCCGTCTACCAAAACTGTATAAAGTCCTGTAATGGAGCCTTTATCAGAGGTCCCTGCACGCTCCAAAAGCTTTGGCATTTCCGAGTAAACACTGGGAGGATATCCTCTCGTAACCGGAGGCTCACCCGATGCCAGACCAATCTCTCTTTGCGCCATAGAAAAGCGGGTCAAAGAGTCCATCATGAGCAAAACGTCCTTCCCCTGGTCACGAAAATATTCGGCAATCGCAGTTGCAGTTTTCGCCGCCTTATTTCGGATTAGCGCCGGCTTATCGGAGGTTGCAATTACAACAACCGAGCGTTTCATTCCTTCCTCGCCCATATCCCGCTCAATAAATTCCCTTACCTCACGGCCACGCTCTCCGATTAGCGCAATCACATTGATATCAGCCTTTGTATTGCGGGCAAACATTCCAAGCAGCGTGCTTTTCCCCACACCGGAGCCGGCAAAAATGCCGATTCTTTGTCCCTTTCCTACGGTAATCAGGCCATCTACAGCCTTCACACCAAGCGGAAGTACTTCATCGATAATCTTCCTGCTCATCGGATCCGGCGGCTGCGCTTCGACCGGATACTCATTCGCCTGCAAAAAGTCGAGCTTGTCCGTATCGGTCGCCCTTCCGATTCCGTCAAGACTATGCCCCAGCAGTTCCTCTCCCACGCAAACCATCAGAGGATGTCCCGTATTTTCTACTGTACACCCCACACCGATTCCGTCTACATTCTCGTAGGGCATCAAAAGCAAGTGCTTATCCCGAAAGCCAACTACCTCTGCCATCGCAAAGCGCTCTTGCTCCTTATCAATGACGATACGGCATAAATCATTCAGTTTCGCATCGGGTCCCACAGATTCTATTGTAAGTCCGACAATCTTTGTCACCTTGCCAAGACGGTTAAAATATGTCTTGTCCGCAAGCTGCAGATATTTGTCAAATTCCTGCGTCATACCATCACTTCCTACGAGCATAGTGATCTGATGTCTTTCACCAGATTTTCCAACTGCACACCTAAGCTACAATCAAAAACCCCGGAATCCGTCTCAATGATACAGTCGTTTCCGTCAAGCCCTTGGTCTGTCACAACTTCCAGCTCTACATCATGTCCGATGCGATCCAGCATTTGCTCCATATGATTTTCCAAAAAAGCCACATTGCTCTCAGCAACCTTGATGCGGAACTTCTTGTCCCCCTCGATATTTAAGATTGCTTGCTCAATCAAATGAATCAAAATCTGCTTTTTATGATCAAACTGGATGTGAAACACCCTGTTAAAGACTTCCAGAATCACTTCCACCAAATCTCTCTCCATCACAGTGCGTTTTCTTGTATATTCACTCTCCAGCTCGCTTTTCTTTTCTTCAAAGGACACCTGAAGCTGGGAACGAAGGAGGTTAAGCTCCTGCTCTACCTGTCTGCTCCCCTCGGCATAGCCCTCGTCTCTTGCAGCATCTGCAATCTCCTGCCTTTTGGCCTGCGCTGCCGAGACAATCTCCTCGGCTTCTCTCTTTGCCTCTGCCAAAAGACGCTCGGCCTCTTTTTTCGCCTTCTCTCTTTCGCCCTCATCCGGCTCTGCCTTTATCACATTTCCGGAAGCATCTCCTAAAATACCCGGATTGAACTCGTCGGGATTGCCGCCTTCGGCTCCCACTCCTTGAACGGAGGCTGCCTTAGCGCGCTCGCCCTCCATTGCAGCCCGTCGCTTCAAAAGCTCTGCCACAAGATCATCCGACTTAATCACACGCATCTTGTCATTTTCTGTACGAGTAAACCATGGTTTGTATAGATTAGACAACGATCTCGTCACCTCCGCCTCTGGAAATTACAATCTCGCCTGCATCTTCAAGCTTGCGAATGACACTTACAATCTTCTGCTGCGCTTCCTCAACATCCTTCATACGCACCGGCCCCATAAACTCCATATCTTCCTTAATCATGGCAGCAAGACGCTTTGAAAGATTCTTGAAGATGACATTTTGCACTTCTTCGTTTGCTCCCTTAAGAGCCACACCAAGTTCTGTGTTATCCACATCACGCATAACACGCTGAATCGCACGATCGTCCAGAAGAAGAATATCCTCAAATACAAACATCTTCTTGCGAATCTCATCTGCAAGTTCAGGCTCTTCAATTTCAAGAGATTCCATAATATGCTTCTCGGTAGAGCGGTCTACGGTATTCAAAATGTTTACAATCGCATCCACGCCTCCCACAATCGTGTAATCCTGGTTGACAAGAGATGCAAGCTTCTTCTCCAACACTCTCTCCACTTCCTTTATCACATCCGGAGAAGTACGATCCATCATGGCAATACGCTTTGCAACGTCCGCCTGTTTCTCCGGGGGCAATGCACTGATTACCAGCGCTGCCTGACTTGATGTCAGATAAGACAAAATCATTGCAATCGTCTGCGGATGCTCATCCTGAATAAAGTTCAGCAGCTGACTGGGATCTGTCTTTCTTACAAACTCGAAAGGACGCACCTGAAGAGACGCTGTCAGCTTTGAAATAACTGCCTGTGCCTTTTCATTGCCAAGCGCCTTATCCAGCAGCTCCTTCGCATAGCCGATACCACCCTCCGCAATATACTGCTGCGCCAGACAAACCTGATAAAACTCATTTAAGATATCTTCCTTTACCTGGGGAGATACACTTCTGGTATTTGCAATTTCAAGTGTCAGCTCCTCTATCTCATCTTCTCGCAAATGCTTAAAAATCTCTGCTGAGAGTTCCGGCCCCAAAGCAATCAGCAAAATCGCCGCTTTTTGAAGACCACTATATTCTTCTGTCGTTGCCATATGCTACTCCCACTCCTCATTCAGCCAGTTTCGCATCAATGATGCTGCTGCTTCTGGATTTTCCGTGACAAATTTTTCAATCAAAAGGCGAACCTCAGATTTTTCATGATAGCCGATATCATCCAACACTTCCTGATTCTCCCTTGTCGATTCAAGCAGGCTTTCCACAGAAAGCTCCGGCTCCAAATCTTCTGACTTTTCTTTTCTTGTACTTCGGAACACAACATAGCCAAGCAAGAGGAAAATCAACACCGCAAGGATAAGCTGCAAATAGTCCTGTATACTTCTTTTCCCTGTAGAATACTGAAAAATCGGCTCATCATAAGCCATAATGCTTATATTCTCCACCGGAAATCCCGTCGCATTGGAAACAAGCGTGTAATATTCTTCATCAATCTCCGTCTTAACCGGATCGCTGTTGGCCGCAATATACTCCTCAAATGTCATATCATCCAAGGCTCCGGCAGCTCTTAACGTATCCTCATCATACTTGACATATCGCTTTGCCACAATTGCAATGGAGGAATCTTCATAATTGATGGTTCCGGTTGCCGCCGTAATATCCGTCACATGCTCGTTGTTCTGGTATACCGTCGTCTGATCTGTGATATTTGTCTCTGTGTAGTTGTTATCTTCCAATACATATGTCGTGTCATCATTCGCATCCGTTCCCGGCACACCCGCAATGCCACCAATGCTGTTTGATTCATAAATGCTCTGCTCGCCAATCATACCATTGGTCTGTCCCTCAGGCGCAGAATACTGGCGATCCACATCACGCCTGCTGTCAAAGTTCATATCAAGCTTTGGCGCAACCTCTACATGGTCATAGAGAGAGCTGCCGATCATAAC
>JAQXLR010000162.1 GCA_029012225.1 Clostridiales bacterium
TACGCTGTTGCGGGACTGCTCACAAACGTAGCGTTGAATTTGCTGTTGATTCCTCCCTTTGGGATTATGGGAGCAGCAGCGGCAACACTCTTTACCTATATTGTGACATCCATTGTGATGCCGATTGTGTTTGGCGGAACGAGAGAGGCAGGGATGCTGATTTTGTATGGGATGTGCTGCAGGGGAGTTGTAGATGAGGAGATGAAGCGCCTGATAAAGGGACTTCCCGGGCGGCTTCGAAAGAAGGGGAGCTGATTATGGTTGAAGCAAGGAAAAGAAATTCGAGTATAGAATTATTGCGGATTCTTTGCATATTTGGTATCATTTTTATGCATACGATTGCGTATGGAGGCGACAAGCTGGCGACCTATAACCGCCTGCTCTTGATTGCTGTCAACTGTATTACCAATCTTGGTGTGACGTGCTTTATGCTGATATCGGGATATTTTGGGGTCAGCTTTTCCCTAAAAAAGCTGATTCGTTTGGATTTGATGGTGATTTTTTATTCCGTTGCGCATCTGGCAATCCGGTTTGCGCTTGGGGTAGATACGGGAAAAACAGACATACTCTCTGCCGTATTTCCCATTCTGTCCAATCTGTATTGGTATATTACCGTGTATGTGATACTGGTTATTCTATCGCCGTTTTTAAATCGGATACCGGAGAAGCTTTCAAGGGATGCGTTCCTTCGACTGATTGCCATTTTACTATTTTTCTCGTCCGTGGTGCCGACGCTGCTTAGCTTTGACCTTCTCGGGCGTGAGGGGAAAAACGTTGTACATATGGCTGCTATTTACCTGATTGGTCGCTATATCAGACAGTATGACAACAGGCTCTATGCAAAGGGAAGACTGTTGCTTTTGCTGGCCGGAAACATCGGAGTTACCATGCTTTTAGAGCTTGGCTTGTTTTTCCTTACAGGAAGATACAGTCTGTTTTACAGAGACTGCTCGCTGTTTACGGTATGCTCGTCCATTCTTTTGTTTAACGTATTCCGGAGCCTGCATTTTGAGAGTCGTATCGTGAATAAAATTGCGACTACCGTACTGGCGGTATATGTATTTTCTTACGGATTTCAGCGGCTGGTATATGAGCTGATTCCGCTTAAAAAGTATGCATTTTCTCCGCTTCTGTTTCCGTTAATTTGCATTTTTGCTCCCTGCGTAGTTGTCGGCTGTATACTGATTGAGCTGTTGCGCCAGAAGCTTTTTGGAGGAGTGGAGGGAAGGCTTGTTGAGAGTCTGGAGACTATGCTGAGAAATTTGCATGGGCAGCTTTGCCGACTTGGCCATGCAGTGACAGGCAAGGTGACGGAATTTATCGCAAAGAAATAAAAGAAGTGCTTGGAAGGAGACGAACATGAAGAGACCCTTTACGTATTATTCTTATTTACTAAAAGGAAAGCGAAGACTTCACATCATTCAAAAAATAGATGCGATTCCTCTGATGGAAAAAATGAATCACCGATTTGCGGGAAGAAACATCGAGCCCATGGAGCAGGTGCAAAGGGAAATCGCAGAGGATATCCGCTTGGGACGTCCCTTTGTAGCAGGACGACTTGGTGCAAATGAGGTTGCGAATATGCGTTCCTTCGAGTTTGATGATAAGAGAGTGATTGATGTAAACCGTCAGCTGCTTTGCCAGGGCTCCGGCTTTTTCCCGGATGATCAGGCGCTTATGCCGCGATTTTATGAGGAGATGATTCGTGCCTGTAAAAACACAGATTATCTTGCAGGATGGTTTCAGCCGTTTGAGGATTATTATTTAAACACGGTATTTCCGAAGGACATGCACCTAACCTATCTGCATTTTATAGATCCCTTCCATTATCCGGAGCATCCGTGGACGGAGGCGCTGGAGGGAAAAAAGGTGTTGGTTATTCATCCGCAGGCAGAGGTCATTTTAGAGCAATATGAGAAGAAAAGAGAGAGGATTTTTCCGGGAACCAATATTTTGCCGGAGTTTGAAATCCATGTGCAAAAGGCGGTGCAGGTTGCCTTTGCGGGAGCGACCGATGATCGGTATCAAAACTGGTTTGAGGCGTTGGAGGATATGTACCAAAAGGCAATGCAGGTTGATTTTGATGTTGCAATTCTTGGATGCGGCGCTTATGGCCTGCCGCTTGCCGCAAAGATTAAGGATGCCGGACGGCAGGCGGTGCACATGGGCGGAACGACACAGATTTTGTTTGGGATTCGCGGAAAACGCTGGGATGAGGATAAGAATCATCAATTTTTGAATCAATACTATTCCGACGCATGGGTTCGGCCGGGAGCGAAGGATAAGCCAAAGGATGCGGATAAGGTGGAAAACGGCTGCTACTGGTAGGCGATAGAGAGGAAGTTATCATCATGAATACGATTAAAATCGGCAACAACACAATCTATATCAAGCAGGAATGGAAAACGGGAGTGGCGGCAGTCTGGATTTTGGGATTGCTGGCACATGCGTATCGTTTTTTTAATTTTCTCCCAACATGGGACAGCATGTTTAACTTTAAGGGGGTGGGACAGACACACTCCCTGGGAAGAATTTTCCTCGGATTTTTCGGAAGGCTTTCTTCCGAGTATGATTTACCCTGGGTAAACGGAGCACTCTCTCTGATCTATATCAGCATTGCGGTGATTCTGCTGATCGAGCTGTTCCAGCTAAAAAGCCGCATGGCAAGTGTGCTGCTTGCGGGGCTGATTGTATCCTTTCCCACTGTTACCTCCGCATTTGCCTATATGTTTACGGCAGATCCGTATATGGCAGCCTTTTTCATGTCAGTGCTGGCCGTGTATCTAACAAAAAAATACAAGTATGGTCTGCTTCTGGGAATGGTTAGTTTGGGCTTGTCGATTGGCATCTATCAGGCATACATTTGCGTGAGCCTTGTGCTTATCCTGATGCTGGTGATTCAAGCTTTGCTGCTGGAGAGAAAAACCTGCAAGGAGACGGTGCTTGGGAACTGGAAGCAGCTGCCCATGCTGCTTGGCGGGTTTGTGTTCTATAAGATTGCCATGTTTCTCATCTTTACTTATTATGAGACCGTCTATGGCTATGATATGACAACAGGCGCCTATCAAGGGATAGACAGCATGGGGATTATGACCTTGGCACAATACAAGGAGGGAATCAGAAAGACGCTTGTAAACTGGGCGCATATGTGGTGTCTGCAGAACGGAATCCGTGGAACAAATAAATATGGGCTGATCCATCTGGTGCTCATGGGAGGAATTGTTTTGGGAACGGTTCTTTTGATCGTCAAGCACAGAATGTGGAAGAAAAATGTGTGGGGCATTGTCTTGACGGCAGCAGCTCTTTGTGCCATGCCGTTTGCGGCATTTGCAATCAATCTGGCATCACCGCATGTAGGATACCATACGCTGATGGAGATGGGAGTCTGCTTTTTCTATATTTTGCTTTTGCTCTACCTTGAGAAAGGCAAATGGGAGAAGAAAGAAGAAAAGATATTAAAGGGCTTCGGTATTTTTGTGTTGGCCGTCATCTGCTATCTCAACACCCTAAATGCGAACTATGCCTATTTTCAGATGAATCTAAGCTATGAAAAATCATACAGCGTATGTAGTGACATTCTTCAAAAAATTGAGGAGCTTGATGAGTACCCCGCAGTAACGAGAGTTGCGATTATGGGGGATTACCATGCAAAATCCGGAGATTTGGAAGATCTTGCACCGGCAATCATGGGAGTGAGTCAGGATGTTTTTCTAACCGGGGACTATCACTATGTTTCCATGTGGAATCATGTCTTTGGACGTGAGTTCGGAACGGTGGAATGGGAGGAGAAGGAAGCGATTCGAGAGACAGAGGAGTACCGGAATATGCCGCTTTATCCGGCGAAGGGAAGTGTGGCAGTCATAGAAGGAATCATTGTCGTAAGAATGGCAGAGTAAGGAAAGAGATATGGGTAAGGGAAAAGAGCAACTATTACGATTCTGGAACAACGATGTGCTGCGTTACATTTTCTTTGGTGTGTGCACCACGCTCGTAAATCTGGTTTGTTTTTCCGTTTTAAGGCAGACGACCGCACTTCCGCTCAATGCGGCAAATACAATTTCCGTGGTAGTGGCAATTCTGTTTGCCTATGCGGTAAATGCAAAATTTGTGTTTGTGTCAAAGGAGAGAGGCTTTTTCGGAAAGCTGCACGAGTTTGGCAGATTTGTGGGAGCAAGACTTTTTACAATGGGAATTGAGGTGGGCGGCGTTTGGCTGCTTGTAGAAAAAGCGGGAATCGGAGAGTTTTGGGCGAAGTCCGTTATCATCCAGATTGTTGTACTTGTATTAAATTATATTTTTAGTAAATTTTTGGTATTTACAAAGAAGAATGCAGATGAATAAAGAACAGATTCGTACACCGACATGGTGGCAGATTGGACTCATCCTCGCCACCATTGCCGCTGCAATCACAAAAGTATATATTGGAATCGATCATGATGAGACCTACGTCACGGTTATGGGAATCCGGCTGTTAAACGGAGATCGTATGTTTGATACAATGTGGGAGCTCCATATGACGTCGGCATGGCCGGCAGGATTTATGACGGCATTCTTTGTTCGTCTTACGGGAGGCCTTGAGGGCCTGGTCATATTTCTGCGGTGGACATCTGTACTGCTGCAGCTTTTTGTGGCAGGTTTCTTTTTTCTTGTCATGAGGAAGTATTACAGAAAAGAGAGCGTATTTGTTGCGTCGGCTGTCATTGCAAATTTTCTGCCGAGAGGGACGCAGAACCTTGAGTATGGGCTTTTGGAGCTGCTGTTTCTTGTCATGTGCTGTGTGCTCTTATATGATGCAGGGAAAAGGTCGAATCAGCAGATGCGGATCGCGTGCATAGAGATGGGATTTGCTGCAGTTTTCTATGCCGCTGCGGTACTCGCCTATCCGACCGTTCTCATCTCTTTGCCAATTCTTCTGGCAGTCTTGTGGGCAAGCGTCAAAAAGGAATGTGGGAGATGGAGATTGCCGCTTTTCTTTGTGCTTGTCTGTGCGATACTGGCAGGATTGTTTTTGGCATTTGTTTTTTCCTATCTGCCGCTCGCTCAATTTTTGGAAAACCTTCGCGGGATTCTCAGTGACGGGATGCATGCCAATGTTCCAAAAGCGGCGACCTATGGGACACAGCTTTTCGCCCTGGCAAAGCGTGCCGCCGTTTTTTTGATCGCTGCCGGAGGTCTTTTTCTGCTGTTTAGAAGGTGGGCGAAGGAACGCATCCTGCTGTGGTATTACATGCTTGCAGTTTCCGCACTGATTTTGATTGGCTTTAATGTGACAGGAATCCGCCCCAGCGGTCCGATGGGACTTCAGGTTCGTTATCTGATTGCGGCAGTCTCGTCATTGGTCTTTTTCCTGCAAGGAAAAATGAGATGCAGAAAGAAGGAGGAAAAGCGGGACGGCTTGATGGGAGGACTGTTTCTTGCTATGGGAATCGGTGTCTATCTTGGAACCATGTATGGCTCCAATATGGGTGTGGAGGAAAACGCCTCCTTCTTATATCTCTGCCTGTTTGGCGGCATGGTGCTTGGCATGGAGAGGGCAGAAGCGTTAAAGCCGCATGCCGGGCGTATTGCGAAAGGCTGCATGGTATTGTTTGCCCTTAGCGTGATTTTTACGAGAGGATATCTGGTTCGAATTACGGGGACGGGGCCGGCAAACATTACAGAAAGCCGTGTATGTATCGAGAGCGGAATTTTACGGGGGATTTATGTGTACCCCAAAGAAGCAGAGAGGATGGCAGAGCTGGAGCGGGAAATCAAGGCTTATTCGGATGCCTCCGATACGATTCTCTATCTCGGAGATGAGGCACTGTGCAACACGTTTGCTGAGGGTCGCTTTACGTCTGCGACCTGCATCAGCACACCGATTTATAATGAGGAATGGGTCATGTATTATGAAAATGAGAGCCATCCGCAGCCGGATGTGATCTTTGTTGACCGCAATACGGTGGGCAGCTGGGAGGAATTTGCCAAGACAGAATTTGGGGCGTATCTGACAGAGAGATATGAGATAGAAAAAGAGGGGTTAATCGAGGAGAAGGCATTTTATATCATCAAAGACGAAATCAGGAACTGAAAAGTGGGGCATATCACACAAACGGATATGTCCCACTTTGTTTAATTTATCTTGATGGTATCTTCCGCATTTGTCTCTGCAATGATAAAGTGCGGACGCTTTTTTGTCTCCAAATAGGTCTTGGAGAGATACTGTCCCATGATGCCCATACAAAACAGCTGTACACCACCGATAAATGTGATGATGCAGACAAGAGAAGCCCACCCCTCCACAGGGTCTCCAAAGATTAAGCGGCGGAGAATCACAAACAGAATGGCGGCAAAGGAGACAAAGGTCAATAATACACCTCCATAGGAGGCGATAGACAAAGGAGCCTGCGAAAAATTAATAATGCCGTCAATTGCATATTTAAAAAGCTTCCAAAAGCTCCACTTTGTTTCTCCGGCAATGCGCTCTACGTTCTGATAAGGAAGCCAGTAGGTGCGGAAGCCGATCCAGCCAAAAATCCCCTTGGAAAAACGATTGTATTCATTCAGCTTAATAATGGCATCTACCATCTCGCGCTTCATCAGGCGAAAATCTCTTGCACCGTCTACGATATCTGCATCGGAGATTTTGTTGATCAGTTTATAGAACTGTCTGGCAAAAAAGGAGCGGATGGGCGGCTCACCCTCGCGATTGATGCGGCGGGTTGCAACGCTGTCATATTCTCCCGACTCCAGCAGCTTTAGCATATCGGGCAGGAGGGAGGGCGGATCCTGCAAGTCGGCATCCAAAACGGCAACGTAGTCTCCCTTTGCATTGCAAAAGCCGGCATACATTGCGGCTTCCTTGCCAAAATTGCGGGAAAAGGAATAGTAGCGTATCCGGCTATCAGCGGCGGCAAGCTCCTTTAACAGGGCAAGCGTGCCGTCGGAGGAGCCGTCATTTATAAATAAGTATTCCACATCATAGCCATGCAACATTCCCGATACCTTCACAAGCTCCTGATAGATAAAGGGCAGGGCAGCCTCCTCATTGAAACAAGGGATAATCAGTGATAACTTCATAAAACCTCCTTTGTGCTTACACGCCTTTTATTATAGCGAGAAAGGACAGGGAATTCAAGGGCTAGAAATTCTTAAGATTTTAGCTGTTTACATGAAAAATTAAATGCGATATAATAAAAAAATCAGCAAAACAGCCATGGAATTGGAGACAATACCGGGCTGTTTTTCCAAGTGCGCCTTGCGGCGCACGTTTGTTTGTCTAACATGAGAAAGGTATGGTTGTGGTTATGAAAAAAGTTGTAATTATTACAAATGTCCCGTCTCCCTATCGAGTTGCATTCTTTCGCTATATGCAGGAAAGGGAATCGGAATACTCCTTTCATGTCATCTATACCTCTCAGAATTCGGATATCGGAAGACAGTGGAAGGTCGGTAAGGACGAGCTTGGCAATCATTCTTTCCTAAAATGCAAGGTGATCACGATACCAAACCGTTATGATGACAGGCGAATCGTATTTTCAGTAGGCGTTACAAAAAAGCTGAAAAAGCTGCAGCCTGATATTGTCGTCTGCATGGAATACAATGCCACGATTCTGCAGGCGGTGCATTGGTGCAAAAAA
Source organism: Clostridiales bacterium (assembly GCA_029012225.1). Lineage (GTDB taxonomy): Bacteria > Bacillota > Clostridia > Lachnospirales > Lachnospiraceae > Roseburia. Next base: position 7,620 of record JAQXLR010000162.1, read on the forward strand.
AATAAGGTTCCCTTTCTTTCATGGAGCGACGGCACTGCAAATTCGGAGCGGAAGATTGGACGCCTGCAAAAAATGTTTCGAAGCTATGTGATTCGCAGGGCGGCCGGGTTTGTTGCAAGCAGCACAGCGACCATGGAGCGCCAGATTAGCCTTGGGGCAAAGGAGGAATTGTGTCATAAGTGCCTGTTGACGGTAGACATCCAAAAATATCTTAAGAAAAAGCCGGCTGATTATGTGCCGGGGAAAAAACTGCTCTATGTCGGCAGCTTGATTGAGAGAAAAGGTCTTGATCTGCTGATGCCGGCACTGGCAATGACAGATCCCGAAGTCACACTGATGATTGTGGGGGAAGGGCCGGAGGAGCGCATTTTAAAGGAGCAGATTCGAGAGCTTGGGCTTGTGGAGCGCGTTACTTTTTTGGGCTATCTGGAGGGGGAGGCGCTGAATGCCTGCTATGAAAAGGCAGACGCCTTTGTCCTTCCGACGAGAGAAGACTGTTACGGCTTGGTTGTATTGGAGGGCATGTGTCATTGCCTGCCGGTGATTACTTCAAAATATGCAGATGGCTCGTACGATTTAATTGTAGACGGTGTGCATGGGGCGATTACGGACCCGTATCAGCCAAAGGAGCTTGCGCAAGCGATTGACAGGCTGTTTGCCGATCGAGAAGAATTATTAAAAATGCAGGAGAGATGCTATCAAAGAGCCTTGGAATTTCGCTTTGATGCAGTCTGCGGGGGATTTTATGAGGCACTGGATGCCGTGTAGGAGGCAGTGATGAAGAAACAGATTAAGGCAATACTAAAGAAGCTCCATCTGGAAATTACAGGGCAGGAGCGCATGGTGGTGGATATCAACTTAGACTGCACAAGACCTCAGAAACGGATTCTGCTTTGTTATTTGGATTATCAGAGAACGGCAAGAGAGCTGCGCCAAAATTTTGGGCATACCAACCGTCAGGAAATGATGCAGATGATAAAGGTATGCATTGAAATGGGCTGGTGCATCGACGTGTGCGGATGCAACGATGAAAGCGCAAGGGAGAGCATTCCCGCGGATTACTATGATTATATTTTAGGCTTTGGACAAAATTTTCGCTATGCATTGAAAAAAAATCCGAAGGCAAAGACAGTGATTTATATGACGGAAAATCCTTATTTTATTTCTTATGAGCGGGAATCGGAAAGAGTTGCTTACTTTAAGGAGCGCACAGGAAGAAGCTTTGGACTGGAGCGTACCGGAATTTATTATCAAAAGGAGGATGAAAAGGCGGCAGATGCAGTCCTTTGCTTAGGCGAGAAAAGTTATTTCCCGGAGGAGAAGCAGGTGGTGCGAATCTGGCCCTCTGCTTTAAAGAATCCGACCTTTTCTCTTGACTTTCGGCATAAGAAAAAAACGAGCTTCCTCGTGTATGGAACGGATGGGTTTGTGCATAAGGGAAATGATATTCTGATTGAAGTTTTTGCAAGACATCCGGAGTGGGAACTTTTTCTCTGTGGAGCCAGAGGGGAAGAAAAGGCAAAAGAAGCAGGCTATCTTCTGCCGCCTAATGTGCACGCGGAGGGATTTGTAGACACCTTGTCAGAGCAATTTAAGCGACTGGCCGGACAGTGCTATTATCTTCTTCTTCCCTCTTGCTCGGAGGCGCCGTCCACCTCCGTGCTGACAGGAATGCGGCACGGAATGCTTCCCATTGTCTCAAGAGGAATCGGGCTGGATGATTTGTGGGAATATTGTAGCTATTTTGAGGACTTCCATGTGGAGGCAGTGGAGCAGACCCTGCTTGAGGCGATAGAGGAAGAGGAGGCTGTGCTGTGGCAAAAGAGCGAAAAGGCAATGCGCTATGCGGATGAGGCTTTTACGTTGGAGCAGTATACGCAAAGCCTTAGAAAGGCGCTGGAAGCCCTGCTGTGTTGACAGGCAAATGAGGGTACTTTATAATAAAATGTAATGTAGTTTGGGAAAGGATAGCGGAATGTTTGCGATGCGACCTGTATTGTATATTGTGGTTCCGTGCTATAACGAGGAGAAGGTATTGCCAATTACCTCTAAGATGTTTCTTCAGAAAATGGAGCAGCTGATAGCGGCGGAGAAAATCGATAAAAAAAGCAGGATTTTGTTTGTGGACGATGGCAGCAGGGACAAAACATGGGATATTATCTGTGAACTGGCAGAGGAAAGCGAGCATTATAAGGGGATTGCTCAGAGCAGAAACAGAGGTCACCAGAACGCAGTGCTTGCGGGCTTGATGGAGGCAAAGGATCTCTGTGATATTACGATTTCCATAGATTGTGACGGGCAGGATGACATGAACGCAATGGATGCCATGGTGGACGCTTATCTGGATGGCTGTGAGATTGTCTACGGCGTAAGGAGTAAGCGTGATACGGACACATTTTTTAAGAGGGCTACCGCAGAAGGCTTTTATCGGCTGCTAAACCGAATGGGTGCCGAGGTAATCTTTAATCATGCAGATTACCGACTCGTATCTGCCCGGGTGTTACAGGAGTTTGCAAGCTACAAAGAGGTCAATATTTTTCTGCGAGGAATGTTCCCGATGGTGGGCTTTAAGAGTACCTGCGTATATTATGAGCGTCAGGGAAGAATTGCGGGGGAGAGTCATTATCCCATCCGTAAAATGGTGGCGCTCGCATTTGACGGAATTACAAGTCTTTCCGTAAAGCCGCTCCATCTGATTACGGGGTTGGGCTGTGGGATTGCGATTCTTAGCTTTATCGGTGTCATCTGGTCCTTTGCGGTTGCATTTGCGGGAAGAGCTGTCACAGGTTGGGCAAGCATGACAAGCATCATCTGCTTTATTGGCGGAGTGCAGCTCATCTGTTTGGGAGTGTTGGGAGAGTATATCGGAAAAATTTACATGGAGGTCAAGCACAGACCACGCTATATTATCAGCAATCGCACAAAAGAAAAAGAGGAAGCGGAGGAGCCGAAATGAATCTCTGCTATTTTGTGATTTTATGTCTGCTCTGCCTGAATGCGAAGCGTTTGTGGAACAAAGACAGAAGAAGAAAGCTATTTGCCGGATTGTTTGGCATCCTCCTCTCCTGCGGCTATGTGTTTGGCTACTGGATTCAGAAGATGCAGTATGTGTTTGCGGGAGAAGAAAGCTTAAAAATAATCCTAATTACGCTCCTTTTGAGCATTCCGCTTGCAAATCTTTTTGATCTTCTCTGCGAGGGAATTGGACGAGGGAAGGAAGTGGCGGAGCCCAAAATTACAAAGCGTCGATTTTCGATTCTTATCTTTATGTTGTTGCTTTTTGCGTGGATTCCGGTATGGCTGGCATTTTATCCATGTATCTATGCCTATGATGCCATGATGCAGACGCATTATTGTATTGAACAGGGACTTTGGACGAATCAGCAGCCCCTGCTTCACACGATGTTGCTCGGAATATTTTGGGAGCTGGCAAAGCTGTTTGGAGGGAATCTGGCAAGCGGAATGGCGATGTATGCATTCTTTCAGATGCTGGCATTGGATGGTGCGCTTACTTATGCGCTGACGTGGCTTTATGAAAAAAGGGTAAGGGGCATCCGGTGGATGGTGCTGTGGTGTGCTTTTTTCCCGGTGCATCCCATGCTTGCAATCTCTATTACAAAGGATACGCTGTTTGCTGCAATCTCACTGGTCTTGGTTGTCTACCAGTTTAAATGCATGGAAAAAAAGCCGAAGCCGTGGTCTGTTATGGGGATTACCCTCCTTGTTGCAATCGCTCTGCTGCTCCGCAATAATGCAATTTATGCGCTTGCGCTTGCAGCCGTTCTCTCTCTTTTGATTTTAAGAGGAAGAAAGCGGAAGCTTTATGTGCTTGTGGCAGTCGCAGCCACCTGTATCTTTGCAGTCGGAAAATATGGAATGATGGAAGGAACAGGAGCGGCGCCATCGCCAACAGTGGAAAGCCTATGTGTTCCGCTCCAGCAGATGGCGAGAGTAGGGAAATATGCGGATGCCGGAGCAGTGCGTGCATACATCAGCGAGGACGCAATCTGGGCTTATAACGAAGTGATAGCAGATCCGGTTAAGTGGACGGTCATGGATCGCGGCATTGATGATGTGGGAGCGTTTCTTAGAACGTGGGTGAGCGTCGGAATCCGATATACCAGGCTCTATCTGGATGCGTTTCTTGCAAATACGGCAGGCTATTGGTATCCGGATGATACGTTGACGGTGCAGCGCCTGTATTATCTTCAGACGGCGAGCATCAATCCGGGAGACGGAATCTGTGATATAGAGATCACAAGTAAGCTGCCGTTTCTCTATGAGAGGCTGTGTCAATGGTTTGGAAACAGCAATCAATATACAGAGAATGTTGTGCTGTCATTTTTTTGTAATATACCGGTCTATACGTGGCTTTTGATTTTTTATTTCTTCTATATGGTGTACAAGAAAAAATGGAGGCTGCTTTTGCCGGTCATGTTTTTGGGGGCGTATTTTTTGACACTGCTCCTGGGCCCTTGTGTGTTGGTGCGATATGCCTATCTAATCATGGTAGCGGCACCTGTGCTGATTGGAATACTGATGATAACAGGAAAGGATGAGGAGAACAATGGACAAAATTGCAGTTCTGATTCCGTGCTACAATGAAGCGGTTACGATAAAAAAGGTGGTGGATGATTACCGACGTGAGCTTCCGCAGGCGATCATTTATGTGTATGACAACAATTCCGTGGATGGTACAGCGGAGATTGCAAAGGAGGCAGGTGCAATCGTGCGGAGAGAATATCGACAGGGCAAGGGAAATGTCATAAGAAGAATGTTCCGTGAGGTTGAGGCGGAGTGCTATCTGATTGTGGACGGCGATGATACCTATCCGGCAGAGTCTGCCGCAGAGATGACAGAGCGAGTGCTTTTCCGCCATGCGGACATGGTAGTCGGGGACAGACTTTCCTCCACTTATTTTACAGAGAATAAGCGTCCCTTTCACAATTTTGGCAACTCGCTGGTACGAAGGGGCATTAATCTGTTGTTTGGCTCGGACATTAAGGATATTATGACAGGCTACCGGGCGTTCAGCTATGAATTTGTAAAGACCTTTCCGGTTCTCTCGACAGGGTTTGAGATTGAGACGGAGATGAGTATTCATGCAGTAGATAAAAATATGCAGCTTGAGAATGTGGTCATTGAATACAGGGATCGACCGGACGGAAGCGAGTCGAAGCTGAATACCTATTCAGACGGGATGCGGGTGTTAAAAACGATTGCAAAATTGTATCGTCAGTATCGGCCGATGCATTTTTTCGGGGGTTTTGCAGTCCTTTTGCTCTTGGCCGCCGCTGTGCTTTTTCTTCCGGTTCTCATTACCTATATCGATACAGGACTGGTGCCCAAAATGCCAACTTTAATTGTATGTGGGTTTATGGTAATGGCGGCAATTCAATCCCTGTTTTGCGGGATGATTTTATCGGCCGTGCGGCAAAAGGAGCGAAGAGACTTTGAGATGAGACTGATTCGTGTGGGGCGAGAAAAGCGCTTATAAAGAGGCAGCATGCAGTGTGAGAATCAAGAAGAACAGGGAAACGTTCTTCTTGATTCTCATTTTTGTTGCCTTGAAGTGTACTGGAAGCTTTCTGCGAGGTTGCAGTTTAACCGCCTAGAAAGGATGGACTGCTTGGAACTCCCTAGAATAGACAGCGGAACAGAGATTTTGGCGAAAACTTTTTGAAAACGAGGTTTTGCTTTGACAAAGATTTTTTTCATACCACCGTATAATCGCATTTGTCCGCAAAAGCGGAACAGAAAAAAGGAGAGATGGAGATGAAAAAAAAGGGAGTCAAACAAATGATACTTGGAGCGGTCGGATGCATGACCTGCAGTGTGAGTGTGATGGGATGCTATCCGTTGGTACCGGCATACTTTGCAGCACTGTATCTGGAGAATGTCAGTGGATTTTTGCTGCTGGGAACAATGTACATAGGAATGATTTTTTTTATGCCCGCTGCGGCAGCAGTCAAATATGCGATTGCAATTTTGGTGGCAGCCGGAGCAGTGCGTCTGCTGGGCTGGGCAAACGAAGGCTGTCCTGCGTTTATGGCAGGGATTATGACTGCGATGATTACCGTGATTTTATCGTTTGCAGGAGGGCTTTTGGAGTGGAAAAGTCAGCTCGGAGTCGCAGAGATTTTTTTGGAGGGCATCTTTATTTTTGGAGCAGTGATTTTGTTAAATCGTGTACTTCATGGGATTATGGAATGGCAGCCGCGTCAGGAGAAAAAGGAGGAGCAGCTGAAGATGGGAAATGGAGAGAGACTGCGTACCTATGCAGAATCTTTTCAAGGCCTGTCACAGATTTTTCACAGCATGAGTATGCAAAAAAATCAATGTACGCCGGAGGATTTGGGGAGGATTCAAAACGAGCTGACAGGAAAGGTATGCGCCATGTGCGATTCCTGTGCATTGTGCTGGGAGCAGGATGCTACGCCGCTTCCTGGTATTCTCTCTACAATTATTATGGGAATCTGGAATTCGGGAAAGCCAAATGAGATGGCAAAGGAGCAGCTTGGCATCTATTGCAAAAAGAGTCGTGACATGGTAGAGGAAGCGGTGCAGGTATTTAATCGGGTCAATCTAAATCGTGCATGGTACAATCGGCTACTGGAAAACCGGCAGGTCATCGCAGAGCAGCTGGATGCGATGGCCTACATTATGCAGGATTGCGCAAAGGAGGAGCTTGTCTTGGATGAGAAGGAGCGCCATGTGCTTGCGGAGCTGCGGTATCGTGCGAAGGAGCATGGGATCGTGGTAGAGGATTTGCATTTGATACAAACACAGGGAGAGCGAGTCCGTCTTTTGGCAACCGTAAGGAGTGCCAGGGGCGGCTGTATATCGGTCAAGGCTTTTCTTGACGCAGCAGAGCGTGCGCTCGGAAAGCGGTTGAGGCAGGGGGGACAGGCACGCTCCTTTATTGCAAAAGAAGCCAGCTCCTTGGTATTTTATGAGGATACGCTGTTTCGTGGAGTACAGGGGATTGCACGCGTGAGCAAGGACGGAGCCCGGATTTCCGGAGATAATTTTTCCTTTCTTGAGCTGGAGCGTGGGGAACTGCTTCTTGGTCTCTCGGATGGTATGGGGTCAGGAAGCACCGCCTGCAAGGAGAGTGAGCTGGTGCTTGATTTGGTAGAGCGTTTTATGGAGGCAGGATTTTCCGTACCTACCGCCATTCGAATGATGAACTCCGCGATGGTAATGAAGGGGGAAAACGATTTATATTCTACGGTGGATTTGTGTAACATTGATTTGTACAGTGGAGCGGCAAGCCTCTACAAAATCGGGGCGGCCGCAACCTTTGTAAAAAGGGGAGACGATGTCATGTGCATTACCTCGCAAAATCTGCCGGTGGGAGCAGAGACACAGGTGGAGATTGAGGAGACCGAGTTTACGGTTGCCAATGGAGATTTTGTTGTCATGCTGACAGATGGTGTGTTAGAATATTTACATGTACCAAAGCCGGAGGAGACGATGCGGGACATTATAGAAAGTATTCAGACCAACAATCCGGGGATTCTGGCCAAGAGAATCATGGAGAGAGTGATGCTGTTTACCGGGGGAAAAGCAAAGGATGATATGACGGTGCTGGCTGCCTGCATCTGGGAGAAATAGATGATAGAGGAAGTATTAGATCGGATTCAAAAGGAAAAAATGATAGAAAGAAAGGATATTGTGCTGCTTGGACTTTCCGGCGGTGCAGATTCTGTCTGCCTCCTGCTGGTGCTTTTAGAGCTGCAAAAGCGACTTGATTTTTCTTTGCAGGCAATTCACATTGAGCATGGGATTCGAGGAGAAGAAAGCCTGCGGGATGCAGGCTTTCTTACTCGGCTTTGCCGGGAAAAAGGGATAAGCTGCCGGATTTTTCATGTGGATGTGCCAAGGGAGGCGGCGCAAAGAGGAGTTGGGATAGAAGAGGCGGCCAGAGAGCTGCGGTATGTGTGCTATCAAAAGGCGGCAGAGGATGCATGGGAGAGAGGTGAGAGCAGGGGAGAGGAAATGCCAAGGTATATTAAGGTTGCGCTGGCTCATCACGCAAACGATAATGCAGAGACACTGCTTTTTCATATGATTCGGGGAAGTGGGTTCAAGGGACTTGGCGGCATGCGAAGGCAGCGAGAACTTTCGGCGCATGCCCTTGTGATTCGTCCCCTGCTTGCACGAAGCCGAAAGGAAATTGAGCAATATCTAAACGAGCAGGGACAGGATTTTTGCAGGGACAGTACGAATCTGGATATGGATTACAGCAGGAACAAACTGCGCCATCAGATTATTCCCCTCATGGAAGAAATCAACCAGCAGGCAGTGGCGCATATGGTTCGTGCCGCAGGAGAGCTCTGTGAGATATCGGACTATTTAAAGGGAGAGGCAGAGGCGCTGCTTCCAAAGGTTTGTCGCAGAGAGAAGGCAGGCTGTTTGCTCCTGGCACATTTGTTTTCGGAATATCCCTCCCTGCTGCAGAGAGAAATCGTTTATAGCTTGCTTGTGCAGCTGTCAAAGAGCAGCAAAGATATCAGAGCCGTACACGTGCAGTCTGTACAAAATCTGGCGAAACTGCAGGTGGGAAGGCAGATTGCATTGCCCTATGGGGTGGCGGCAAGGCGCGTGTATGAAGGAGTCCTGCTTACGTCCGCAAATTTGAATTATCGTAAAAGCGAGGAGGGGCAAGGACAGGATAAGGGGATATATGAGATTACACCGCAGATGCTTGCGTGTACGGAAAATGGGGAGGCATTTGCGCTTGATCTTCCGAGTGGACAAATCAGACTGCGGGTATTGAAAACTCGGGGAGAAATATGCAAAATTGAGAAAAAGAAGTATACGAAATGGCTGGACTATGATATGATAAAACATAGTCTGCAAATTCGAACGAGACAAAGCGGCGATTATCTTGTTATAGACGATGCCGGGCACAAAAAGAAGCTAAAGAAATATCTGATTGAGGAGAAACTTCCGAAGGAGCAGAGAGAGAGGCTTTGGCTGGTGGCAGACGGCTCTCATATTTTATGGGTGATTGGCGGTCGCATCAGTGCGGCATATAAGGTTCGGGAAAGCACAAAACAAATCTTGGAGATACAAATGACCGGAGGGAACGATTATGAAGATTAAAAACATTCACGTACATCTTACTGAGGAGCAGATTGAAGCTCGCATCAAGGAGCTGGGAGAAGAAATCAGTGCGGCATATGGCGATGAGCCGGTGTGTCTGATTTGTATTTTGAAGGGCTCCGTATTTTTTACATGTGAGCTGGCGAAAAGGATTACGTCACCGGTGGCAATTGAATTTATGTCGGTGTCAAGCTATGGGGCGGAAATGAGCTCCAGCGGAGTGGTTCGGATTCTGCACGACCTTGATGCCAGCATAGAGGGGCGAAATGTGCTGCTGATTGAGGATATCATTGATTCCGGCAGGACATTAAGCTATTTGCTTGAAAATTTGAAAACAAGAAATCCAAAAAGTATAAAGCTCTGTACCCTGCTGGATAAGCCGGATAGAAGGGTTGTGGATGTGCCGGTAGATTATGTCGGATTTGTCATTCCGGATGAGTTTGTGGTCGGTTATGGTCTGGATTATGATCAGTACTACCGCAATCTTCCGTACATTGGATTTGTAGAGATAGAGGAATAAAGGAGAAGTGAGGATTGAATACGAAAAGAAATAATTTTAAGGGATTTGGTATCTATTTTATCCTGATCTTGGCAGTCATTGGAATATGGTATTGGATGGATGGCAGTGCAAGTACAAGCGGCTACACAAGAGCAGAGTTTGAGAAGGCGGTCGTAAACAAGGAGATTGTTGGGATCAATATCGCTCCAAACAAGGAATTGCCGACAGGTAATCTTTATATTACCTTTCAGGATGGCACAACAAAGGTGCTTACAGTCAGTGATGTGGATGAGATTCAAAACTACCTAAGAGGACAGGGCTATACGGCCTATACGGTGGAAAATCCGCCGGAGGAGAGCTGGCTTATGACTCTATTGCCGTACCTGATTATCTTTGCCACCGTCTTTATCTTCTTTCTGATTCTCTCAAATCAGACGGCGGTAAATTCAAGTGGCGGAAACAAGATGATGAATTTTGGAAAAAGTCGGGCGAAGATGATGACGGATGATACGGCAAAAAAAGTTACATTTCGGGAGGTTGCCGGTTTAAAGGAGGAAAAGGAGGAGCTGGAGGAAATCGTGGATTTTCTTCGAGCGCCGAAAAAATATACAAAGCTTGGGGCAAGGATTCCCAAGGGGGTGCTTTTGGTGGGACCTCCGGGAACTGGAAAAACCTTGCTTGCAAAGGCAATTGCGGGTGAGGCAGGCGTGCCGTTTTTTAGTATTTCCGGTTCTGATTTTGTGGAAATGTTTGTTGGTGTCGGGGCATCCCGTGTTCGCGACCTTTTTGAGGAGGCGAAGAAAAATGCACCCTGCATCGTCTTTATTGATGAGATTGATGCAGTGGCAAGAAGGAGAGGCACCGGAATGGGTGGCGGACACGATGAGCGTGAGCAGACACTCAATCAGATGCTTGTGGAGATGGATGGCTTTGGAGTGAACGAGGGGATTATCGTGATGGCGGCTACAAACCGTGTCGATATTTTAGACCCTGCCATTATGCGTCCGGGACGCTTTGACCGCAAAGTACATGTGGGACGTCCCGATGTCGGAGGAAGAGAAGAGATTTTGTCCGTTCATGCGAAAAACAAGCCGCTGGGAGATGATGTCGATTTAAAACAGATTGCCCAGACTACGGCAGGCTTTACCGGAGCAGATCTGGAAAATTTATTGAATGAGGCTGCTATTTTTGCGGCAAAAGAGGATCGTGTATTTATTACGCAGGAGGATATAAAAAAATCCTTCGTTAAGGTCGGAATCGGTGCGGAGAAAAAGAGCCGTATTATCACGGAGAAGGAAAAGAGAATTACGGCATTCCATGAATCGGGGCATGCGATTTTATTCCATCTGCTCCCGGATGTCGGACCGGTGTATTCGGTATCTATTATTCCAACAGGAAATGGGGCTGCCGGTTATACAATGCCGCTTCCGGAGAAGGATGAAATGTTTAACACAAGAGGGAAGATGCTTCAGGATATTGTGGTATCCTTGGGAGGTCGTGTCGCTGAGGAACTTGTATTTGATGACATTACAACCGGTGCGTCACAGGATATCAAGCAGGCGACCCGCATGGCAAAGGCGATGGTAACAAAGTATGGTATGTCGGAGAACATCGGACTGATTTGCTATGACAATGAGGATGATGAGGTATTTATCGGACGTGATTTGGCGCATACAAGAAGCTATAGTGAGGGTGTGGCCATTTCCATCGACCAGGAGATTAAGCGCATTATTGATGAGTGCTATGCGAAGGCAAAGCAGCTGATTATGGAAAATCGGACGGTGCTGGAGGAATGTGCCAATCTTTTGCTGGAGAAGGAGAAAATCGGACAGCAGGAATTTGAGGCATTATTTGAGGGCTGACTTTCATGACAAAAGAGGATTCTGTTTATCAATTCAACCGGATACAGCAGTATATGCTGCAGATGCGGCCGCTTCTGAAAAAGGAAGCGCTGTTTTCGGATGGCTCATCGGATTACAGATGGCCGGTGGAGCCAAAGGCGGGAGGGAAGGTTACAATACGATTCCGAACCGCGAAGGATAATGTAGATGCTGTCCGGCTGTGCACGCCGGGCAGGCATTATCAAATGACAAAGACGGAGACAACATCGGTTTTTGACTACTATTCGGTTACGCTTGAACTGGGAGAGGATGTGTTCTCCTACTGTTTCGAAGCGGTAACCGGCTTGCTGCATGTATTTTTTGACCGATACGGAGTGAGCAGGCAGGTGCGGGAGGAATATATGTTCCGGATCATTCCCGGCTTTTCCACACCGGAATGGTCAAAGGGGGCGGTGATGTATCAGATTCTCGTGGATCGATTTTACAATGGTGATACGAGCAATGATGTGCTGACAGACGAATATTTTTATATTCGCGGCAACAGCAAAAAAATGGATGATTGGGAAACCTATCCGTCCGAATTTTCCGTGGCAGAGTTTTACGGTGGAGATTTGGAGGGAGTACGGCAGAAGTTGGATTATCTTTCCGGACTCGGCGTGGAGGTCATCTATTTTAATCCACTGTTTGTCTCTCCCTCTAACCACAAATATGACATACAGGATTATGACTATATTGATCCGCATTATGGCGTGATTGTTGAGGATGAAGGGGAGCTTTTAAAGGATGGCGTCAATGACAACCGAAGGGCAGGGCGCTATGTGACACGTGTGACAAACAGGAGAAATCTGGAGGCAAGCAACCAGCTTTTTATACGGCTGGTGGAGGAAATCCATGCCCGCGGTATGAGAGTAATCATAGACGGAGTATTCAATCACTGCGGCTCCTTTCACAAGTGGTTGGACAGAGAGGAAATCTATGCGGAAAATGGGGAGTATGCAGTCGGGGCATTTGTGATGGCAGATAGTCCGTATCGTGATTATTTTACCTTTCAGGATAAAAATTCATGGCCTTTTAATGGAACCTATGAAGGCTGGTGGGGGCACGATACTCTGCCAAAGCTTAATTATGAGGGCTCTAAGCTTTTGTATGAAAAGATGCTTCAAATTGCCGCAAAGTGGGTATCGCCCCCATATAATGCGGATGGCTGGCGTTTGGATGTGGCGGCAGATTTGGGGCATTCGCGGGAGATGAATCATCGCTTCTGGAGGGATTTTCGCAAAACGGTCAAGGCTGCGAATCCGAATGCCATTATTTTGGCTGAGCACTATGGCGATCCGAAGGAATGGCTGGAACAGGGCGATCAGTGGGATACGGTTATGAATTACGATGCCTTTATGGAGCCTCTGACCTGGTTTTTGACCGGAGTAGAGAAGCATAGTGATGAGGCAGAGCCGCAGCGAAAGGGCAGAATCGAGGATTTTGAGGGGGCGATGCGCCATTACATGGCACGTTTCCAGACCTCTCAGCTTTTGTCTGCGATGAATGAATTGTCCAATCACGACCACTCGCGCTTTATGACAAGGACAAGCGGAAAGGTGGGGCGTGCGGAAAGTCTTGGAGCAGATGCCGCTTCTGAGGGCATAAGACCGGGCGTGTTTCGGGCGGCGGTTGTCGTGCAGATGACATGGCCCGGGGCACCGACCGTGTATTACGGAGATGAGGCAGGTGTCTGCGGATTTACCGACCCGGATAACAGAAGAACCTATCCCTGGGGCAAAGAGGATATCGTCTTAATCGATTTTCATCGTGACATGATTCAGCTTCATAAAAACAATCCGGCATTTCGGACAGGCTCCTTCCGGTTTCTTCCGGGTGGGGAGAATTTGCTCTGCTATGCGAGGTTTAACAGAAAGCAGCAGTTTGTCATTGTTGTAAACAATGCGGAGTATGACAGGGAGGTAGAGCTTCCGGTCTGGACGGCAGAGATACCGATGGAGGCGATGCTGGATCGAATTTTAATTACCACGGAAGCGGGATATTCCCCGATGGTAAAGCGATATGAGGTGAAGCGGGGCGTTTTAAAAATAGAGCTGCAGAAGTGCTCCGCGGTAATTTTGCAAAAAGTATAATTCTTATCTTGCCTGTAGCATCCTTTTGTGTTATAATATATAGCTGTCAGGAGTTCCTGACAAGATGGGCAGATTCCCGAGTGGCCAAAGGGGACAGACTGTAAATCTGCTGCATATTGCTTCGGTGGTTCGAATCCACCTCTGCCCATTTTAAACTGCAAAAAAGCCTTTCTACCTTAGGGTAGGGAGGCTTTTTTGCGTGATAGGAGGGAAAGAAAGTGTCATAAAGCAGGGGGGACGTCACATAAGATTGTCTTATCAAAACAGGGGAATATATTCCGGAAATGAGGGAGCTATGACAGGACAATATGGGACAGGGCAAAGGGAGAGAGGGCAGAACCGCTTGGAGGATGAGGAGAAAAAATCAGTGCTCGAGAGCTTTTTGGAGCAGCTCAACGATCCGTTGATTTTTATTCTCTTTGTGGCGGCTGCGATTTCACTGCTGCTTAAGGAGATCGGCGATATGATGATTATTCTTGCCGTGGTGTTTGTAAATGCCGTAATCGGAGTGATTCAGGAGGGAAGGGCAAAAAGAGCGTTGGAAGCGCTTAAGGAAATGACAAGCCCTCACGCTGTGATTCGGGAAAATGATCGGATTTGCGAGATTCCCGCAATCGATTTGGCAGTGGGAGATGTGGTGGTGCTGACTGCGGGCTGTCAGGTACCGGCAGATCTGGAGCTCACCACGGCAGTCAATTTAAAAATAGAGGAATCTGCATTGACCGGAGAGTCGGTTCCCGTGTCCAAGAATACGAAAGATAAGAGAAAGGCTTATATGTCAACCAATGTCACAAGCGGGCGTGGCGAGGGGATTGTCACGGCAATTGGAATGGATACGGAGATTGGAAAAATTGCAAGAATGCTAAGAGATGCAAAGACAGAGCAGACGCCGCTGCAAAAGCGGCTGGGAGATTTGGGAAAGCTGCTTTCCGGAATCTCGGTCTTTTTATGTGCACTTTTGTTTGTCCTTGCGATTTTGCAAAAAAGGAATGTTGTGGAGATGCTGATTACCGCAATTTCTCTGGCGGTGGCTGCGGTGCCTGAGGGGCTTCCTGCCATTGTGACCATGGTACTGGCGCTTTCGGTATCCCGCATGGTTCGGGTCAATACGATTGTCAAGAGACTTCCAAGCGTAGAGACACTCGGTTGCGTTTCGGTCGTGTGCTCAGATAAGACAGGCACGCTGACACAGAACAAAATGACAGTGACACGCTGCTATACAGACGGAAAAATCGGACAGCCGCAAGGTCTGCATCAAGGGAAAGACCGCTTCTTTTTGCAAGGCTTTACCTTGTGCAATGATGCCTCTCTCGCAGATGGGAAGCGGTTTGGAGACCCGACGGAGCTTGCGCTGCTTGATATGGCGGCACTGCTTGATATCAGCAAGGAAAAGCTGGAGCAAAAGCTGCCGCGCAAGGCCGAGATTGCCTTTGATTCAGAGAGAAAGATGATGACGACGATGCACATGGAAGGGGGGAGAGGGACATCCTATACAAAGGGCTCTCCGGATGAGATTTTATCTCGCTGTCGGTTTGTGTGGCAGGACGGAGAAAAGAAGCCGATTACACCGGAGCATAAAAAGGAATTTCAGCGAGTCTTGGAGGAATTTACGGGAGGCGGCTTGCGTGTTTTGGCTCTCGGAATGAGAGATCATGTGTTTGGTGCGGAGGAAAACGGCTTGACCTTCCTTGGGATGGTAGGAATGGAAGACCCGCTCCGCCCCGAGGCAAAGGCGGCGGTCGAAGAATTTTATCATGCGGGGGTAAAGACTATTATGATTACCGGAGACCGCATGGACACCGCCTTTGCCATTGCAAAAGAGCTTGGCATTGCGCAAAAAAAGGAGCAGTGCATTTCGGGCGAGGAGCTGGAGCTGATGAGCGAGGAGGAGCTTGCAAAAAAGCTGCCGCAGCTTTCGGTATTCGCGCATGTATCACCCGAGCATAAGGTGCGTATTGTCGCAGCCTGCAAGAAAAATGGAGAGATTACGGCTATGACGGGAGACGGTGTCAACGATGCCCCATCCCTAAAGTCAGCAGACGTCGGAATTGCCATGGGGATAGCAGGAACGGATGTGGCAAAGGGGGCAGCAGACATTGTGCTGACAGACGATAATTTTGCAACAATTGCAAAGGCGATTGCACAGGGAAGATGCATCTATGAAAACATTCGAAAATCGGTGGTCTTTCTCCTATCCTCCAATTTCGGAGAAATCATTACCATGCTTTTGGCAGTGGCATGTGGTTTGGCGACGCCGCTGCGCTCCAGCCATATTTTGTGGGTCAATCTGATTACAGACTCCTTGCCTGCTCTCGCACTTGGAATTGACGAGGAGGAGAACAAAAGCTATATGGACAGACGACCAAGAGGAAAGGATGAGAGCATTTTTGCGGGGGGAGGATTTGGATGTACCTGCTTTTACGGCATATTGATTGCAGGAATCAGTATTACTGCATTTTTGCAGCTGCCGGTTGGAACCTTGCTAAAGCAGGGGGCTCCGGTTACGATTGCGGGAATCAAAGAAATTCTAAGTCAGCCCGGAATCCTAAATTGCTGTCAGACGTATGCCTTTACGGTACTTGGAATGGCAGAGCTTTTTCATGCGGTGGGAATGCGGGATGTGGAGACATCCATCTTTCGTATGAATCATATGGGAAATAAGCTGATGATACTTGCCGTCATCACGGGAATTGGCCTTCAGATTATGGTTACCGAGGTTCCCTACTGTATCGAGCTTTTTGAGACCTGTAGATTGGGGGTGTATGACTGGGTAAAACTCATGGTCTTATCGGCAATGCCGCTCGTGGCACATGAGCTTTTAATCCTGCTCTCTTGCCTCTCAAACAGAGAGCAGGATAGGGAGATAGACCAAAGAAGAACCGCATACACAGAGTATGGAGAGCCAACCGGGGCAAGAAGCAGGATGCAAACCTCGGCAACCTATGAGCGGTGGCACTAAAATCGGCCTAGCTGTTGCCGGTGTTGTGACCAAGAGCATCTTCCATCTGTGCCAATGTTTTCTTGTCCAGATTGTAAATCACGGCATAGGAGATAAACTGGAAGATGGCGCTTGCAAGATAAAGTGCTGCAGTCAGCGTGAGCATGTTTGCTGCTGTCTCGGGAGTCTGGTTGGAGCCCAGGGATTCGTTGTAGCCAAAGGCGGCAGCAAGCACAAGTCCGAGTGAAGGGCCGACGCCTTGCGCCAACTTGCGGAAGAAAGAATGCAGTGCATAGGTTGTTCCTTCCTCACGGACACCAAACTTCCATTCGGCATAATCCATTGCATCTGCCATCAAGGCCCAGCTTACACAAGTTCCGATACCGGAGCCTGCTGCGTTTAAGAGCTGGCAGCCTATAAAAAGAGCAAGTCCTTTTCCGTCCGGTGTGATCGGAAGGAGGAGCATCAGCACATAGGCAAGCACGCAGACAAAGGATCCGACGGAGATGGCCTCCTTTTTACCAAATCGTTTTACAATCCGTCCGATAAAAGGCATAAACAGGAACATGCCAAGCATAGAGGACATGGAGACAAGGCCGGAAATCTGTGCATTTTTAAAATAGGACTGAAACATAATCTGTGAGGAAATGTTTGCCCCATACATACCGATGAACATGGCGACGGGAGCCAACGTAGCACCCACTGCAGCGCGGTTTCTAAGGAAATTCCCCATTGCCTTAAATACATTAAACTTAGGAGTATCTTCCTTGCAGGTAACCTTGACCGCAACCCGCTCGATGGTGTTTCGAATCATAAACTGGAAGGATAAAAAGCCCAACACTCCCATGACGAGCGCAATCAGGAAGATGCGGCTGCCAACCAGATTATCGTTGGAATCGTAAACCAAAAACGGCAGAAGAATCATCGTCAAAATATTCCCGGACATGGAGCCGATGGAGCGCCAGGTAGAGAGCTGTGCCCGCTCCGCAGGGTCGGCTGAAATCAGTGGAAGCATGGAGCCGTAGGGAACATTTGCAACGGTGTAAAATGCATCCCAGATAACATATCCTGCGATAAACAGAAGATTTTTGGCCATTGCGGGAGCTCCTGTCCAAGGGATGTAGCAGAGCGCACCTGCGAAGGTCAGACCGATCGAGCCGATAAGGATATAAGTTCGAAATTTGCCGAGCTTATAGGTGCGGCGGTCTGCATCAATCATCGCACCAATCAGCGGATCGTTGATTGCATCCCATACCTGCACAATAATCAGCAGAGTGGCCATAACGACCGAATCAATTCCCATGTACTGGGTCCAAAAGAGAGCCAGAAAGCTCTTAAGCGCAAAGCTCATGTTGCATCCGAAGTCTCCAACGCCATAGGCTACCTTATCGCGCATACCGAATTTGCGGAAGCCGTTGGCATCAACAGCAGTGTTTCCTTTGCTCATAAAAAACTCCTTTCGTTCTTGCTTGTATACAAGTAAGTATTATCGTGCTTCTATTATACGTCAGCGGAGAAAGGAAAGCAAGCGAAAAAAAGAGAAAATATGTACATTTCGTTCAAAAATATTGAATATATGAAAAAAATTTGGATATATTTACCATATTAAGAAGCTGTGTTTCGGGAAATGGATGAAAGAGGGCAGGAAAGAGAAAATTAAAGTCATGTATACAACAGATGGATGTGCGCCTCTGCGCTTTTATATGGGAGTGTGGAAGGAAATTGCTTGAGTTGTAACGGCAAATGCGTTACAATGATATAAATAGGAGGTGTTGATTTATGGAGAAGACAGCAACATTAAATTTAAGAGTAAATCCTACTGTGAAAGGACGAGCAGAGGAAGTTTTATCAAAACTAGGGATACCTATGTCTACCGCAATAGATATGTATTTGAATCAGATTTCTCTTACCGGAGGAATTCCTTTTGCGGTAACTTTGCCAAAAGTACCTAATTCAATGAATATGGATTTGATGACAACAGATGAGCTTCATGCAAAGTTGCAAAAAGGTTATGATGATATAGAAGGCGGAAGAGTACAGAATGCAGCAAATGCATTTGCTCATTTCAGGGAGAATCATTAGTATGAAGCAATATACAGTTGAGATTACGGATGAAGCATTGGCAGATATGGAGCAACTTTATAATCATATTGCTTATGTGTTGTCTGCACCGGAGAATGCAATGGAGCAATATAACCGTATCGCTGATGCGATACTAAAGCTTGATGTTTTCCCGGAACGTTTTCAGATTATGGATTCAGATCCGGAACGTTCCAAGGGGATTTATAGAATGTCAGTGGACAATTATTCCGTGTTTTATGTTATGAAAGACGATAGAGTGATTGTAACAGATGTGTTGTATAGTGCTTCAGATATAGAAAATAGATTAAAAGGTAAGTACTAAAATACTTGGCGAGCGAGGAGACAGAAAATCTTATAGAGTTGGAATTTAACTAAAAGTGTAACCGAAATTTCAGAAACATAAAACGGCAAACCGTGTAAAATTGAGGCTTCCTCTGACAAAAAAATAAAGCGGGTGATGGGAATCGAACCCACGTATCCAGCTTGGAAGGCTGGTGTTCTACCATTGAACTACACCCGCATAGGAAAAGATATAAAGTTAGAATGAAATGCCCAGTTCCGGAATCGAACCAGAGACACGAGGATTTTCAGTCCTCTGCTCTACCAACTGAGCTAACTGGGCGTCTCACAATAACGTATTCTACAGGAAAACAGGAGGGATGTCAAGCAGAAAACAAAAAAACATGAAACGTACAGTGTCTTCCTTGCGCTTGCGCCAAGTCATCTTCCATGATAAAATAAGGTAGACAAATATCCTATTTTTTTCTGTCGCGCTCTAAAAAGTGCATCTGTCCATCGTCCTGTGAGGGGCGGAACGCAGAATGCACGGACATTGCAGAGTTTTTCACGCATCGCGGGCAGAGTGTACCAAAAGAAATCGGCACACCACATTTTTGGCAGTGTAATTCATGAATGGCATTGAGGCTTTCGTCCTTATATTCAATTCTTCCGTCATGAATCCACTGCTTTACCTTTTGGCGGGGAATGTGAAAATGCTCTGCAACATCATACTCTGTTACGTTATGCGTTCGTATATAGTCCTTGACCTTATGAAACAATTCACGTTCCATACAGTCGGGACAGACAGAATTTTTATAATTGGGCGGCAGATGGCAGCTGCATATTTCGCAGTATCTGCCGTTTTCCGCGAGATTGTTTTTATTCATAATCATTACCATGCCTTTCGTTCTGTGTGAAAAAGTCTCTGTTTGAAACTGTTTCTTGTGCTTATTATAGCATGAATAAAAGAGGATGAAAACTTTTTTGTGATAGTTAGGAAATACGTTGCCGCACGAAAGCGTGGAGCTTAGGAAGGGGAGGACGGATGAAAATTTTTCACCTATCAGATCTTCATATCGGAAAGCAATTTTATCATTATAGTATGGTGCAGGAGCAACGTCATATTCTGGGGCAGGTAGTGGCGCTTGTAGAGGAGGAGAAGCCGGATGCGGTAATTCTTGCAGGGGATATCTATGACAGTGCCATTCCCTCTGCAGAGGCCGTCTCGGTTTTTGATGCATTTTTGACTGCACTCTGCAAAGTGAAGGCACGACCGACGGTGCTTATGATAGCGGGAAACCATGACAGTGCCAAAAGACTCGATTTTGCAAGGAGTATTTTGGCAGAGCACCGGGTATATATTGCGGGGCTTCCGCCGATGGAAAAGGAGGAGTTCATCCAAAGAGTAACGCTGGAAGATGCGTACGGCGAGGTGGATTTTTATCTGCTTCCCTTTGTCAAGCCATCTTATGTCCGTGGACTGCTGGACGAAACGGCACTTACCTATAACGATGCGGTAAGGGGAGTGATTGCGCGTGAGGAGATAGATGAGAGCAGGCGAAACGTCCTTGTAAGCCATCAGTTTTATACGGCTTCCGGCAGTGTCCCCAAAACCTGCGATTCGGAAATACGCTTGACGGGTGGGATTGAGAATGTAGATGTTGGAGCTTTAGAGTGCTTTGATTATGCGGCATTGGGACATATCCATCGTCCGCAGAAAATAGGAAAGGAGCATTATCGCTACTGTGGAACACTGCTTCCGTATTCGGTAAGCGAGGCAGAGGATGAAAAGAGTGTGACGGTAGTGGAGCTTTTTGGAAAGGGGGAGCCGCTCAAAATCCGTACGCTGCCGTTGTCTCCACTTCGCGGGGTAAGAAGACTGACGGGAACCCTGGCGGAGGTTTTGCAAAAGGGGGAGTGCTTTGGACATGATTATGTGAGCATCACGCTGACGGATGAGGTGGAGGCGTATGAGCCGAAGGTTCGCCTGGAGGAGAAGTTTAACCGCATTTTAGAGATTCGCATAGACAATGCCAGAACGAGAAAGCTGCTTGACTTTACAGAGGAGGTAAGGGAGCAAACCGACCCTTATGAGGCATTTGTGCGTTTTTTTGAGGAGATGAACGGAAGGAAGATGACGGAGGCGGAGGAGAAGATATTGCAGGAGACGATAAACCGTGAGATGGAGGAGGGAGTGCAGTGAGACCACAGAGGCTTGTGATGTCCGCCTTCGGTTCCTATGCGGAAAGAACAGAGATTGATTTTTCCGAACAAAAAAGCGGACTTTTTCTGATTTCGGGAGATACCGGAGCAGGAAAAACAACAATTTTTGATGCCATTACCTACGCATTATACAATCAGACAAGCGGGGGAGAGCGGAACGGGAATATGATGCGCAGTCAATATGCCAAGCCGGAGAACGAGACGTATGTAGAATTCGTGTTTTCTTATGGAAAGGATTGCTATCAGATTCGAAGAAATCCGGAATACAAGATTACCAGGCAGCTGAAAAACGGAAAGATCAAGGAGCAGAAGATTCCTTCGAGAGTGGAGCTTTTTTTGCCGGACGGCAGCGTCTTTCCTGAAAAAAAGAGTGTAACAGACGGAAAAATAGTAGAGATCATCGGGCTTACTGCAGAGCAGTTTACGCAGATTGTAATGATTGCGCAGGGGGATTTTCGCAAATTGCTCTACGCAAAATCAGATGAGAGAAAAGTTATTTTTTCTAAGCTCTTTCGAACAGAGCCCTTTTATCGACTTCAGGAGCACTTAAAGAATCGCTCCGTGGAGCTGGATGGACGGATACAGGAGAATGCGAGAGCGGCAATGCAGGAAAATACAAGGCTGATTTTCCCCAAAGAGGATTTGAAGGAATTGCCGCTTGCGGAGGCAGTGTCCATTATGCGGGAGTGTGAGAGGGAGCTTGCGAAAAGGCAGAATGAGAAGCAAGGGGAGATTGATAAGCTAAGAAGCAGAATGACGCAGGCAGAGGCGGAGAACCGTCTCTTTGAGGAACTTGCGGAAAGAGAGCAGGAGCAGCAAAGGCTTGAGGAAGGCAAGCTTAAGGAGGAGAAACGAAGACATAGGATTGAGGCTGCTCTTAGGGCAGAGAAAGTGAGCCTGCCACAGGAGAGATGGAAGGAGAAGGAGAGGGAGCTTTTAAAAGCAACCGAACGCATTGAGCGCCTGTCGGCTTGGCAAGAGGAGGCAGAGCGCAAGTGCAGTAACCAGCAGGAAGAACTAAGTGAGCTGGCAGAGAACAACCGAATTTTGCAGGAGCAGCTGCAAAAAGAGATACACAGCATAGAGAGCAGCATCCCTGTCTATGAGAGCTTAAGCCGAGAGCTGGAAAAGCTGCAGGCTGCGCAGGAGAGCTATTTGGAAGAAAGGGAGCGCTTTTTTATTCGGATGCATGAAAAAAAGATGCATGTCACAAGCCAAAAGGAGACACTGCAAAAGCAGGAAGCCCTTCTTGCACAGGCAGAGGACGAATGGAAGGAGGCTGCACATCTGGCAGAGCAGGCAGTCCTTTGCTACGAAGCTGCTTACCAGAGCTTTTTTCAGGGGCAGGCAGGATTTTTGGCACGAGGACTGCAGGAAGGCTCTCCCTGCCCGGTTTGTGGTGCAACGAAGCATCCAAGCCCGGCAAAGCTGCCAAAGACAGCAGTTGACGAAGCACAGGTAAAGGAGGCAAAGAGACGAAGGGAGCAGGCAGAAAAAAGAAGGGAAGACGCCGGAGAACTCTTTTTGAATCGAAAGGCAGCTGTGAGTGAGGCTGCTCTTGTGCTGGAGCAGGAGCAGAGGAGCTATGCAGAGCAGGCAGAGGGGCTGGAGCAGGAGCTGGAAGCCTTTTATGAGCATAGGTGTATTGCGTCAAAGGGCGGAGGGACAGCGGATGGTATGCAGTGCGAAATCAGCCGCCCTATGTTGGAGGAAAGATGGCGTGATTGGCAGGAGTGCATTAGGGAGGTCGAGCGGATTCGAAAGGGACTTGCCTATCCGACGGAGCAAAGAGCAAGAGAGGTCATAGGGGAAAAAGAGGCGACTCTGCTTCAGGCAAGAGAGGATTATGAGCAGAGGAGAGCCGAGTATGAGAGCAGAAAAGCAGAGCTTGCGATGAGGCAGGGGCAGAGGCTTTTAGAGGAGGAGAAGAAAAAGGAACTTAAGAAGCAGACAACAGAGGCAGAAAAAGCATGGAAAGAGGCGCTAAGAGAGGCAGGCTTTACCTCCTATGAGGAGTATGCCGTTGCGCAAATGAGCGAGCAGCAGCGTTTGGAGCTGGAGCTTGCTTCTAAGGAGTACTTAGAAAGGTGTCACGAGAATCAAGGAAGATTGCAGACGCTTGTTAAGATGACGGAAGGAAAGAGCAGGATATCGCTTGTCGAATGGGAGGAGAAGCTTGCGGCCACAGAGCAGGAGCGAAGGCTCTTTGAAAGAGAGCGGATGGACATGCACACGGCATATGAGACAGATGTGGCAGTTTTGCGTCGTCATAAAACGTATCTGGAGGAGAAAAGTCGTCTGGAAGGCGAGGATATGGTTGTAAAAAGCCTATATCGGACGGCAAGCGGGCGCTTGCCCGGCTCTGCAAAGATTGACTTTGAGACTTATATCCAAAGACAATATTTTAAGCAGATTATTCATGAGGCAAACAAGCGGCTCTTGACGATGAGCAATCATCAGTTTATGCTTAAACTAAAGGAAGCGGAACATGCAGGGCGCAAATCCAATGAGGGGCTTGATCTGGCGGTATACAGCTTGGTTACCGACAGTGAGAGAGATGTTAAGACCTTGTCCGGTGGGGAGGCCTTTTTGGCAGCACTTGCCATGGCACTGGGACTTTCGGATATCGCAATGCGAAAGGCGGGAGCAGTGCATCTTGACATGATGTTTATTGATGAGGGATTTGGCTCCTTGGACGAGATGTCAAGAAGGCAGGCAATTCAGGTGCTTGACCGTCTTGCAGGAGGAAATCGTCTGGTGGGAATTATTTCGCATGTGACAGAATTGAAGGAGCAGATTGAGCACAGACTCTTCGTGTCTCGCACGGAGAAGGGAAGCAAGGCGATGTGGGAGGCGTGAAAAGGAGAAGAACCGCTTTGCAATACCGCTTTTGTTCTCGACAATACAGGCTAAGAGAGAGAGTAGATATGAACAGTGAGAGATGGGAGAGGCCGATTGGTGTATTTGATTCCGGCATAGGAGGAATCAGTGTGCTGCGAGAGCTTAGGGCTTTGATGCCAAATGAAAACTTTATTTTTTACGGAGACTCAAGACATGCCCCCTATGGAACAAAAAGTCTTGAGGAGGTCAGAAGATTAAGCTGTGCTGACGCAGCGTATTTAAAAGCGTTGGGGATAAAGGCGTTGGTTGTTGCATGTAATACGGCAACCAGTGCGGCAATCCGCATTCTGCGTGAAAAATATGCAGACATGCCGGTCATTGGGATTGAGCCGGCATTAAAGCCGGCGGTGCAGCTATCCGAGTATCCGAGGGTGCTTGTTCTGGCGACACCGATGACGCTGCGGGAAGAAAAGTTTCAGGCATTGATGCAGGCACATCATAAGGAGGCGGATATTATCCCACTGCCCTGCCCGGGTCTGGTGGAGTATGTGGAGCGGGGAGAGACAGAGGGGCCTGCCTTGGAGCGGTTTTTGGTTGAGCTGTTTGCGGAATATATGGAGCATCCGGTAGACTGTGTTGTGTTGGGATGTACACACTATCCCTTTGTACGGGGGGCAATTCAAAAAGTATTGGGAGCACATGTAAAGATATTGGATGGGGGAAAAGGAACAGCGAGAGAGACAAAGCGACAGCTGCGTGAGAGAGCATTGTTAAATTTGTCGCAGGAGAAGGGAAGGGTTGTCCTGTTAAACAGTCTGGAATCTGAAAACCTGCGGATGCTGGGATACCGTTTGCTGAATGCCAAAAAAGAGGAAAAAATATAAAAGAAATATAAAATGGGAGGAGGGGCTTTTTAGAAAGCTTTTCGAAAGTTGACACATTTCGGACACATTTCTTTCGTATACTTATTTCATCGAAAGAAGAGATTGTTTTCTTTCGATGAGATATCCTTTATATAAAACATTTTCATAACTAAACTCCTCGAAAAATCCCTGAAAACCGCTGGTTTTCAGGGATTTTTCATGCAAATTTAAAGAAACCAGATTTCCTCCTTTGTGGAGGAGATGCTAATCACACCGGCCTGCAGCAGCGCCAGTACATCCTCCTTCTCCGATACAAGACCGCCCGCAATGACGGGTATGGAGACGGTTTTACATACCTGCTCCACAATTTTTGGCATGAGAGCCGGAAGAACCTCAATTAAGTCAGGCTTTGCGTTTCTTACCTGTCGTTCGATGTTCTCATAAGCCATGGAATCAATGAGAAACAGCCGGAGAATGGTGTAAAGACCAAGCT
>JAQXLR010000163.1 GCA_029012225.1 Clostridiales bacterium
TGATTGCTGAGGTTCAATATGTTCCTTCGGCAGACTATGGGCAGGATAAGGTGATAAGTGCAAGTATTGCAAAGGGTGAAAAGGTTGAGCAGGGACAGAGTGTTCTTCTGACGGTCAGCTTGGGTAATGCAGGCACACAGGTTCCGGATGTAGCAGGAAAGAGCTATGAGGAAGCAGAGGCAGTTCTGCGAAAGGGTGGCTTTGAGGTAGTGAAGGAGGAGGAATACAATTCTGACATTGAAGTCGGAAGGGTTATTGCTCAATTACCACAGGGCGGAGAGCTTGCGACGGAAGGCGCCTCCATCACGCTTTATGTTAGTCTTGGCGAGGAAGAGAGTAAGGTAAAGGTGCCGGATCTTCGCGGGCGCGAGGAGGATGAAGCGATGGCAATCCTCATAGAGAATAATCTTGTGCTTGGCAATGTCGAGTATGTGGATAATGAAGAATACCCACAAAATAAAATCTGCTATCAGAGCTATTCGGTGGATACCTATGTGGAGAAGGGAACCATGATTGATATCAGGGTATCCAGGGGACCTTCTGCTGCTACGTATTCCTTTAGTGGCAATATTCTGGGACCTACCTTGGAAGAGGATCCGGGCTTTAAGAATGGAACAAGCGTACAGGTAACCATTCGTGCGGCAGATGGGACAGTACTGATGGATATGGCAACAACATCCTTTCCATTCTCCGTGAATTACAGTGGAATCAAATCAGAAAGTGGAACCATTTCGTTTCATTATTTTACAACTGCGGCAGATGGAACACAGCAGGAGATGAATTTTAGCAGAGATCTGTTGTTTACAAAGGAAAATTAAACATGAAGGGCAAGATCATCAAGGGAATAGCTGGATTCTATTACGTGGATTGTGAAGAGCAGATCTACGAGTGCAAGGCAAAGGGTGCTTTTCGCAATATGCAGATAAAACCACTCGTTGGGGATGATGTTGAGCTGGAGATTCTGGATGAGACAGAGAGAAAGGGTAACATCGTTGAATTGCTTCCAAGGAAAAACAGTCTCATCAGGCCGGCAGTGGCGAATGTGGATCAGGCGCTTGTAGTATTTGCATATACAAAACCGAAGATAAACTTTAATCTGTTGGATCGGTTTCTGATACAAATGGAGCGGCAGAAGCTTCCTTGCATTCTGGTATTCAACAAGGTTGATATTGCTGACCCGGAGGAAATTGCACTGATTCGGGAGGTATACACCGCAAGCGGGTATCCGATTCTTTCTGTCAGTGCAAAAACGGGAGAAGGATTGCGTGCACTACAGGAAATATTGTTGGGAAAGACGACGACTGTGGCAGGACCAAGCGGTGTGGGTAAATCGTCCCTTGTCAATTGCCTGCAACGTGAAGTGGTAATGGAAACCGGAGAGATCAGTCATAAGATAGAGCGTGGGAAACAGACCACACGACATACGCAGCTTCTTCCACTGATTGTTCCGGGATTTATTTTGGATACGCCGGGATTCAGTTCTATTGAGCTGTATGAGCTTGATAAGGAAGCTGTCTGGACCTGCTATCCTGAATTTCTTGCATATGAACCTGCATGCCGCTTTGCCGGATGTTCCCATATCGGTGAACCGGATTGCGGAGTGAAAAATGCGGTGGAAAACGGAAAAATCAGTAAGATCCGTTATGAAAATTATGTTCAGATTTATGAAGAACGAAAAAAAGTTAAAAAGTATTAGTTGTGGGAATAGCATCTGCTTTGGATAACCGGATGCTATTTTTGACATGATTTATGGAGATGTACCTGTTTCGCAGCAAATGCTTGCCTGTGCCCTGAAAAGCCGGGAATGCTTATTGATATGTCTGAAGAGGGAAAAGGGCATTTTCTTTCGGCTGCGATATTATCGTGAGATTATTCTATGATTGAGCGGTTTGCCGTTTCGAGATAACATTTTAGTGATGAATATTGAAAAGGGAGCCTGTTTGTGATACACTTATCGAGTTGTATTAGGCTCTTTTTTTGTGGAAAGAGAAGTGATTATCAAAAGGAGAATACAGATTATGAAGCTGGGAATCGTGGGTCTGCCCAACGTGGGAAAGAGTACCCTTTTTAATTCATTGACAAAGGCTGGGGCAGAATCAGCAAATTATCCGTTTTGTACGATAGATCCGAATATTGGAATTGTGGCAGTGCCGGATGAACGATTGAAGAAATTAGGAAATCTATATCATTCCAAAAAGGTTACTCCTGCTGTGATCGAGTTTGTGGATATTGCGGGACTTGTGAAGGGAGCCTCTAAAGGAGAAGGTCTTGGTAATCAGTTCTTAAGTAACATCCGCGAAGTGGATGCAATTGTACATGTCGTCCGTTGTTTTGAGGATACGAATGTTATTCATGTGGATGGGAGCATTGATCCGCTTCGTGATATCGAGACGATTAATCTGGAATTGATTTTTTCTGATATTGAGATCCTGGAAAGAAGAATTGCCAAGACTGCCAAGGCTGCAAGGATGGATAAAGAGCAGGCCAAGGAGTTAAATCTTCAGGAGAGAGTGAAGGCACATCTGGAGGAGGGCAGGCTTGCAAAGAGTTTTGTGGTTGAGGATGAGGATGAACA
>JAQXLR010000164.1 GCA_029012225.1 Clostridiales bacterium
AAGCTTGATATTCTGGGACACGACGATCCGACGATGATTCGCATGCTGCAGGATTTGACGGGAGTCGACCCGGTTACTATTCCTCTGGATGATTCCAAGGTCATGTCCCTGTTTAAGGATACAACGGCGCTTGGTCTAAAGCCGGAGGACATTCACGGCATCACACTTGGCTGTTTGGGGATTCCGGAGTTTGGTACGGAATTTGCGATGCAGATGGTTGTCGATGCAAAGCCACAGGAGTTTTCTGATTTGATTCGTATTTCAGGCTTGTCGCATGGAACAGATGTATGGCTTGGAAATGCGCAGACCTTGATTGAGCAGGGAATTGCAACAATCTCCACTGCAATCTGTACCCGTGATGACATTATGATTTATTTGATTCAGATGGGGCTGGACAGTGAGGAAGCCTTTACGATTATGGAATCCGTTCGAAAGGGAAAAGGACTAAAGGACAGCTGGATTGCAGATATGAAAGCGCATGAGGTTCCCGACTGGTATATCGAGTCCTGCCAAAAGATAAAATATATGTTTCCAAAGGCACATGCAGCAGCCTATGTTATGATGGCATGGCGTATTGCCTACTGTAAGGTATACCATCCACTGGCATACTATGCAGCCTATTTCTCGATCCGGGCGACCGGCTTTGATTACGAGATTATGTGTCAGGGAAAGGAGAGGCTGGAATATTTTTATAAGGATTTTACAAGAAGAAAGGAGAGCCTTTCAAAAAAAGAGCAGGATGTCTATCGTGATATGAAAATTGTGCAGGAGATGTACGCAAGAGGCTTTTCCTTCCTTCCAATCGATATTTACAGAGCAAAGCCTGACCGTTTTCAAATTTTTGACGGGAAGCTGATGCCGTCCCTTAATACGATTGAGGGAATGGGGGATAATGCTGCAGTCGCAGTAGCGGAGGCAGCAAAGGACGGAAAGTTTTTGTCAAAGGATGATTTTCGTCAGCGAACCAAGGCGACAAAGACAGTGATAGATTTGATGGCAGATTTGGGTCTGCTTGGAGATATGCCGGAGTCCAACCAGCTGTCGCTGTTTGATTTTGCATAAGGATACCATTCTTTTAGGGAGGGTGAGGGATATGAAGGACTTAATAAGATTGAGAGAGGAAATTGATGCGATTGATACGCAAATCGTCGAGCTTTATCAGAAGAGAATGGAGCTTTCCGTCGGGGTCGCCGAATATAAGATAAAAACCGGAAAAAAGGTTTTCGATAAAGAGAGAGAGGAAGAAAAACTGGAAAAGCTTTCCAAGCTGGCAGTCTCGGAATTTAACAGACAGGGAATCCGAGAACTGTTTGAGCAGATTATGGCGATGAGCAGGAAGAGGCAGTATCAGCTTTTGACAAAGAAGGGGCTGGATGGGATGCCGGATTTTACAGAGGTATCGGAGCCGGAGCATCAGAATGTGCGGATTGTATTTCAGGGAACTGCGGGTGCCTATGCACAGCTTGCCCTAAAAGAATATTTTGGGGAGGACGCAGACAATCACCAAGTCGATACGTGGCGTGATGCCATGGAGGCGATTGCAAACGGGACTGCAGACTATGCCGTGCTTCCGATTGAAAATTCTTCTGCCGGTATCGTATCCGAGAATTATGATTTGATGGTGGAATACGACTGCTATATTATTGGCGAGCAGATTTTACGCATTGACCATGCTTTGCTTGGACTGCCCGATGCAGAGCTTTCCGATATTACAGACGTCTATTCGCATCCGCAGGCATTGATGCAATGCGGGCGATATCTGGAAGCACATCGTGCGTGGGAACGCCACAGCTTAAAAAATACAGCGGTGGCGGCACAGATGATAAAGGAGGAGGGCAAAAAGCAAAAGGCGGCCATCGCCAGTACCCTAACCGCGGATATTTATGGGCTTAAGGTGATAAAGCCATGCATTCAGGATAATCAGACCAATGAAACTCGCTTTATTATTGTGACGGGAAAGCGGATTTTTCGAAAGGATGCGTCAAAAATCAGTATCTGCTTCGAAAGCCCGCACAAAAGCGGTTCCCTGTATCACATGCTTTCTCATTTTATTTATAATGGGTTAAACATGAATCATATTGAGTCCAGACCCATACAGGGGAAAAATTGGGAATATCGCTTTTTTGTAGACTTTGAGGGCAACCTAAAGGATTCTGCCGTGCAAAATGCGCTGCGCGGATTAAAAGAGGAGACATCTCTGTTAAAAATTCTGGGAAATTATTAATCCGGCAGGACAGAGAGGATATGCAGATATGAAGGGAACAGGAAATCTAATTTTATACAGGGAATTTGAGCAGGAAGAATTGTTTCGTAATCTCACATGGCTCATCGAAAACTATGACAATCCCTATTACAACAAGGAGGATGTGGAGGCATTGCTTTTTGAGTGCCTAAAAAAGCTTTTGGAGCTTGCGGAAAGACACGGATTTTCCGGCAACCTCTGGCATTGCTTTTTGACATTTCTTCTGGTAAGCAGTGAGAATGCTTATAGTCGTGCATGTGAAAGGCGAAGCGAGGTGGAGGGTACAATTTGTGTAATTGCAGCGCATGATTTTGCTGTGATAAAAGAGCTGTTTGATTTCGAGATCGAGAAGCTTTGGAGACATGTCTCGCCGGAATGTGTGGAATCGATGCGTTGCTACCGTGCTGTCGAAGAAAACGGAACAAGCTTTAACAGGCAGATAAAAGAGGCAGTTCGGATGCTTTGCTCTCATCTTGAGAGAGTCGAGGATGCGGCGGCTTTTCAGGCAGCAGTCACAGAGTTTTACAAGACTTTTGGAGTGGGTAAGTTTGGATTGCATAAGGCATTTCGCATTTGCCATGACAAGAAGGGAGTAGGAATTGTTCCGATTACCAATATCGCGCAGGTTCAGCTTGATGACTTAGTAGGCTATGAGCGTGCAAAGAAGAAGCTGCTTGACAATACGGAGGCATTTGTCAGTGGGAGAGAGGCAAACAACTGTCTGCTTTTTGGAGATGCCGGAACGGGAAAATCCACCTGCATTAAGGCGATTGCCAACCAATATTTTCATAGGGGACTGCGTCTGATTGAAGTCTATAAGCATCAGTTTTGCGATTTAAACGATGTGATTTCTCAGATTAAAAATAGAAATTACAAATTTATTCTTTATATGGATGATTTGTCTTTTGAGGAATTTGAGGTAGAGTATAAGTATCTGAAGGCAGTCATTGAGGGAGGCTTGGAAAAAAAGCCGAATCATGTTTTGATTTATGCGACCTCAAATCGCAGGCATATCATTCGGGAAAATGATTCCGATAAATCGGAGTCCAAAGAGGATATGCATACATCGGATACCGTACAGGAGAAACTTTCGCTGTATGCCCGCTTTGGTGTGACAATTTATTTTGGTGCACCGAACAAAAAAGAATTTCAGCAGATTGTTCTCGCACTTGCGAAGCGTTATGCACTTCCGATGCATCAGGAGGAACTGCTGGCAGAGGCAAATAAGTGGGAGCTTTCTCACAGTGGGCGTTCCGGGAGAACGGCACAGCAGTTTATGCAATATCTGCTTGGAAAACAATAAGGAGGTGTGTTCATGGGTATATGCACATTTGCAGCAATCTATATCGGCTCCTATGAGGTCAGCTTAAAGATTTTTGAGCTTTCCGCAAAGAAGAAAATACGAAGTGTAAATCATGTCAGAAGAAGAATTGAGCTTGGGCGGGATGCGTATTCCAAGGGGAGCATCGGGTATGAGCTGGCGGAGGCTCTCTGTGATACTCTGGGAGAGTTTACAAAGATGATGAAGGAGTATGGAGCCGATGCTTATGAAGCCTACGCATCTGCAGTGCTGCGGGATGCAAAAAATGCGCTCTTTATTCTGGATCAAATTAAAATCCGTACAGGACTTCACGTTCATGTTCTAAGCAATTCGGAGCATCGTTTTATCAGCTATAAATCCGTGGCGATGCGAGCCGAATTTGAGGAGATGATTCAAAGCGGGGCGGCGGTTCTGGACGTTGGCGGCGGTGGGATGCAGATTACCGTATTCGTGGGAGGAAAGGTGGTAACGACCCAGCATTTGGGGCTTGGAACCATGCGAATGCAGGAGCAGCTTTCCAAAACAAGCAGCACGCTTTCGCAATATCAAAAGCAGATGGAAGAGATGGTGGAAAAGGAGCTTGAGGTCTTTCAGTCCATGTATCTGAAGGAACAGCAGGTGCAGTATATGATCATCATCGGAGACTACATTACGGAACTTGTGCGCAAGGTCGAGAAAAATCATGATGAGAATACGGTAGAGCTTGCAAAATTTGTTCGCTATCTCGAAAAACTGGGGAAAAAGAGTCTGGAGGAAATGTGCTCCGACTTGGGACTTTCCAATGAGAAGGATGCATTTTTGATTCCTTATATGATGATTTTTAAATGCATGGCAAGGAGGATGGCGCAAGGGCGTTTGTGGGCGCCCGGTGTGATTGTCAGTGATGGAATTGCCTGTGATTATGCCGAGAAGCATAATATTTACCATGCGGCGCATGACTTTGAGGATGATATTCTATCGGCGGCAAAAAGCTTATCAAAACGCTACCTAAGCTATTCGCCCCACATCGATGCGCTCGCAAGCATGTCCGTGCAGATTTTTGACGCAATGAAAAAGTGTCATGGAATGGGAAAGCGCGAGAGGCTGCTTCTTCAGGTGGCGGCAATTTTGCATGACTGCGGGAAATATATCAGTCTTGCCGACAATCCTCGCTGCTCTTATGATATCATTATGGCCTCCGAGATTATCGGTTTGTCTCATTTAGAGAGGCAGATTGCGGCAAATGCCGTCTTCTACAATACATATCCGCTTGTGTCCTATGAGGAATTGGAGGATTCCATGAGCAAGGAGAGCTACCTTGTAGTGGCAAAGCTTTCTGCTATTCTTCGCATCGCAAATGCGATGGATCGAAGCCATAGGCAGAAGTTCCGGGATGTGCGAGCCGTCCTGCGAGGGAAGGAATTGATTGTTACAATTGAGACAGTCGATGATATTGCACTGGAGAAGGCGCTGCTTGAAACGAAAAAGACGTATTTTGAGAATGTTTTTTGTATCAAGCTGATTCTAAAAGAAAAGCGTATCTACAACTAACTTGTATTCGATTCATTTCAGAAAATGGGGTTTTACGATGGAAAATAAAAAAGATTTTAGCAATCCGAAATATTATGAAAACAGAGAATTAAGCTGGCTGAAATTTGATGAGCGTGTTCTGGCAGAGGCGAGAGATAAGACCATTCCTCTGTTGGAGAGACTGAAATTTGTGAGCATTACTTCGTCCAATCTCGATGAATTTTATATGGTGCGTGTTGCCTCGCTAAAGGATATGGTGCATGCAGGTTATAAAAAGAAGGATATTTCCGGAATGACGGCAGGAGAGCAGCTGGCAAAGATCAATGAGAGAACGAGAAAGCTGGTCGATTTACAGTACAGCACCTATAACCGCTCTCTTACACCACTGATGAAAGCGAGCGGCATCTGTGTGATCGATGCGTTTGAAGAGTTAAATGAGGAGCAGGCTGCCTTTGTCGACCGCTATTTTGACGAGAGCGTTTATCCTGTCTTAACACCTATGGCCGTAGATGCGTCAAGACCATTTCCGCTCATTCGCAATAAGACTTTGAATATTGCGGCGCTTCTGACCCGAAAAAAGGGTAAGGAGACAAAGGAAACAAAGGAGGCGGTTGAGTTTGCAACGGTTCAGGTTCCGAGTGTGCTGCCGCGGTTAATTGAGCTCCCGGAAACAAATCAGGAGCAAAGAACCTTCCTGCTTTTAGAGCAGATTATAGAAAAAAATATCGATAAGCTTTTTTTGAATTATGAGGTTCAATGTGCCTATCCGTACCGAATCATGCGAAACGCAGATTTGACGATTGACGAGGATGAGGCGGCAGATTTGCTGAAAGAAATCCAAAAGCAGCTAAAAAAACGTCAGTGGGGAGAAGTTATTCGACTTGAGGTAGAGGAAAAAATCGATAAAAAGCTTCTTCGTTTCTTAAAAGAGGAGCTTAAGGTGGCGGAGGAGGACATCTTTAAGATTTCAGGACCAATTGATTTGACATTTCTAATGAAAATGTGCGGCTTATCCGGCTGTGATCACCTGCGCTATGCACCGCATCTACCACAGCGGGTAGCAGGGCTGGAAGCGGGTGAGGACATTTTTGCGGCAATACGCAAAGGAGACCTCTTTTTGCATCATCCGTATCAGACCTTTGATCCTGTTGTGGATTTTATCAGGCAGGCTGCCAAGGATCCTGATGTTTTGGCGATCAAGCAAACCCTCTATCGAGTCAGCGGCAATTCTCCGATTATTGCATCCCTGGCACAGGCGGCAGAAAACGGAAAGCAGGTATCGGTGCTGGTGGAGTTAAAGGCAAGATTTGACGAGGAGAATAATATTGTCTGGGCAAAAAAATTGGAGCAGGCAGGTTGCCACGTTATTTACGGTCTGGTAGGCCTAAAAACGCATAGCAAGATTGCTCTGGTCGTCCGGCGAGAGGAGGATGGGATTCGCAGATATGTTCATCTTGGAACGGGAAACTACAACGATTCTACGGCAAAGCTCTATACAGACTGCGGTATTTTTACCTGCAATGAGGCAATCGGGGAAGATGCTACGGCAGTTTTTAATATGCTTTCCGGCTATTCAGAGCCGCTGTCATGGAATGAACTTGTCTTGGCTCCCATCTGGCTTAGAAAGAAGTTTATGAAGCTCATCCGACGAGAGGCAAAGCATGCGAAGGAGGGAAAGCAGGCGAAAATCGTGGCAAAGATGAATTCGCTGTGTGATGAGGGAATCATTGCCGCGCTTTATGAGGCATCTGCAGCAGGAGTAAAAATTGAGTTGATTGTGCGAGGGATTTGCAGCCTTAAGGTAGGAATACCGGGTATCAGTGAGAATATCACGGTACGCTCCATTGTCGGAAATTTCTTGGAACACAGCCGAATCTTTTATTTTTTGAATGACGGCATGGAGGAGCTTTATATGGGAAGTGCAGATTGGATGCCGAGAAATCTGGATCGAAGAGTCGAAATTCTGTTCCCGGTCTTAGACAAAGAGATTCAAAAACAGGTAAAACATATTCTTGAGGTAGAATTGTCTGACAATATGAAGGCTCACCTCTTGCAATCTGACGGAATTTATGAGAAAATAGATAAAAGAGGAAAAGTTCTGGTAAATTCACAGATGCAATTTTGCGAAGAGGCTGCCAAGGCGGCTCCAAAGCAAAATCATGTATACAGCGATCGTGTATTTCGGCCGAAGGAGTCGGCAGAATAAGATACAGGACAGAAAACAAGACACAGGACAAAGAACAAGAGCGAGAGGCAGATAGGGGGGAACGTCATGAAAAACAAGATTCTATTTGTTGATTTGGATGCAACGCTATTATCGGATGACAAGACGATTTCTGCAGCAAACAGGGACGCAATACAAAGAATGCTGGAGCAGGGGCATTACCTTGCACTGTCCACCGGAAGAACAGTTGAGAGCGGAAGAATTGTAGCACGGGAATTGGGACTTACAAGACCGGGCTGCTACATGATTGCATTCAACGGAGCAGTCATTTACGACTGCTCTGCAGATCGGGTGCTGATGAAGCGTTCCCTCTCCATCGAGACGGTAGAGGAGATTTTTGCCCGGGCAAAGAAAGCAGGAATCTACGTCCACACCTATGGCAACACGGATGTGATTACAAGCAGCCATACAAAAGAGCTGGATTATTATTGTAAGGATACCCAGCTTTCCTATAAGCTCTCCCATAGTGTGCTGGATGCCTTGCAGGAAGAGCCGCATAAGGTGCTTTTGATTGATTTAAAGAGCAAAGAGCGGCTTGCGAAATTCCAGAAGGAGAATCTGCACTGGGAAAAGGGAAAGTGCAGCAGCTTTTTCTCCTGCGACAAATATTTGGAATACTGCCCGCCGGGCGTGGATAAAGGATATGGTCTGGAGCAGCTGACGGAAATCTTAAATATGTCTCCGGATTGTACGGTTGCGGTCGGCGATGAGCAAAATGATATCCCGATGCTTCGCAAGGCGAAGATTGGGATTGCCATGAAAAATGGGACAGAGGAAGTAAAAAAGATAGCCGATTACATTACCGAAAAGGATAACAATTCGGACGGGATTGCGGAGGTAATTGAAAAGTTTATTTTATAGCACGCCTTTTTTGTATTTCACTTAGGATGGAATAGGGAATCGAAAGGGAACCAAGTCCTCTCCCGATACGAATGGAAGCCTTGTTTGCCCCATGAAAATCAGAGCCGCCGGAGATGAGCAGTCCGTTTTGGGCTGCTATCTTTTTTACCAGCTTCTCCTCACCGGGAGTATGGGTGGAATAGAGTGCCTCAATGCCATCTAAGCCGGCGTCCTTTAGCTCATCAATCATATGCTGCAAATGGACAGAGCTCATACGATACAGCATCGGATGTGCCAAGACGGAGATGCCGCCCCAGGAGTGGATCAAAGAGACGGCCTCCATCGGAGTAATCTGGAAGCGCCTCACATAGCAGCGGCAGCCATCGCCGATATATTTTGAGAAAGCCTCCTGCATGGTTTTGATATACCCATGTTCATATAAAAAACGTGCAATGTTGGCTCGGGTAATTACACAATTCGGGTTTTGGGCGGCAAGCGCCTCCATCGTAATGTCAAACCCTTCTGCCTGTAAGGCGGCAACCATTTGCGCATTCCTGTTGTTTCTGCATTCCTGAAACTCTTCTGTTTTTTCTAGAAGTTCTTTGTTTTTTGTATCAAGGTAAAGACCGACAATGTGAATCTCTTTTCCTGCCCGGTTCCCAAAAGGAGACCGGTATTCCGTGGAGAGCTCAATTCCGGGAACCAGCTCAAGACCAAGCTCATGTGCCACAGGAGCAGCCTTTGCAATCCCCGAAACCGTATCGTGGTCGGTCAGAGCCACAGCAGCAAGTCCTGCTTCTTTTGCAGCAAGCATTACCTCCTGCGGGCTAAGGGTTCCATCCGATTCGGTGGAATGTACATGTAAATCAACCATTCTATTTTCCATAAAAATCTCCATTCTAAAGTACTTTTTTACTCTGCTCATTGAACTTTCGATTTGTCCGATGCAAAATGCAAAAGATAAAGTTCAGGGCTTCCTGACAATACGCATACGGATACGATAAGGATATAGCAAACGGGAGGAAATGTCAAAAGTCAAGCAAGTTATGGCTTGAAAAGAGAAGCAATGCATACTATAATAACCATAAAAATACAACAAGAGGAAACGGAGGTGAAGATATGCAGGTATTGACATTTGAAATGCATGGAATTACATTTGGGATTCCGGTAGAGGAGGTAGTCACGATTGAGACACAGCATAATGTAATGCCAATTCCGGGAGCATCGCCTCATGTACACGGGATTATGAATCTTCATGGAGAGATTATAGCGGTATATGATCTGGCATCCAAGTTTCATTACGGAACACTGCCCATTGCAAATATTCTGGTGGTGGGAATGGATGGGATGAAAATAGGTATGGAAGTAGAGCGTGTCAACTCGATTCTTGAGCTTGGGAATGATGAGATTATTCCGATGCCCAAGATTATGCATGCGGGAAACACCTGTCTCCATGAGGTTGCATCCACGCAAAAAAAGCTGATTGTAATGCTGGATGTAAAGCAGCTTCTGTCTGAGGAGGAGAGAGAAGACATCAATCAAATGCTGACGGATCACAGGACGAAAATGGCCTGACAAAAATGGCCTGACAAAAATGGCAGTGCATTCTTGTCAGGAAAAACATTTTCAAGGAAAAACATTTGAATAAAATTATCTTGACACATAGATGATGTCGTGATATAGTTTAACCGTTGTTAAAAACAAAGTAGAGTATCCACTCTCACCGGAGCACAATCGGGTGACTCATGGTTTATATTTGAAAATATCGCTATATTTGGCGATACGTTTGAATGTTTTGTGGATAGTCTGCCTATCCACTTTTTTATTGGGGAGGTAAGGTACCATTAGCGAGTTAATGATTAATGAACAAATCAGAGACAGAGAGGTTCGTCTGATTGGAGAGAATGGAGAGCAGCTTGGCATCATGTCGGTAAGAGAGGCTATGAAGCTGGCCGAGGAAGCAGAACTTGATTTAGTAAAAATCGCTCCAACCGCAAAGCCGCCGGTATGTAAAATTATCGATTACGGAAAGTACAGATATGAGCTGGCCCGAAAGGAAAAAGAGTCCAGAAAAAAGCAGAAAGTGGTAGAGCTCAAAGAGATTCGCTTGTCACCAAATATTGACTCAAATGATTTAAACACCAAAATGAACGCTGCGAGAAAGTTTCTTGGCAAAGGAGACAAAGTAAAGATTACGCTTCGCTTTCGCGGACGTGAGATGGCACATATGCATGCAAGCAAGCACATTTTGGATGATTTCGCGGATAGTTTAAGCGAAATTGCAGTAGTGGAAAAAGCGCCAAAGGTTGAAGGAAGAAGCATCAGCATGGTGTTGGCAGAAAAGAAATCATAATTTTAAGGAGGAAGATATCATGCCAAAAATGAAAACAAACAAGGCAGCTGCAAAGCGGTTCAAGGTTACGGGAACAGGGAAATTAAAGAGAAATAAAGCTTACAAAAGACATATCTTGACAAAAAAGAGTGCGAAGACGAAGAGAAATCTAAGAAAAGCCTCTATGGTGGATGACAGCAATGTTAAGAATATGAAAAAGATTTTACCGTATTTGTAAGAATTTGTTAAGGAGGAATGGAAAATGGCAAGAGTAAAAGGCGGCTTAGGCGCGAAAAAAAGACATAATCGCACATTAAAACTGGCAAAGGGCTACAGAGGAGCCAGATCAAAGCAGTATAGAGTAGCAAAACAGTCTGTTATGAGAGCCTTAACAAGTTCTTATGCGGGCAGAAAAGAGAGAAAAAGACAGTTTCGTCAGCTTTGGATTGCACGTATCAATGCGGCAGCAAGAATCAATGGAATTTCTTATAGCCAGATGATGCACGGCTTAAAGGTTGCCGGTGTGGAGATTAACCGCAAGATGTTGGCGGAGATGGCTGTAAACGATGCAGAAGGCTTTGCAGCCTTGGCAGCCCTTGCAAAATCTAAGGTAGCGTAATT
>JAQXLR010000165.1 GCA_029012225.1 Clostridiales bacterium
GGCTCCAAGTCTTGGGACAAGGCTGTTAAGCAGGGCTTTGAAGTATATACCGCAGCAGAGGCTGCAAAGCAGGCTGATATTATCATGATTCTGATCAATGATGAGAAGCAGGCAGATCTTTACAAAAACGAGATTGAGCCAAATCTGGAAGAAGGAAATATGCTGATGTTTGCGCATGGCTTCAACATTCATTACGGCTGTATCGTTCCTCCTAAAAACGTGGATGTGACGATGATTGCGCCGAAGGGACCGGGTCATACCGTTCGCTCCGAGTATCAGGAGGGAAAAGGCGTTCCGTGTCTGATTGCCGTGGAGCAGGATGCAACCGGCAAGGCACAGGATATTGCTTTAGCATATGCGTTGGGAATCGGCGGAGCAAGAGCAGGTGTGCTTGAAACAAACTTCCGCACAGAGACAGAGACGGATCTTTTTGGTGAGCAGGCAGTGCTTTGCGGCGGAGTATGCGCCCTGATGCAAGCGGGATTTGAGACGCTTGTAGAAGCAGGCTATGATCCGAGAAATGCATATTTTGAATGTATTCATGAAATGAAGCTGATTGTGGATTTGATTTATCAGTCCGGCTTTGCGGGAATGCGTTATTCCATTTCCAATACAGCAGAGTATGGTGATTATATTACGGGTCCTAAGGTCATTACGGAGGAGACGAAAAAGAGCATGAAAAAGATTCTCTCCGATATTCAGGACGGCTCTTTTGCAAAAGAATTTCTATTGGATATGTCATCGGCAGGAAGACAGGCACATTTTAAAGCGATGCGAAAGTTGGCAGCGGAACACCCGGCAGAGAAGATTGGAGAAGAGATTCGCAAGCTCTATAGCTGGAACAATGAGGATGATAAATTAATTAACAACTAATTGTACAGAAGGACTGGTGCATACCGGTCCTTTTTGCTATAATGGTAGGGATAGAAACATAAGAAGAAGGGAGATTATGAAAATGGAAGAAAAGACAGTACGGAAAAGTCTATTATCATTCTGTCTTTGCATTGTGCTTTGCCTAGGGCTGATAGGATGTGGAGGAGCACCATCCAGAGAAGAACTAGAGGCCAATATGAAGGAGTTTGATACGCCGGATCAGTCTGTCACGATTTTGATGGATAAGAGCTGGAAAACCGTCGATGCGGGAAGCGATAATTGGATAATCGGCTCAAACAGCAGCGGAAGCGAGGCACTGATTATGATGCAGTTTCCAAAGTCTGTATACGGAGATGACGTCAGCTCCTTGGATGACGTGGAGAAGTTGATAGGAGACGGGTATGTGCTCAGCGATGAGAAGGAGCTCGAGAAGCCTGCATTTCCGGGAGCATTAGATCAGAGAGCAAAGAAATGTAAGGTAGAGGATAAGGCGGCAGGAGTAAAGAATCTGGCGGGATATCTTTTGTGCGCAGAAACCGATTATGCTTACTATATGATTTTTTCACTTGCGTCAAAGGACAGTGCGAAG
Source organism: Clostridiales bacterium (assembly GCA_029012225.1). GTDB lineage: Bacteria > Bacillota > Clostridia > Lachnospirales > Lachnospiraceae > Roseburia. The sequence continues at coordinate 1,463 of JAQXLR010000165.1, forward strand.
CAAGAGCTTTCCTTCCGTATTACCTGTGAGACGTTAAAGGAGAATGTGACAGAGGAGGAGAATACCTCTGAGGTTGCGGTTACCGATACGATTCTTTGGATGAACGGAACCTGCGCTGTTTTAACAGAGCTAAACGGCTGGGATTACAAGCTCTTTGGAGGTCTTCCTGTAAATGAGAGCAATGCCGCTATGGAAAAAGAACTTCTGGAAGAGTGGTGGGGTGTTACAGACCGGGCGAGTGCCGATGAGACACTTGACTGGCTCTTGACAGAGGGGCATCGCGCAGATTATATTTCTCTTATGACGAACTTTGAGGCAGATGGAATGTCAGATGTGCCGGAGGATCTCTATGTAGACTATCTTTTGGAGTTTTATGATGTGACAGAGGAGCAGGCATATGCCTTTGCCAATGCCTATGCAGCTTATCAGAAATCAGGGGCATCTGCGATTGACGGTTGGGATTATTGCCGCGCCGTTTCGCTCCTTGGATATTATTATCTGGCAGGTTACTATACAGAGACGGAAGCTTTAGACAAAGCATTCGAGGTTTCACAGAAGATTCAGTCCGAGTTTGGCTCATGGGACGAGATGATGGAGAGCTATTTGATCGGATATGAATATTGGGGCGAGACAAGCAGCGAAGAACGCAGAGATGTCTATGAGGAGATAAAATACGAAGAAGGAAGCCCCTATCTCCTCGATTGGAATCTGCCATTGGAAAAAACATGGTAGGATTTCTTTCAGAAGAAATGGCAGGAGGAGCAAAGAAAAATGTCAGAACTTTATAACCACAAAGTTGTGGAGAAAAAATGGCAAAAGGTATGGGAGGAGAACAATGCCTTTGCCGCGACCGATGATTACAGCAAAGAAAAATACTACGCACTTGTGGAGTTTCCTTATCCGTCAGGACAAGGTCTTCATGTAGGTCATCCAAGACCCTACACGGCGCTTGATATTGTTGCGAGAAAAAGAAGAATGCAAGGATACAATGTCTTGTATCCGATGGGCTGGGATGCCTTTGGACTTCCGACGGAAAATTATGCCATTCAGAACAAGATTCATCCCAAAATTGTGACGGAAAATAATGTAACACGCTTTCAGGAGCAGTTAAAGGCGCTTGGGTATTCCTTCGACTGGGACAGAGAGATTAATACGACCGATCCAAGCTATTACAAATGGACACAGTGGATTTTTTTGAAGTTATTTAAAGAAGGTCTTGCATATAAGAAGGAGATGCCGATTAACTGGTGTCCCTCCTGCAAGGTTGGACTGGCAAACGAGGAGGTAGTAGGCGGCGCCTGTGAGCGCTGCGGCTCCTCCGTCGTGCGTAAGGTCAAAAGTGAGTGGATGCTCAAGATTACCGACTATGCCGACAAGCTTTTGGAGGGCTTGGAGCAGGTGGATTATATTGAGCGCGTGAAGGTCTCACAGAAGAATTGGATTGGAAAATCCCTTGGAGCAGAGGTGGACTTTTCCATCAAAGGAAAAGAGGATAAGCTTCGTGTCTATACGACACGCTGCGACACCTTATTCGGTGCGACTTACATGGTTGTATCACCGGAGCATCCTATCATTGATAAATATAAGACGGAGTTGAAAAACTGGAATCAGATTGAAGCATATCGTGAGGCGGCCTCCAAAAAATCTGATTTTGAGAGAGCAGAGCTTTCGAAAGATAAGACCGGTGTAGAGCTTGACGGTCTTATGGCAATCAATCCGGTAAACGGAAAGGAGATTCCAATCTGGATTTCCGATTATGTACTGATGACATACGGAACAGGTGCCATTATGGCAGTACCCGGTCATGATGAGAGAGACTGGGAATTTGCGAAAAAATTTGGTCTTCCCATCCTTCAGGTTGTTGCCAAGGATGGAGAGGAGGTCGATGTTAGAGAGGCGGCTTTTACGGATGTGGCAACCGGCATTTTGGTAAATTCCGATTTTTTAAACGGTCTTGAGGTTGAGGCTGCGAAGAAAAAAATGACGGCATTTCTTGAAGAAAAGGGAATCGGAAATGCAAAGACGAATTATAAGCTAAGAGACTGGGTCTTTTCCCGCCAGCGCTATTGGGGCGAGCCGATTCCGATTATAGAATGTGAGAAGTGTGGCTTTGTGCCGGTCGATGAGAGCGAATTGCCGCTTGTCCTGCCTGAGGTAGAAAGCTATATGCCGACCGACAACGGAGAATCCCCATTGGCTGCTATGACCGATTGGGTCAATACCACCTGTCCTTGCTGCGGTGGCGCTGCAAAGCGTGAGACAGATACGATGCCGCAGTGGGCGGGCTCCTCATGGTATTTCCTGCGATACTGTGATCCACACAATGATCAGGCACTGGCAAGTCCGGAAGCATTGAAATACTGGATGCCGGTGGACTGGTACAACGGCGGGATGGAGCATACGACACTCCATTTGCTGTACTCCAGATTCTGGCACAGATTTCTCTATGATAAGGGAGTGGTTCCCTGCGCTGAGCCTTACCGAAAGCGTACCTCGCATGGGATGATTCTTGGCGAGAACGGAGAGAAGATGTCAAAATCTCGGGGCAATGTCGTCAATCCGGATGATATTGTGCGGGATTATGGGGCAGATACCTTGCGCACCTATGAGATGTTTATCGGTGCCTTTGACTTAAGTGCCGCATGGTCGGAGGACGGAGTAAAGGGCTGTCGCCGCTTCTTAGAGCGTGTCTGGAAATTGCAGGATATTTTGACGGAGGAGGAAGGATATTCTTCCGAGCTTGAGACCAAGCTGCATCAGACCATTAAGAAGGTAAGCAACGACTATGAGAATTTAAAATACAACACCGCGATTGCGGCAATGATGGCACTGATTAACGATTTTTATAAAAAGAATGCTGTCACAAGGGGAGAATATAGAACCTTGCTGCTTCTTTTAAACCCGGTAGCGCCGCATATTACGGAGGAGCTATGGAGTAAGCTCGGCAATCAGGGATACTTGTATGAGCAGACATGGCCTGTCTATGATGAGGCAAAGACAGTAGAGAATACCGTAGAAATTGCTGTGCAGATTAACGGAAAGATAAAAGGAACACTGGCAATCGGTAAGGAGGATCCCAAAGACACCGTGATGGCGGCAGCAAAGGATTTGATTGCAGATAAACTAACCGGAACCATCGTCAAGGAGATTTATGTACCGGGAAGAATTGTAAACATTGTAATGAAATAGGAAAACCGCAGGATCATGAATGAGCAAAAAGGAACAAAATTATTAGAGGGCTCCATCGGGAAAGGGATTGTATCGTTTGCAATCCCTCTCTTCTTGGGAAATCTTTTTCAACAGTTTTATAATACAGTAGATTCTTTGGTTGTCGGAAACTTTCTTGGAAGCGATGCGCTAGCGGCAGTCAGCTCCTCCGGAAGCCTGATTTTTCTGTTGGTAGGATTTTTTAACGGCATCGCGACGGGAGCCGGAGTGGTAATTTCGAAATATTTTGGGGAGAAAAACTATGTCGATTTGCGCAAGGCGATTCATACGAATGTCGCATTCGGACTGGTTTCCGGTGCTCTTTTAACCGGAATCGGTATCCTGCTTGCACCAAGACTTCTGATTTGGATGGGAACACCGGATTCGGTCATGCCAAATTCTGTGCTGTATTTTAGAACCTACTTTGCGGGTTCCCTGGCCTTTGTTTTGTACAATATTCTTACGGGAATTTTGAGAGCAGTGGGAGATAGCAGACGTCCTTTGTATTATCTGATCTTTTCCTCCCTTTTTAATGTGGCTTTGGATCTTGTGTTTGTCGGCATCCTGCACCTTGGCGTAGGATGGGCCGCTCTTGCAACGATTCTATCGCAGATTGCAAGCGCTATTTTATGCTTTGTCCGGCTTGTGCGCACGACAGAGATTTATCAGATTCATGTCCGTGAAATTCGCTTTCATGGAAAGATGCTGCGCCAGATTATTCAGCTTGGTCTTCCTTCCGGGCTTCAAAACTCGCTGATTTCCATTGGAAATCTGGTGGTACAGAGTAATATCAATCAATTTGGCGCACTGGCGATGGCAGGATGCGGTGTCTATTCTAAGATAGAGGGCTTTGCCTTCTTGCCGATTATGAGCTTTTCGATGTCATTGACAACATTTATCGGTCAAAATCTCGGAGCAAGGCAGTACGAGAGAGCCAAAAGGGGAGCGATGTTTGGAATCGGCTGCTCGGTCGTGCTTGCAGAGCTGGTAGGAGTGAGTGTCTTTGCCCTGATGCCATACCTTGCAGGTGCCTTTGACAGCAACCCGGCTGTTGTGGCGATTGCCGTAGCACAGGCTCACACCGAGGCATTGTTTTACTTTTTTTTGGCCTTCTCACACTGCATTGCCGGAATCCTTCGAGGGGCGGGAAAATCTACCATTCCGATGTTTACAATGCTTGCCTCATGGTGTATTTTAAGGATTCTCTATATTACAGCAGCAGTGCATTTCCTAAAAAGAATCGAAGTGATTTTTTGGGCATACCCGCTTACCTGGAGTGTGAGCTCGATTATTTTTCTGGTTTACTTTGTAAAGGCAGACTGGCTTCATGGTTTTGAGAGGAGCCTAAGCTCCCGATAAAAGCGCACAAATTCCTCAAGAGACTTGGAAGACTTGAGGTTGGATTTGTATGCAAATCCGATCTCCCTTTTTTGAATGGGAAACGGGAGAGGAATTTCGACAAGTGTGCCGTTTGATAAGTCCTCCTTCACAAAGCTCTTGATGACACATGCAATTCCGACACCAATGCGGGCAAAGTCAATCAGAAGATCCATATTGGAGATGTCAATGGAATCCCCGATTTCAATGTGGTTTTCAATCAGATAACGATCAATGTATTGCCTTGTCATATTGTTTTTATCAAGCAGCATCAGAGTTGCATCAGAAAGCAGAGACTCCCTTTGGATGCCTCTTGCACGAAGATTGTTAAGATAGCTGCCTGTGGCGACGAAGGTATCCTCAATTTCTTCCAAAAAATCAAAACGGATATTCTTTAAGCCCTGAGGCTTCCCGATTAGACCAATATCGATTTTATCGTCCTCTAACAGCTTTAAAATCTGATTGGTGGACTGACAATCGATGGAAATGGAAATGTGAGGATTGCGTCGGATAAATTCCTTGAGGTAGGGGAGAAGAATGTATCTGCACAGCGTAGAGCTTACGCCGATTTTCAGATGTCCGATTCCAAGCTCGATGGAACGTCTTAATTTTTCTTCTCCGGCCGTAAGCGTCTCAAAGGCACTCTGTACATGACTGTAGAGAAGTCTGCCCTCCTCGGTAAGCACAACGCCTCTTGAACTTCGTGAGAACAGGCGGCATCCAAGGCTTTCCTCCAGCTTTTGAATCGATTTGCTGATAGCAGGCTGGCTGATAAAAAGCTCCTTTGCCGCCTTGGAAATGTTTTCTGTATTGGCTACCGTGTAAAAGATACGATAGGAAGAAAGCGTCTGATTCATATGTCCCCCCCCTTGGAATAGAATGGATGGCTCTATCATACCATAAAAAAATGTTATGGTAAATATATGTATTATGTATTATTATTATAATATAATCTGTAATATAATCAATAGTAACACACTACACACAAGTAAAAAAATAAGCAGGAGGAGAATAGGTATGGGAATGACGATGACACAGAAAATCCTTGCAGCACACGCCGGACTTCCTTGCGTGAGTGCAGGACAGCTGATTGAGGCAGACCTTGACCTTGTACTGGGAAATGACATTACCTCGCCGGTCGCAATTCACGAGATGGATAAGATGAAGGTGGAGGGTGTCTTTGACAAGGATAAAATTGCACTGGTACTGGATCACTTTGTTCCGAATAAGGACATTAAATCCGCACAGAACTGTAAATGTGTCCGTGAATTTGCATACAGGAATGAGATTGCAAACTATTTTGACGTAGGTGAGATGGGAATTGAGCATGCCCTATTGCCGGAAAAGGGACTTACCGTAGCGGGGGATGTGATTATCGGTGCAGATTCTCACACCTGTACTTACGGCGCATTGGGAGCATTTTCGACCGGTGTGGGGAGCACGGATATGGCAGCCGGGATGGCAACGGGGAAGGCATGGTTTAAGGTTCCCTCGGCAATCAAATTTGTATTGACAAATCGTCCGGCGAAGTGGATTAGCGGAAAGGATATTATTTTACATATCATCGGAATGATAGGGGTAGACGGCGCACGCTACAAATCAATGGAATTTGTGGGGGACGGCATTCAGTATCTGAGCATGGATGACCGCTTTACGATTGCGAATATGGCGATTGAAGCAGGGGGGAAAAACGGGATTTTCCCGGTGGATGATGTTGCAAAGGCGTATATGCAGGAGCATTCCAAACGTCCCTACACGGTTTATGAGGCAGATGAGGATGCAGAATATGAGGAAACCCATATCATTGATTTGAGTGCCCTAAAACCAACCGTCTCTTTTCCTCATCTACCGGAGAATACAAGAACGATTGATGAGGTTGGCTGCTTAAAGATTGATCAGGTTGTCATCGGCTCCTGTACGAACGGCAGAATGGAGGACTTGCGTGCTGCGGCCTCTGTTCTAAAGGGAAAGAAGGTAGCAAAAGGAGTGCGTGCCATCGTGATTCCGGCAACACAGCAGATTTATCTGGATGCGATGGAGGAAGGCTTGCTTAAGGCTTTTGTAGAGGCCGGAGCAGTAGTAAGTACACCGACGTGTGGACCCTGCCTTGGCGGCTATATGGGAATTTTGGCAGAGAATGAGCGCTGTGTCTCTACGACAAACCGTAATTTTGTCGGGCGTATGGGACATACCAGCTCGGAAATATACCTTGCGAGTCCGGCCGTTGCAGCGGCGAGCGCTGTAACAGGAAAATTATCAAGTCCCGAGGAAGTGTGTGCATAGCAGCATCACATGAGTTGGAAGGAAGGAGAGAGTAGAGATGGAAGCAGCAAAAGGTCATGTATTCAAATATGGAGATAATGTGGACACGGACGTTATCATTCCGGCAAGATATTTAAATTCCTCCGATCCAAAGGAATTGGCGCTGCATTGCATGGAGGATATTGATGACGATTTTGTAAAAAAGGTAAAGAAGGGTGATATCATTGTTGCGGAGAAGAATTTTGGCTGCGGTTCCTCAAGAGAGCATGCACCTCTTGCCATTAAGGCTGCCGGGGTAAGCTGTGTCATTGCAGAGACCTTTGCGAGAATTTTTTATCGAAATGCCATTAACATT
>JAQXLR010000166.1 GCA_029012225.1 Clostridiales bacterium
TCAAGTGCTGCCTCAATTACCAAATCTGCGTCTGTGCAGATGTCCTTTACACCGGTTGTAATCTTAGCAAGAATCTTGTCTGCCTCTGCCTGATCCATCTTTCCCTTTGCAACACGACCTGCAAAGCCCTTTTCGATTCTGGCTTTTCCGTTCGCTGCAAACTCTTCATTGATATCACACAGATATACCTCATAGCCTTCTGTCTGCGCGAATGCCTGTGCAATTCCTGCACCCATTGTTCCTGCTCCAATAACGCCAACTTTCATTTTTTGTCCCTCCTAAATTCTTTTCTTTTCACGATTCCTTCCGAAAAATCGAAAATGAAGGTTTATTTCTTTACACCTTAATATTACTCTCTTTCTACGACAGTTGTACAGCCCATACCGCCACCGATGCAAAGAGTAGCAAGACCTCTCTTTGCTCCACTTCTCTTCATCTCATGCAGCAATGTAACGAGGATACGGCAGCCGGAAGCTCCTACCGGATGTCCGAGTGCAATCGCTCCACCATTTACATTTACTTTGGACATATCAAAGCCAAGGTCTCTTGCAACTGCGATAGACTGTGCTGCAAATGCCTCATTTGCCTCAATCAAATCAATATCATCAATGGTAAGACCTGTCTTAGCAAATACCTTCTTCGTAGATGCAACCGGTCCGATTCCCATAATCTCCGGCTCCACTCCGCCAAGCGCTCCGGCTACCCATGTAGCCATCGGAGTAACACCAAGCTCTTTTGCCTTTTCTTCACTCATAACAACGATTGCTGCTGCACCGTCATTGATGCTGGAAGCGTTACCTGCAGTAATCAGACCACCCTCTTTGCCTGAGCAGCACTTTAATTTTGCAAGTGTCTCAATGGTCATTCCTGCACGGGGTCCCTCGTCGGTATCGAACATTACCGTATCCTTCTTAACCTTAACCGGAACCGGAACAATCTCTTCCTTAAACTTACCTGCAGCGACTGCCTTCTCAGCCTTCTGCTGGCTGCTTAATGCAAACTCATCCAGCTCTGCTCTTGTCAAGCCATACTTATCGCAGATATTCTCTGCTGTAATCATCATGTGATAGTGGTTGAAAGCATCTGTCAATGCATCATTTACCATTGTGTCAATAATTGTGGCATTGTTCATACGATAACCGAAGCGTGCCTTTGTCATTGCGTACGGAGCCATAGACATTGTCTCCATACCACCGGCTACTACGATATCTGCCTCTCCTGCTGCAATCAAGGTTGCCGCCTCATTTACACACTTCAAGCCTGATCCGCACACTACATTCAAAGTAACGGCCGGAACCTCAATCGGAAGTCCTGCCTTGATGGATGCCTGACGCGCAACATTCTGTCCCTGTGCAGCCTGAATGACACATCCCATCAGTACTTCGTCAACCTGATCCGGTGCTACACCGGCTCTGTTTAATGCCTCCTTGATTACAATTGCTCCCAAATCTGCTGCCGGAGTATTGCTTAATGCTCCCCCCATTCCGCCGATTGCAGTACGGCATGCGCCTGCTAAAACTACTTTCTTCGCCATTTTCTCGTCTCCTTCTCAAAAAAATATGCACAAAAATATTGCTCTCCTTGCCCTTCCCCCTGCCAAAAAATCCAATCCAATAGATCCCAGCTTGCTTTTCTTCTGTCAGAACATTCATATGTAGGCTAATTTTTCAGCTATTTTTCGTGCGTTTTTGTACGCTTTTGTACGCTGTTATGCTACCACATTTTGGCTTTAAATGCAATAGCTTTCCTCTAATAAAATACGTGGTGTCCGATTACCGTTCCCTGCACAATTCCGTTATTTGTGCGGAAATATAAGGAATTTATCGTAATATTCCCATTTAAAACTTCTTGTGCCGCCCGCAGACACTCACTGTTTACTCCCGCCTCCAGTCTGTAGGCAAGACGTCCGCTTGCCACAGGCGAAAACTGCCTTGGCTGGTAGATGACTCCGGAAATCGTGTTTGGAAAATACGAGCTTTTGACACGATTGAGGACAACACTGCCAACTGCCAGCTTTCCCTCATAGGGTTCTCCCTCCGATTCGCACTGGATAATTGCCCCCAAAAGATAGGTGTCACTCTCCTCCGGCACATAGACCACGCCTGAGGTATCCTCCTTCTCCTGCTCCTTAATCTGTGCTAAACGTTCCGCATCCTCCTTTGCCTTCTGAATTTCCAGCTGTTCCTCATAGGCAATCATCTCCGCCAGCTTTTTTGAGATCTCGTCCACATCCGATTGGGCGTCGGAAATATCTGCAGCCGTCTCGGCGATGTTCTCCCTTGTCTGAAGAATCAGTCCGTTTACAGAGCTTTGCTTTTTCTTCATATCCTCCTGCATCGCAACAAGCAGCTCCTTATCCTTCTCCATGGATGCCTTTTTTTCTGCTATCTGTTCCTGCAGTTCCTGAAATTCCGCCAATTTTTTCCTGTCATAGCTGTTAATCTCCGCAATATATTCCGTGCGGTTTAAAAATTCAAGAAAGGAGGGCGCCTCAAGCAGCACCTGCCATGCCGACACACTCGCATTTTCGTACATAAACTGAATGCGCAGTTTCATGTCCTCATATTGCTTCCCGGACCGCTCCTGCGCAGCTTCCAACTCTTGCTGTGCTCTTGAAATATCTTCTTCCTTTTGTGTAATCTGCGCCTCCAAATCATTCATAGAGTTTGCAATCTGGGAAAGCTGGCTGTTTAAGCTTCCGAGGTCCGATTCCAAATCATCCTTCTTATCGTTTAGGTTGTCTACCTTATCCTGTGCATTTTCTTTTTGCTCCTGCAGATTTTTAATCTGATTTTTTGCGTCATCAATGCTCTCCTGTGTTGTTTTCGCATATAGATTTACAGCAGAAAACATGCATATTACGAGCATTGTTCCAATCGCTCTTTTTGCACAAATGTGTCTCATATGTACCTCATTTTATTAAAATATTATCAAAATAATAAAAACAATTCTGCATTCTTATGATATCAGATTGTTTTTCGCCTTTCAATATGATATTATAGCATATACATAAATGGTTTTACATAGGTTCTTGCGTTTCTGTATCTTTCTTTTATAGCGCCAAAAGTACCTGTCACAAAATGTAACATGTGAATATTGCACATAGATCGCTTCCGGGTTCGTGTTTTTCAAGGGCGATTTTGTGCAATTTGACACTGCCCTATCGCAGCATGTTCTTTTGGTGCATAAAACTACAGAATGACGAAACGCAAGCAGAGGACACGTTACAGAAACGGGGGGTAATTTTATGCAATTTGTTAAGACAGCTGATTTACAGCCGGGCATGCGCCTGGCCAAACCGATTTACAACAAAATGGGAGTCCTGCTTTATGAGCGGAACACAAAACTGACCTTTCAGGGTATCAACAGCATTGAGAATTTCGGATTAATCGGCATCTATATCTTAGAGCCGGCCGAGCCGCTTCCTCCTTTATCCCGAGAGGACTTGGAGTTTGAGCAGTTTCAGACTGTCTATATGTTCAAGCTTAAGGACAATATGGACAAAATCTCCAACCATGCAGTTCCCTCTTCCCTGCTTGAGCTGGCACATGATATCCGGTCACGTTATGGTGTGCTTGACCACAAACTGAACTTTATCCAGACGCTCCGCAGCTCGGCAGATTTTGTATATAAGCACTCCATCAGCACAGCCATTCTTACTGCCATGATTTCCAATGAATTGTATCTGGATGAGGACAATCAGATTGCACTTATTCTTGCGGCTTTGCTTTATGACTTCGGATATCTTTACATTCCACAGGCCGTTCTCGACAAGGGCGATGAGCTTTCGGACAGCGACAGAGAGTTCATCCAGATGAATCTGGAGCGTGGCTATGATACCATTGAGCCACTTTTTGCGACTGCCGGCCTGCCGCAAATGGGACTGGATATCATTCAGCAGATGATCTTCCAGAAAAACGAGGATGCAAAGTTAAAGACACCCTCACCAATGACTAAGATTTTGGTCGACATTTTAAAGGTTGCCGATAGATTTGATCATCTGACTACCATGAGCATCAATAAGCCTCCTATTTCCGAGGTGGCCGCAATGGGAGAAATGCAGAAGAACAAGGCGATATACAATCCACGCGTACTAAACGCACTGTCTGCCTGCATCCATATTCTTCCGACCGGTGCCTGTGTTGACCTTTCAGATGGAGAAAAGGCTCTTATTTTGGAAGAGAATCCTGCAAACTTCACGCATCCTATGGTCTTGAAGTTCTCCAATAATATGATATACGATTTGAGCGATCCGATTATCTGCCAAAATCTTCGTGTGATTGATATCATGAAAACGATGGACAACCGAATTGCCATTGATGAGGAAACACTAAAGCATTTCGTTGCAGATAAATACATTCAGGAAACAATGGAGCGCTTTCGCCGGGCAAAATTAGAAAGTGCCAAGCTCCAGCAAAGCAAGGCGGAAGCAGTTGCCTCCTCTATGGAAGGATTCGACTCCCCTTCCTCCTCCGAGATTACCGGGATTTCTGATATTGCAGGCATTGCCGATCTCTCTGATATCCCTGTACCTGCTTCCGAAAAGAAGGCACCTCGAAAAAGGATGAAGCTTGTATAGTTTGTACCGGAAACATATCGCATTCCCCTATGTCGTGATAGATGACTTCTCGTATGTCAAACGTACCGGTGTCACGATTTAGGGATGCGCTCATAGATTTCATCATACAAGAAAATAACATCGTCAATGTTCAATTTCTCAACATTGACGATGTTATTTTCTTTATCCTTTCACGGTTGCAATATCCACCGGCGTCAGTGTGGAGGTCGCCGTCTCAAGGCTCTGTGCCAATGCATTTGCAGTATCCATCGCCGTAATGCAGTAGACACCTGTCTCGATTGCATTTCTGCGGATTAAGAATCCGTCTCTGCTCTTATCTCCATTTCCCTGCGTCGGCGTATCAATCACAAGGTCTATCTTGTGACCTAAAATCAAATCCATCACATTGGGAGACTCCTGCGAAATCTTATTGACCCGCAGAGCCGTTACTCCATGCTCATTCAGATACTTTGCCGTGCTTCTGGTCGCATAAATCTTATAGCCCAGCGCTTCAAAGCGCTTTGCAACCTCTACCGCTTCCGGCTTATCCGCATCCTTTACCGTAATAATCATTTGCCTGTGCTTTGGCAGCTGGATGCCTGCTCCAAGGAAGGCTTTATACAATGCCTCGTTAAAGGTAGGCGCAATTCCAAGGCACTCTCCGGTAGACTTCATCTCCGGTCCAAGTGAAATCTCTGCGCCGCGAAGCTTTTCAAAGGAGAATACCGGCATCTTGATTGCGATATAGTCGGCCTCCGGAGCCAGCCCCGGCTCATATCCAAGTCCCCGGAGTGTATTTCCAAGGATTACCTTTGTAGCAAGGTCTACAATCGGAATCCCTGTTACTTTACTGATGTATGGTACCGTTCTTGAGGAGCGAGGATTTACCTCAATCACATAGACCTCTTCTTCTACCGCAACGAACTGAATATTGATCAAGCCCACTACGTGAAGCGCCTGTGCCAGCCGCTTTGTGTACTCAATAATCGTTTCCTTTACCTTTGTGCTGATGGTGGGAGCAGGATAAACAGAGATACTATCCCCCGAATGCACTCCTGTTCGCTCAATGTGCTCCATAATACCGGGAATCAAAATGTCCGTACCATCGCAGACGGCATCCACCTCAATCTCCTTACCCTGCAGGTATTTATCGACCAGAATCGGTCTATCCTGTGCAATTCGATTGATAATGCCGATAAATTCTTCTATTTCCTCCTCGTTGAAGGCAATTTTCATTCCCTGCCCGCCAAGCACATAGGAGGGTCTGACCAACACCGGATATCCGAGGCGGTTTGCAACCTCCTTTGCCTCCTCTGCCGTAAACACGGTTCCGCCTGCCGCTCGGGGGATTCTCGTCTGCTCCAAAATCGCATCAAAACGCTCCCTGTCCTCTGCGGCATCGACGTCCTCCGCCTTCGTCCCAAGAATCTGAACGCCCATCTTCATGAGGCTTTCCGTAAGCTTAATCGCTGTCTGTCCGCCAAACTGCACAACTGCTCCGTCCGGCTTTTCCAAGCGCACGATGCTCTCCACATCCTCCGGTGTCAGCGGTTCAAAATAGAGCTTATCCGCAATGTCAAAGTCTGTGGATACCGTTTCGGGATTGTTGTTTACAATGACCGTCTCCCAGCCCTCCTTTGAAAATGCCCAAGTACAGTGTACCGAGCAATAATCAAACTCGATTCCTTGTCCAATGCGAATCGGTCCCGAGCCAAGCACCAGCACTTTTTTTCGGTCATTTGTCTCCTCTGCCTCATTCTCACTGCCGTATACCGAATAATAATACGGCGTTGTCGCTTCAAACTCTGCCGCACAGGTATCTACCATCTTATATGCCGCCACAATTCCGTTTGCATAGCGCATATCACGAATCTCTTTTTCCTGCTTTCCGCTCAGCTTTGCAATCACGTGATCCGGAAATTCAATCCGCTTTGCCTCTTTTAACAGGTCTACGGTCAGCGCTTCCTCCTTCAGACGTGCCTCCATCTCCACTAAGATGGCAAGCTTATCAATAAACCATGGGTCAATTCTTGTAATCTTATGAATCTCATCATAATGCATTCCCCTGCGTAACGCTTCCGCAATAACCCAGATTCTGCGATCGTCCACCACAGCCAGCTGCTCCTTTAGCTCCTGCATGGAAAGTCCGGTAAAATCATAGGACATTAAGCTGTCTACATGCTGCTCTAAGGAACGGATTGCTTTCATGACTGCACCTTCAAAGCTGTCACAGATACTCATTACCTCTCCGGTGGCTTTCATCTGTGTGGTAAGTGTTCTTTTTGCTGTGAGAAACTTATCAAACGGCAATCTTGGAATCTTTACGACGCAGTAATCCAGCATTGGCTCAAAGCTCGCATAAGTCTTTCCCGTAATCGCATTTTTGATCTCATCCAACGTGTAGCCCAGTGCAATCTTTGCCGCTACCTTCGCAATCGGATAACCGGTTGCCTTGGATGCCAACGCAGAGGAGCGGGACACTCTCGGATTTACCTCAATTACACAGTACTCAAAGCTTTCCGGGTGGAGTGCATATTGCACATTGCAGCCTCCGGTAATATTAAGCTCTGATATAATATTTAATGCAGACGTACGTAGCATCTGATATTCCTTGTCGCTCAATGTCTGAGAGGGCGCGACGACGATGGAGTCTCCGGTGTGAACTCCAACGGGATCAATGTTCTCCATATTGCAAACGGTAATGCAGTTTCCGGCTGCATCCCGCATTACCTCATATTCAATCTCTTTCCAGCCTGCAATGCAGCGTTCTACCAGAACCTCGCCAACACGGGAGAGACGCAGACCGTTTGTCAAAATCTCTACCAGCTCCGTCTCATCATGCGCAATCCCTCCGCCGCTTCCCCCCAGAGTGTAGGCAGGGCGCAAAACGACCGGGTAGCCTATCGTATTGGTAAAGCGAATGCCGTCCTGCACATTATTGACTACCAACGATGCAGCGCAGGGCTCCCCGATTTTTTCCATCGTATCCTTAAATGCCTGCCGATCCTCTGCCTTAAAAATCGTCTCTGCCGTTGTTCCAATCAGCTTGACATTGTATTTTGAAAGGATTCCCTTCTCCTCTAATTCCATTCCAAGGTTTAGTCCTGCCTGTCCACCCAGTGTCGGAAGCACGGAATCCGGTCTTTCCTTTGCAATAATCTGCTCCAGCATTGACACGGTAAGCGGCTCGATATAGACCTGATCTGCAATCTCCTTGTCTGTCATAATCGTCGCCGGATTCGAGTTTACCAGAACAACCTCTACGCCCTCCTCCTTCAAAGAACGGCATGCCTGTGTTCCCGCATAGTCAAACTCCGCAGCCTGTCCGATTACGATTGGCCCGGAACCGATTACTAATACTTTCTTTATGTCATGATTTCTTGGCATTCTTCTTCCTCCTGATTCTAAAGCTGCTATTTGAGTTTCCGCCTCTGTTACTGCATCATCGACAGAAATCGGTCAAACAGATATGCCGAGTCCTGCGGTCCCGGGCATGCCTCCGGATGAAACTGCACCGTGAAAATATTTTTCCCCACATAGGAAAGCCCCTCATTTGTCCCATCGTTGACATTAACAAAAGCCGGTGTGGCAACTGCCGTATCCAGAGTATCGGTATCTACTACATAGCCATGATTCTGTGAGGAAATATAGACTCGTCCGGTCGCAAGATCCTTGACCGGATGATTGCCTCCTCGATGACCATATTTCATCTTGTGCGTATCCGCTCCCGTTGCCAATGCCATCAGCTGATGTCCGAGGCAGATTGCAAAAATTGGTTTATCGGCATCATAAAGCTTTTTGATTTCTTTGATAATCGAGGTGCACTCCTTGGGATCGCCCGGTCCGTTGCTTAGCATAATACCGTCCGGATTCATCGAAAGAATTTCTTCTGCGGTAGTATGTGCCGGATAAATTGTTACCTCGCAGCCACGCTTTCCCAGTGATCTTGCAATGTTATGTTTTGCCCCCAAATCCAACAGCGCCACTCGTTTTGGAGCTTTTTGACTTACCTCGCTTTTTAATACCCATTTTTCTGTGCAGGTTACCTTGTCTACTACATTTCCGGTGGTATAAGCCTTTAATCTGGGAAGAATCTCCTCTACCCTGTAATTTTCATCCGTAGTAATCATGCCGTTCATGGTTCCCTTCTCCCTAAGAATCTTTGTGAGAGCACGGGTATCAATTCCTGCAATTCCCGGAATGTCATATTGCAGCAAAAAGTCCTGAATCGTCCCCTCCTGCCGGAAATTGCTTGGCATTCTGGACAATTCTCTTACAATGTAGGCGTCCGGCCACGGTCTTTTTGATTCCATATCCGGCGTGATTCCATAATTTCCAATCAAGGGATAGGTCATCACAACTGCCTGTCCGGCATAAGACGGGTCTGTCAAGACCTCCAGATATCCTGTCATAGACGTATTGAATACAATTTCACTCACCACTTCTCTTGCGGAGCCAATGCTCGTTCCGATAAACACGCTTCCGTCTTCCAGTATTAAAAAAGCTTTCATCTGTTCCCCTGTCCTTTCGATAATTCCCAAAAAAAAAAACGTTTCCGTTTTTTCTTCCATGCAGCTTCTCATTCAGGCGTATGTATCCCATAGTCCCGATACGAAATCTAAATTGTAAAAAGTTTACCATATTGATCTGCATTTTTCAACCTTTTTGAAAAATTAGTTTCCTGGTGGAACAAAAAACCATCCACTCTCCGGCAAAAGAGAGCAGACGGTTCTTGCTTTCATGCATCCTATGCAACTATAAAATTAATCATCATAATCAACATCATATTCCAAAATTGCTCCGGTTACCGCATCAATCGTATAATCATACTCCATACGGCCTTGATAAAATTCAATTTCATACTCCATACGGCCGTGCTCATTCTCCAGCTTCGCCTTAGAGAAAACAACATTACTCTGCCCGGAATGAGAT
>JAQXLR010000167.1 GCA_029012225.1 Clostridiales bacterium
TCCTCTACTTGCTTATTTAAAATTTGTACGGCAGGCTCTGCCTTTACAATGTAGTAGCCAATCAGAGCACCGATTGGAATCAAAAGCCATTTCCATGACTGGGCTGCAAGATTGCTTCCCAACAGATTTCCAACGGGAGCAAAGCCTACATTTACACCGGTCAAAAACAAAATCAGACCGATGATTGTGTACACAAAGCCGAGCAGCATACGAATCATCTGTATTCCGTGATAACGTCTCGAGATAAGTTGAAACAGTAAGAATACAAAGAGAACGGGAAAGAGAGCGATACCGACTTCCTTTGCATAGTGGGGAAGCATATGTATAAACTCACGTGTGACATCCTGCATGGTTATGACATTTGGAATCTCTGTAATTGTATAGGCAGCATCTGTCGGATTGTAGAAAATACCCAGCAAAAGCACCATTAAAATCGGACCGATACTGCAAAATGCAATCAGACCAAAACTGTCGCTGGAACCGTTTTTGTCGTTGCGGGCAGCCGAAAGACCGATACCGATTGCCATAATGAAGGGAACCGTCATAGGCCCCGTCGTAACGCCTCCCGAATCAAATGCAACCGCAATAAACGAGGATGGGGTTGCAAAGGATAGCAAAAATACAAATGCATACAGGATACATAGGAGTATCGGAAGACTAATCTTAAAAAGAATTCGAAGAACGGCAATCACGAGAAAAGCTCCGACACCAAGGGCAACCGTCCAGATCAGAGTATTGTTTGGTATGGAAGGAACCTGATTTGCAAGAACCTGTAAATCGGGCTCCGCAATTGTAATGATAATCCCCATTAAGAAGCATACGATGACAAGAATCGAAATCTTGCGTGTTTTCATGATATGGGAGCCGACACCTTCTCCAAGAGGAACCATAGCCGTTTCGGCACCAAGCTGGAAAAATGCCATTCCCATAATCAGCAGAAAGGCTCCGACGAGAAAGAGGGCAATCGTTCCGGTTTCCATAGGTACGACAAAGATGCTTAGCAAGAGCACAATGACAGTAATCGGAAGCACAGCGCCTACTGACTCATCCAGTTTTTCTTTTAGTTTTTTGTTCAAAGTTACACCACATCGCTTTCTAGTTTTTCTATTATAGTTGCCCCCATTGTAACAATATACGATAGGAAAGTAAAGAGAAAACAAAAATAAGAAAAATCAGAAACTGGAAATGTCTGAAAATAACAGGATAAAGATTAAAAAATCAAACGATTTTTTTCCTCTTTTTTCTTTGAAATCTGAAAAAATATGATACAATAGATTCGTATTAAAATACAATAGATAAATTCAAAATAGAATGAGGGACATACATGCAGGAGAAAGATTCGGGATTCGTTCAGGATCGACGCAGACGGCGAAGGCGGGTTGGCAGAATCAAAAAAGCAATCCTTGCTTTTGCGTCAGGCTGGATTGTTTTGTCCATGCTGCTCATCCTAGGGCTCCTTATGAAGGTTCTGTCTCTGGAAAAAAGATTGGATTACTTCTTGAAAGATTTCGGTGCAATAGAAGATACGCAGTGGGTCGAAGGGAGCGATGCGTTGGAGGAGAATGCAGAGCAGGAATGGAAACAGGATTCGACAGAGAGCGTCAGAGTAGATATCGACGCAGAGAATCTGGCAGAACAGGGAGATGTACATAAAATCTATCTTACCTTTGATGACGGCCCGTCACAAAATACAAGAGAGATTCTTGATATTTTGGCAGAATATGGAATTAAGGCAACCTTTTTTGTGACAGGCAAGGAGGGAGAGGTGGCAGAGGAGCTGTACAAAAGAATCGTAGAGGAAGGGCATACCTTAGGGATGCGTTCTTATTCGAACAGCTACAACGTGATTTACCAGTCCAAGGAGGCATTTGAAGAGGATTACAGAAAATTGAAGGATTACCTCTATGAGCTGACAGGAGAGGAATGTCGCTATTATAGGTTTCCGGGTGGAAGCAGCAATCAGATCAGCAACGTTCCGATGAATGAACTGATTCGATTTTTAAATAGAGAAAAGATTGTGTACTTTGACTGGAATGTATCTTCGGGAGATGCGGCATCGATTGCCTACACGGCAGATGAAATAGTTGAAAATATCACAGAGGATGTAGTAAAATATAAAACATCAGTAGTGCTTTTGCACGATTCGTCAGAGAAGTCAACAACGGTAAAGGCATTAGGCCCCTTAATCGAAGCATTACAAGCAATGAATGCGGAGATTTTGCCGATTGATGAGAACACGCGGGTCATTCAGTACGTAAAGGCTGACAGCGTGGAATAAACGGAAAATAAACGGAGGAAGAGGCATGGGATTTTTCAAGGAATTTAAGGATGATTTTTCACAGGCAGTAAACGAATTGATTCCGGAGGAAGGAGATATGAGTTTGCTGGATGATGAAGATTTGGCTGTAAACACGTTGGAGAGTGATGTTGACGTGGATGCAGAATTGTCCAAGTTGGACGGATTGCTTGAGGAGGTAAGCAAGAAGGAGGCGATGACGGAGCCGGAAGCGGAAGCAAAAGCAGAAGACTTAGACGACATCGGAACCTTGAGTGGTCTGAGTGAGCTGGAAGATTTGGGAGACTTGGGCGGCTTGGAAGAAAGCGAAGAAGCACCGGAGGATGACTTTTCGGAGGAAGTGCAGGAAGAAACAATGATAATGCAGGAGGAAATAGGAATGGATGAGCAGACAATGGCACCGGTAGGCAATGAGGAGAAAGTGATTTCCGATGAGGTATCCATAATTACAGCAGGAACGACAGTTCGTGGCGATATTGTATCAAACGGCTCTCTTGATGTACAGGGAGAGATTGATGGAAACGTGACCTGTAATGGGAAGCTAGTGGTGACGGGTGTGATAAATGGAAACAGCAGCTCCTCTGAATTTTTTGCAGATGCGGCGCAGATCGAGGGAGAAGTCGAAAGCACGGGAACCGTTAAGATTGGTGTAGGCTCTGTCATCATCGGAAATATAAGCTCTTCCTCTGCAGTTGTTGCAGGGGCAATTAAAGGAGACATTGATGTACAAGGACCGGTAGTTGTAGATACTTCTGCGGTAGTAATGGGCAATATTAAGTCGCGCTCTGTACAGATCAATAACGGAGCGGTGATCGAGGGCTTTTGTTCGCAGTGCTACTCGGATGTGGATGTAGAAAGCCTGTTTGGCAGAAAGAAAGGAAACTGAATTTAGCATGAAAAGAGTTCTGTTAAAATTAAGCGGAGAGGCTCTTGCGGGAGAAAAGCACGTTGGATTTGATGAGGGCACGGTTACAGATGTGGCAAAGCAGGTAAAGCAGATTGTAGATGGCGGCATCCAGGTTGGAATTGTGATTGGCGGCGGCAATTTCTGGAGAGGAAGAACGAGCGAGAATATCGACCGAACAAAGGCGGATCAGATTGGGATGCTTGCTACTGTCATGAACTGCATCTATGTATCGGAGATTTTTCGTTCGGTGGGAATGCAGACACAGATTTTAACGCCCTTTGTCTGCGGAAGCATGACAAAGCTCTTTTCAAAAGATGGGGCAAACGAGTATTTTCAGAAGGGAATGGTTGTTTTCTTTGCCGGAGGAACCGGTCATCCGTATTTTTCGACAGATACCGGCATTGTGCTTCGGGCGATTGAGATGGAGGCAGACGGAATTTATCTTGCAAAATCAATTGATGGGGTCTATGACAGCGATCCAAAGCTCAACCCATCTGCAAGCAAATATGACAAGGTTTCGATTCAGGAAGTGATTGACAAAAAGTTGGCTGTTGTAGACTTGACGGCATCCATCCTGTGTCTGGAGAATAAGATGCCCATGTATGTATTCGGTTTAAATCAGGAAAATAGTATTGTAGATGCCATGATGGGACAATTTCATGGGACAATGGTTACAGTGGAATAAAAAAGAAAGGCGCGGTAAGAGCAATGGATGAGAGATTAGTGCAATATGATGAGAAAATGCAAAAGACAATGCATAACCTTCATGAGGAATTTGGTGCAATCCGTGCGGGGCGCGCAAATCCGCATGTGTTGGACAAATTACGTGTGGATTACTACGGGACGCCGACAGCAATCCAACAGGTTGCAAATGTCAATGTGCCGGAGCCGCGGATGATACAAATTCAGCCGTGGGAGGCCTCTATGGTAAAGGAGATTGAGAAAGCCATTTTGACATCTGATCTCGGCATTAATCCGACAAATGACGGGAAGGTGATACGCCTTGTCTTTCCGGAGCTGACCGAGGAAAGACGAAAAGAGCTTGCAAAAGATGTCAAAAAGAAGGGGGAAAATGCCAAGATTGCGATTCGAAACATTCGTCGCGAGGCAAATGACTCGTTTAAGAAGCTAAGCAAATCTGCTGATATCTCTGAGGATGAGATTAAGGAGCTTGAGGATAAGGCACAGAAGATGACGGACAAATATATTGCTGAGGTGGACAAAGCAGTAGAAGCAAAGAGCAAGGAGATTCTGACCGTATAGGCAGGAGTTGTGATAGGAATATGAATGTGGGGACATGATAAAAGCGTGTCCTCATTTTCATATCATGGCAAATCCGATGGAGGACGTGATGAGAGATATGAAGATTCCGCAGCACATTGCGATTATTTTAGATGGGAACGGACGTTGGGCAAAGCAGAGAGGGATGCCGCGTAACTATGGTCATACGGCAGGAGCAAAAAATGTGGAGAAAATCTGTAAGGCGGCATACGATATGGGAGTGAAGTATCTAACGCTCTACGCATTTTCCACGGAGAACTGGAATCGGCCGGATGGTGAGGTAAGTGCTCTGATGAAGCTTCTGGAGAGTTACTTGAAAAATTGCGTCAAAACAGCAGAGAAAAACAATATGCGTGTGAGGGTAATCGGAGATACAACAAAGCTAAGCGAGAAATTCCAAAAGCAGATTGTACAGCTAGAGGAGGCGTCCTCATGCAATGATGGACTGAATTTGCAAATTGCGATTAATTATGGCAGCAGAGACGAGATGGTGCGTGCCATGCGAAAAATGTTTGAAGAGCTAAGGGCACAAGAACGCGATGCGCAAGAGATTGACGAGAAGCTGTTTTTGGAATATCTTGATACAGCGAAGATACCGGATCCGGATCTTTTGATTCGCACAAGCGGAGAGCAGAGACTCTCAAACTTTCTTTTATGGCAGCTTGCGTATAGCGAATTTTATTTTACGGATGTCCCGTGGCCCGATTTTAATGCAGTCGAGTTGAAAAAAGCAATAGATGTATATCAGGGACGGGAGAGACGATTTGGAGGATTGCATGTTTAAGACAAGGTTAATAAGTGGAATCATATTGGTGGCAATCGCCTTGGTATTGATTCTGGCAGGAGGCGGTGTGCTTTTTGGTGCAACCCTTATCCTTTCATGGATTGGCATGTTTGAATTGTACCGCATTTTTGGGATTGAAAGACGGATGCCCGGCATCCTTGGATATCTTGCTGCCGCATTCTATTATGGAAATCTGCTGTTTGACTTTCTGTCGGAGCAAATGATTCTTGTACTCGGATTTTTGATGCTCCTGATGTTTGTTTATGTGTTTACGTATCCAAAATACAAAACAGAACAGATGATGGCAGCGTTTTTCGGCATGTTTTATGTTGCGGCCATGCTTTCTTATGTATGGCAGACAAGGATGCTTTCCGCCGGAGTCTATCTTGTGTGGTTGATTTTTCTGTGCTCATGGGGCTGTGATACCTGTGCCTACTGCGTGGGAAAGCAAATCGGAAAGCATAAAATGACACCGATTTTAAGCCCCAAAAAATCAGTTGAGGGAGCGGTAGGCGGCGTTTTGGGTGCTGCGCTTCTTACATTGATTTATGGTATTGCACTAAGAGAAAACATGGGGCTTGCATTGACCGATATTGGGATGATGGCGGGAATCAGCGCTGTTGGAGCCTTGATTTCAATGGTCGGGGATTTGACTGCATCTGCAATCAAGCGCAATTATGGGATTAAGGATTACGGAAGGCTCATTCCCGGACACGGCGGCATTTTAGACCGGTTTGACAGTGTGATTTTTACGGCGCCCATCGTCTATTATCTTGCAGTTTATCTGCTTTAGGAGGCGTCAGAAATAGGAAAGGAAGGAGCTTGCAGATGAAAAAAATTGCAGTTTTGGGGTCAACCGGCTCAATCGGGACACAGACGCTTGAGATTGTAAGAGAGCAGGGAGACATTCAGATTGCTGCACTTGCGGCAGGAGGGAACATTGCGCTGCTGGAGGCACAGATGAGAGAATTTTCTCCTTCCCTGGTCTGTGTATGGGAGGAAGAAAAGGCATGTGAATTGAGGCAAAATACAGCAGATTTGCAAATAAGGATTGTTGCCGGTATGGAGGGACTCTTGGAGGTGGCAGTTCATGAGGAGAGTGAGATTCTCGTCACGGCGATTGTAGGAATGCTCGGCATCCGCCCTACCATTGCGGCGATCAAGGCAGGAAAGACCATTGCCTTGGCAAATAAGGAGACGCTTGTGACGGCAGGACATATCATTATGCCGCTTGCAAGAGAAAGAGGGGTATCGATTCTTCCCGTAGACAGTGAGCATAGTGCGATTTTTCAGTCGCTTCAGGGGGAGGAGAGGAACACCATCCGAAAACTGATTCTGACGGCATCAGGCGGACCTTTTCGGGGGAAAAAGAGAGACGACTTAAAGGACATACAAGTGGAGGATGCGCTAAAGCATCCAAACTGGTCGATGGGGAGAAAGATTACCATTGATTCCTCGACCTTCGTGAATAAAGGGCTGGAGGTAATGGAGGCAAGATGGCTCTTTGATGTAAAGGCAGAGCAGATTCAGGTAACGGTGCATCCGCAGAGTGTCATTCATTCTGCGGTGGAATATGAGGATGGGGCGGTAATCGCTCAGCTTGGAACACCGGATATGCGACTTCCGATTCAGTATGCGCTCTACTATCCAAAGCGCAGAAATTTATCGGGAAAGCGCCTTGATTTGTTTGAGCTGGGGAGTCTGACCTTTGAGCGACCGGATATCGAGACCTTTCAAGGACTGGCTCTTGCTTACGAGGCACTTAGAAGAGGGGGAAATATTCCGACGGTATACAATGCTGCAAATGAAAAAGCAGTGTCGCTTTTTTTAGAGAGAAAAATAAGGTATCTTGAGATTGTGGAAATCATAGAGGCATGTATGGAGCAGATAAATGCAATCGAGCATCCGAGTGTGGAGCAAATTTTAGAGACAGAGCAGGCAGTCTATGAGTATATTATGGGAAAGTGGGCATAAAAAATGAAGTTAATCGTAGCGATTCTGATTTTTAGTATTATTATTCTTTTTCACGAGTTGGGACATTTTCTTTTGGCAAAAGCCAACGGAATACGAGTCAATGAGTTTTCTCTGGGCTTAGGTCCTACCTTATTTGGGATAAAAAAGGGAGAGACAACATATTCTCTAAAGCTTCTTCCGATGGGAGGAGCCTGCATGATGGAGGGAGAGGATGAGGAGAGCGGCGACAACCGTGCCTTTGGCAATAAGTCTGTCTGGGCACGAATCAGTGTCGTCGTTGCAGGACCTTTCTTTAATTTTATTATGGCGTTTGTCTTTGCATTTATCCTGCTTAGCAACATCGGCTACGATGCTCCGGTACTCTCAGGCGTAAAGTCAGGATATGCAGCGGAGGATGCTGGGATGCAGGCGGGGGATAAGATTATTCGAATCAACCGCAGCAAGATTCATTTTTTCCGGGACATCAGTCTATATACACAGACGCATCCGGGAGATGCCGTTGTCATTACCTATGAGAGAGACGGTGTGCGCTATCAGACAGAATTGACGCCTCAATACAGTGAGGAAATGGGAGGCTATCTATACGGGTTTCTCGGGCCTACGGAGCGAACACAGGGAACCGTGTTTGAGAATCTAAGATACAGTGTTCATGAGGTTAGCTACTGGATTCGACAGACGCTTGCGGGCTTAAAATCCATTGTGACAGGAAGCATCAGTGTGAACGAATTAAGCGGGCCTGTGGGAATTGTGGGAATGATTGGCGACAGCTATGAGCAGAGCATAGCACACGGCTATAAGGCCGCCTTTTTGCAGCTGTTGTATCTGACCATTCTTCTGTCGGCGAATCTTGGCGTGATGAATCTTTTGCCGCTTCCTGCCTTGGATGGAGGAAGGCTGCTCTTTATGCTAGTTGAGCTGGTGCGGGGAAAGAGAGTAAGCCCGGAGAAGGAAGGAATGGTGCATCTTGCGGGAATGCTGCTTTTGTTTGGCTTGATGCTTATTGTGATGTTTAACGATATTAGAAGAATTTTAATCTGAAAAGGGGAGGTTTTTTGTGAGCAAAGCAGTAAAAATCGGAGACAGAAGCATTGGGGGAGGGAATCCCATTTTGATTCAGTCAATGACAAATACAAAGACGGAGGATGTTGCTGCAACCGTCAGGCAGATTCAAAGCTTAGCGGCAGCAGGCTGTGATGTGATTCGATGCGCCGTTCCAACCATGGAGGCTGCAAAGGCGCTCTCCGAGATAAAAAAACAGATTTCGATTCCGCTTGTGGCAGATATTCATTTTGACTACCGACTCGCAATCGAGGCGATGAGGAACGGAGCCGATAAAATCCGCATCAATCCGGGCAATATCGGAAGCAAAGAGCGTGTTGCGGCAGTTGTTAAGGAGGCAAAGGACAGAAACCTTCCCATTCGTGTCGGGGTCAACAGTGGCTCGTTGGAAAAAAATCTGGTAGAAAAATATCGGGGAGTCACTGCCGAGGGAATTGTGGAAAGTGCACTGGATAAGGCAAAAATGATAGAGGATATGGGCTATGATAATCTTGTAATCAGCATCAAATCCTCGGATGTTTTGATGTGTGTAAAGGCACATGAGCTGATTGCATCACGGACACAGCATCCGCTCCATGTAGGGATTACGGAGGCAGGAACACTCATCAGCGGCAATATCAAATCCGCAATCGGGCTTGGACTGATTCTTCATCAGGGAATCGGCGATACCATCCGCGTATCTCTCACGGGAGATCCTTTGGAGGAAATCAAGTCGGCCAAGCTGATTTTAAAAACGCTTGGACTGCGCAAGGGGGGTGTTGAGATCGTCTCATGTCCAACCTGCGGCAGAACACAGATTGATTTGATTGATCGGGCAAATCATGTTGAGAATATGGTGGCAGATATTCCGCTTGATATCAAGGTGGAAGTTATGGG
>JAQXLR010000168.1 GCA_029012225.1 Clostridiales bacterium
TTTTTCGTGTGCATAGACCTTGACGTCAAAGCGCTCCGCCAGCTCTGCAGCTCCCCCTGCATGGTCAAAATGACCGTGCGTCAGCAAAATTGCAACCGGCTTTCGCTTCTCTTTTTCAAGCTTCTCTGCCAGCTTTGCGGCATTTGCCCCCGGATCAATGATTAACGTCTCTCCTGTCTCATCATTAATTGCAAAATAGCAATTTGTCTGAACCGAACCGACAACATACTGTTCTATCCTAAGTGGTGCCATAAGATTTCTTCCGCCTTTCTTTTTTTCTGCACTAACCCGTTGTCCTCTCAATATCAATCACACTCTCAACCTGACGAAGCTTATCAATCAGACTTGACAGCTCTGCCTTCCCCTTGGTGGAGAAAGAGACGTCAAGTGTCGCAATTCCTTGCTTGCTCGTCTTAGAATGAATTGCGCTGATATTCATCCCTCTCTCCGTAAACACCTTTGTGATATCCACCAAAAGACCTGTCCTGTCATTGCCGTAAATCTTAATTTCTGCAAGATAGAGTCCGCCTGCTCCATCCTCTGCTCCATGCTGCCACTCCGCATCCAACAGACGCTCTTTGTCCAGGTCTGATAAATTTATGACATTGATGCAGTCTGTACGATGAATGGAAACACCTCGCCCTCTCGTGACAAAGCCCACAATCTCATCTCCCGGAACAGGGCTGCAGCATTTTGAAAAATGTACCGCAACATCATAAAGCCCTTTTACAATAATTCCGCTTTTGGAGTGCTTCTGCTGCTCCTTCTCCTTGCTGCCTTCTTGAATATTCTGCAGTACTTCCTCATCCGTAATCCGGGATAAATGATCCTTTTTGTACTCCTCGTACATACGGTTTACAATCTGTCCCTCTTTTAACCCGCCGTGTCCTACGGTTGCAAGACAGGAGTTCCAATCATGGAAGCCGTATTTACGCATAATCTTATCCTGATACTCCGGCTTATTGATATCAGGAAAATGAATCCCCTTTGCCTTCGCACTTGCAATGAGCAGCTCTTTTCCGCGGAGAATATTCTCTTCTTTAAATTGGCTTCGAAACCACTGATTGATTTTATTTTTTGCCTGTGTGCTCTTTACCATGCTAAGCCAATCACGGCTTGGCCCTTTCGAGTTTTGCGAGGTCAAAATCTCAAGTCTGTCCCCGTTTTGTATGATATAGTCAATCGGAACCAGCTTTCCGTTGACCTTTGCCCCAATCATCTTATTTCCAACTGCCGAATGAATGCTGTAGGCAAAATCAATCGGCGTTGAGCCTGTGGGCAGATTCTTCACATCCCCGGTAGGGGTAAAGCAAAAGACGGTGTCGGAAAAAAGATCCAAATCACTCTTGAGCAGACTCATAAACTCACGGTTGTCAGACATGTCTCTCTGCCACTCTAAAATTTGGCGCAGCCAGCTTAGCTTCTCCTCCTCAGAGACAGTCATCGCCTCTGTGCTGCCTCCGCGATTTCCCGCCTCCTTGTATTTCCAGTGAGCTGCAATGCCGTACTCTGCCGTACGATGCATCTCATAGGTTCGAATCTGAATCTCAAAGGGCTGCCCACTCGGTCCAATCAAGGTTGTGTGCAAAGACTGATACATATTGGGCTTTGGCATCGCAATATAATCCTTAAACCGTCCCGGAATCGGCTTATACATTTCATGAATCACTCCAAGCGCGGCATAGCAGTCCTTTACCGTGTCCACAATAATGCGGATTGCAAACAAATCATAGATTTGATCCAGCGTTTTATCCTGATTTACCATTTTTCTGTAAATGCTAAAGAAATGCTTTGCCCTTCCATCGACCTCGGCTTTGATTCCTGCCTCATCAATATGACTTTTTACTTCCTCAACAAGAACCTTGACATAATCATCTCTGGCTGTCTTGCGCTGATCGACCTGCCTTACCAACTCATAATAGGCCTCCGGCTCCAAATACTTTAAGGACAAGTCATCCAGCTCTGTCTTAATCTTGGAGATACCAAGCCGCTGGGCAATGGGCGCATAGATATCCATCGTCTCTCTCGCCTTCTCCTTCTGCTTCTCCGGCGTCATATATTTGAGCGTTCTCATATTGTGCAGACGATCTGCAAGCTTAATCAAAATCACGCGGATATCCTTTGCCATCGCAAGAAACATCTTTCTTAAATTCTCCGCCTGTACCTCTACCTTATCTGCATCATAAGAAAGCTGGCCGAGCTTGGTTACTCCGTCTACCAGCAACGCAACTTCACTGCCAAACTCCTGCGCAATCTCCTCATCTGTCATGACCGTATCCTCCACGACATCATGAAGCAGACCAGAGACGATTGTCTCCTTATCCAGCTCCAGCTCTGCCAAGATGATTGCCACACACAACGGATGGATGATATAGGGCTCTCCCGACTTTCGTGCCTGCCCCTCATGCGCATCCTTGGCGATCTTGTATGCCTTTTCTATCAGAGTAATATCGGTTGATGGGTGATATTTACACACGCTGGCAATTAATTTCTCATATAATTTTTCCGGGCTTTTCAAATCCTGCATCGGCTTGCTGCCGTCCCCGGCATCTTTTCCCTGTTTTTCCAATTCTTCGGAAGAAATTTCCGTCATGTACATCCCCCGCTTCGTCTATTCCAGTATAGTATTTGACTATTATATTTTATTTCCTTATAAAATGCAACGCTTAATGAACTTGAGTTTTTGTATTTCGCATCTGCCAGCTGCCCGGGAACAGAAACCCGGATTAAGGAAAGCGCAATACATATTTTTTCATCTGCTTTCCCCCTATCTCACACTTTCTTATAAAGGAAAAGCCCAACCGTCCTGCCACCTGCTCAGATGCCTGATTTCCCTCCTCAATCAGACAATAAATTTGCGGCATCCCAAGCTCTTTTTTGACATAATCCAAAATAGCAAGGCACGCCTCCGTGGCAAAGCCTTTGCCCTGATAGGCAGCTCCTATCGCATATCCAAGCTCGGGCTCTCCGTTTCCCTCTGTTCTGTACTCCACTCCCGCACGACCAATCAGCTCTCCCGTCTCTTTTTTGCATACCACCCATATTCCGTAGCCATAAAACCGATACATATAGTCGATGTAAGCCTGCTGGTATGCTCTTTCCTCCTCATAGGGTAAAAGCGGCTCCATATAATCCGTCATCCCCTCTCCCTCATAGAGGGCAAACAGCGCATCCAAATCTGTCATGGTAAATTCCCTGATGATACAGCGCTCTGTCGTGACAATCGTCCAAGGAAGCTTGTGATGCCTCTGATACACTCTCTCTAAAAAACAAAAGTCAATCTCCGCAAAGCCCTCTGCATAGAGCGTGGGAGAGAGAGAAGCTTCCTCCGTCTCACACATTGCACTCGCATATGCCACGGTCGCCATCCCAAGCTCCTTTGCCCTGCACAACAGCCTTTTGTCTCCTGCTACCAAAAGACTGCATTCCGCAGAAAAATGGTTCAGACGGTTTTCCATGTCTTCCCCTTCCTCATGCAAAAAAACGGCTTCCTTATGTCCCTGCAGGTTCTTTTTTAGGCAGGCAAGCTCTTCTTTCGGCAGACAGGCTATTATAATATGGTTTAATTTTAATATCATATGCAAAATTCCCTTTACTATCCGTCTTATTTTCGGTACAATATCTCACATAGCAATTCAATATGAAAACTTGAATAAGGAGGCAACTATGGCAAATCCTATCGTAACGATTGAAATGGAAAACGGCGATATCATGAAAGCAGAGCTTTATCCTGAAATCGCACCAAATACGGTAAACAATTTTATCAGTCTTATAAACAAAGGCTACTATGATGGCTTGATCTTTCATCGAATCATCAACGGCTTTATGATTCAGGGCGGCTGTCCCGACGGAACAGGCATGGGAGGCCCCGGCTACAGCATCAAGGGAGAATTTGCGCACAACGGCTTTGAAAATGATTTGGCGCACACGCCGGGTGTGCTTTCCATGGCAAGATCCATGCATCCAGATTCAGCCGGCAGTCAGTTCTTTATCATGCACAAGACAAGCCCCCACTTGGATGGAGAGTATGCTGCTTTCGGAAAAATTATTGAAGGTCTTGACATCGTCAATAAGCTTGCAGAAACTGCAACCGACTATTCCGATCGCCCTCTCACACCGCAGACCATGAGGACTGTAACAGTGGAAACCTTCGGTACGGAATACCCGGAGCCGGAACACAGCTAATCCAAAACGGACAACCGGCAGGATTTCCTTGCCGATTGTCCGTTTTTTCTTCCTTGTCTATTTTGTTTCCGTTATGCAAAGTAAAATATCTCCCGCATCCTGCAAAAGCTTGATGTCTGCCAATATGTCCTGCTTCTGCTCTGCAATCGGAACATCCACACCGGCGTCAAACATGCTTTTCGTTCGCTTGATTGCCACATACATACTCGATTGATGAAAACAGATTGCAATCTGTTCATTGATTTCGTTTGCAAAGGCTTCGATCTTCTCCATAAACTGCGGTGTTAAGATGTAATATGCGTTATGCTCATCCTCGGCAAAAATCTGAAAGCGCCGATTGAAGGCTTCATTCTCCGTTTTTACCGCATGCTCTGCTGTCCACCCTTGAATATTCGAGAGAAACTCCTTTTGAAAAATTTGCAGGTAACCTCTGCTCTCCTTCGTGTCATGAAACGTGGAAAACCGGAGAATCTGTCCGGAAAATACGGTCTCCAATTCGGAACGCTTGCCGCGCCGCTTTAGAATTTTTGCTTTGACATCACTTGCACCAAAGCTTACATTCTTGTACCTTCCCTCCAGCATATCCTCGCTGGTAAAATATTTTTTATCCCCACAGTTTACCACTGCCGCACTCCGAATCGTATCCCAGTCAAAGCCCTGCTTTGCGTCATAGCGGATATCCTCAAACATCCCGGATTCTTCGATCAACGGCAGTACATATTTATTCTTGTAGGCGTCATTGAAGTGTCGGTAGGCTCGGTTAACAAAAATGGTAAAAAACAGATAGAAGGCACCGATTGCCACTGCTGGCGTTCCAATAATAAGCCCTCCTATTTTTTCATAAAGCGTATAATCCGAATCGCTCATTATGATAGGGACAAAAAGGATGAGTGCCGCAACCACCACCAGCACGGTCAGGACAACGGCAACCACAACCCGACCCTTTGCTTTTTTTCTCCGATTCTCCAACTCCAAATCGCTGATTGTCTCTCGCATGGGCATCCTCCTTTAATCAAAGCTCACGGAAAAATTCCGTTTCTTTTCCTCTATCTCGTAAAATTCTGCCTTTTCCATATGACAGATACTTGCCACAATCGACCACGGAATCGAGACGAGCGTCTGATTATATAGAGAAACATTGGAATTGTATAGTCTTCGCGCAGCCTGCAGATGCTCCTCCGAGTCCCATATTGTCCTCTGGAAATAGTCCATAGACACCCATGAATTGAGAACCGGATATTGCTCAGCGAGCGCATCCATACCCGCTCCCACACCGGCAAGATCGCGGTGTGCGCTTGCAAGCACATTGATTTTCTGATTGATATTGGCATTTTTGCTTGCCCTTACCTGATTTCTGAGCTGCCCCTTTACCTTCTCCATCGTTTTTGTCTGCTTGGCAATCTGCTCATCAATCGTCTTTATGGCTTCCTCTGTGAGCTCCTCCTGCTGCTGCCTTCTCTTCTCCTCCTGCTCTGTATTGGTACGCATTGCAGTGACATCCATCATTACCTTATACTCATGGCTTAAATATTTTTTTACTGCCTCTATCTGCTCTGTCAGCAAATCAAAGCGCTTTTCGAGTGCCACATCGATTCCTGCACTCCCTTCTTCTACCTTAATTCTTAACCGCCTCAAACGATTATATGCCAGAATATAACCAACCACCAGTGCAACAGGAATTCCGATCACAGCATAAAGCATCATTTGCATCTCTCCTTTTTCTCTTTTGTATTCCTTCACGCTTTTGATTGTCTATTTCTTCGGAATGAGTCTCTCTTTGTTTCCCATATACGGGCGAAGTGCCACAGGAATACGGATGCTTCCATCCTCATTTCGATTGTTCTCTAAAAAAGCAATCAGCATTCTGGGCGGGGCAACCACCGTGTTGTTTAGGGTATGCGCAAAATATTTGTTGCCGTCCTTATCCTTGATGCGGATTTTTAACCGTCTCGCCTGTGCATCTGAAAGATTGGAGCAGCTTCCCACCTCAAAATATTTCTTTTGTCTGGGCGACCAAGCCTCCACATCGCAGGATTTCACCTTCAAATCTGCCAAATCTCCCGAACAGCATTCCAGGGTACGCACCGGTACATCGAGGCTACGGAACAAATCGACCGTATTCTGCCAAAGCTTCTCGTACCAATACATGGACTCATCCGGCTTACATACGACAATCATCTCCTGCTTCTCAAACTGGTGGATACGATATACGCCGCGCTCCTCAATTCCGTGCGCTCCCTTTTCCTTACGGAAGCACGGGGAGTAGCTGGTAAGAGTCTTAGGAAGCTCCTCCTCCGGAATAATAGTATCAATGAACTTACCAATCATCGAATGCTCAGAGGTTCC
>JAQXLR010000169.1 GCA_029012225.1 Clostridiales bacterium
CTGCCGCATGAGCCTCTGCATTCTTCTTATATTATGGGAAGAATGGCAGTTGCCGCAAAAGAGGGCGGTGCAAGAGGGATTCGAGCGAACACAAAGGAGGATATTGCGCAGATTCAGTCGGAGGTAGATCTTCCGATTATCGGGATTGTAAAGCGTGATTATGAGGACAGCAAGGTATACATTACTCCAACGATGAAAGAGATAGAGGAGCTGATGGAGGTTAAGCCGGAGATTATTGCGGTGGATGCGACAGGAGCCTTACGTCCCGGCGGAGTAACCCTAGATGCATTTTTTGCACAGATAAAGGAGCGCTATCCCGATCAGCTTTTGATGGCAGATTGCTCTACCGTAGAGGAAGCGCTGCATGCGGATGCGCTTGGCTTTGATTTTATAGGAACGACTATGGTAGGTTATACGGAGCAGAGCGCAAGCTTAAAAATCGAGAGCAATGATTTCGAGATTATCCGTCAGATTCTTGCAAAGGCGAAGCATCCGGTTATTGCGGAGGGAAATATCAACACACCGGAAAAGGTAAAGAGGGTCATTGAGCTTGGCTGTTACAGCGTAGTGGTAGGCTCGATTATTACCAGACCGCAGTTAATCACAAAGTCGTTTGCAGAGGTATTGGAATAAGATGAGAGGGTGTGCAAATTGAGGATTGCAGCATTGGACATTGGAGGAACCTCCATCAAGTCCGGAATATGGGATGGCACAAAGGTGCTTGGGCAAAGAGAGTGGGATACAAATGCAAAGTGCGGCGGTGCCTATCTGATGGAGCATATCAAGGAAATCATACATACGATGGCAGGGAACGATGCGATCGATGCCATCGGAATCAGCACGGCGGGACAGGTAGACACCGATGCGGGCAGCATTTATTATGCAAATGAGAACATTCCGGGGTATACCGGAATGCAGGTCAGAAAACTCCTGCAAGAGGAGTTCCGGGTACCGGTATCTGTAGAGAATGATGTGAATGCGGCTGCTTTGGGTGAGCTTCATTTTGGTGTGGCAAAGGGTCTGTCCGATTTTCTGTGTCTGACTTATGGGACAGGAGTCGGAGGGGCGATTGTCATCGGAGGCAGCGTATATGCAGGCAGCACCTTTTCGGGAGGCAGCTTTGGGGGAATTGTCGTGCACCCGGAGGAGATCAGAGTGGGCGAGGATTTTAGCGGTTGCTATGAAAAGTATGCATCGACAACGGCGCTTGTAAAAATGGCAAAGAAGGTGGATGCGACCCTTGCGGACGGAAGAGCAATTTTTGCTGCGGCAGAAAGGGTGGAAGTGAAGGCTGTCATTGATGCATGGATTGATGAGCTCGTGTATGGGCTGATGAGCTTAATTCATATTTTTAATCCT
Source organism: Clostridiales bacterium (assembly GCA_029012225.1). Lineage (GTDB taxonomy): Bacteria > Bacillota > Clostridia > Lachnospirales > Lachnospiraceae > Roseburia. The sequence continues at coordinate 1,360 of JAQXLR010000169.1, forward strand.
GCTGATATCGTTCTTGGCGGAGGGGTGCTTGCGCAGGAATATGTGTCAGAGGAGGTGCAAAAAAGAGTAAAGGAGAGAGTTTCTCCCGGATTTCGCAACGTGCGTCTGCATCAGGCAGGACTCGGAAATCAGGCAGGTTTACTTGGAGCCGCATGGATGGCAGAGCAGCTGGTAGGAAAAGAAAAAAGATGATAGAAAGAGAGGATGGGTTAGATGAGAGACATTACAAAGTATCAGGGAATCATTCCCGCATTTTACGCATGCTATGATGAGAATGGGGCAATCAGCCCAGAGGGAGTGGAGGAGCTGACACGACATCTGGTAGAAAAGGGTGTAAAAGGTGTTTATGTCGGTGGTTCCTCCGGTGAGTGCATTTATCATAGCGTAGCGGAGCGTAAGCTCGTTCTGGAGCATGTGATGAAGGCGGCACAGGGGAAATTGACCGTGATTGCACATGTTGCATGCAACAATACTGCCGATAGCATGGAGCTTGCTGCGCATGCAGAGAGTCTTGGCGTGGATGCCATTGCATCCATTCCGCCTATTTATTTTAAGCTCCCGCCTCATGCCATTGCAGAGTATTGGAATGATATCTCCGCAGCCGCTCCCAATACAGATTTTATCATCTATAATATTCCGCAGCTGGCCGGCGTTGCACTTACAATGCCCCTGTTTGAGGAGATGCTGAAAAATAAGAGAGTAATCGGTGTGAAAAACAGTTCCATGCCGACACAGGATATTGAGATGTTTAAGATGGGAGGCGGAGAGGACTTTGTCGTATTCAACGGACCCGACGAGCAGCTCATTTCAGGCCTTGCAATCGGAGCAGACGGTGGAATCGGGGGAACCTATGGCGTAATGCCGGAGCTTTATTTAAAGATTTTTGAGCTCGCAAAGCAGAATAAGTTTGAGGAAGCAAAAAAGCTTCAGCATACCGCTTGTGCGATTATCGGTGAGCTGTGTGCGTGCCATGGCAATCTGTATGCAGTGATGAAGGAAGTTTTACGGATTCGTGAGAATCTAAAGCTTGGAGGCGTTCGTAAGCCGCTTTCCAATCTCATTGCTTCGGATATGGAGCAGGTAAAAAAATGTGCGGCAATGATTGACGCGGCAATGATTGATGTGTCCAATGGTTGATGCGTTCAATCATTGATGCTGCAATCAAGACATATTGCTAAGAGGAGGCCGCAGTAAAATGGGCTGCAGCAAAATAAATTGCAGCAAGATGAGTTGTGAAAAGAAGAAGAAAAGGCGACGGGAAAGACCCGCCGCCTTTTTGAATCGTTATAACTTTTTCTGCAAAATCCAAAAAGCACAGACTGCCACTGCAATCTGGCTTACCAGCATACCAATCAGATAACTCTTGATTCCATACACCGGAATGGCGAGGAGTACAAAAAGGATTCGAATGGCGCAGGCGAGGAGATTGAGAAAGAAGGTCATACCGGGATAGCCCAGCCCATGCAAAACACTGGTTAAGGTAGAGCTCAAATACAAAAAAGGGCAAATCCAGCCCAATGTGGCGATAAAGGTGCCGGAGAGTGCGTTTTCAAACAGAAGGTTTCCAAGCAATTTACCGGAAAAGAAAAAGCCCGTCGTACAGGTAAAGCCAAGAAGAAGGCAGATTCTTATTGTTCGTGTTATGGTACGTCGGATGAGACCGGTATCGCCGATTGCCTGCGCCTCGGAGATAGTCGGAAGTAAAAGAACCGAGACGGAGTTTGTGATGACGGAGGGAAACATGACCACAGACATGGACATTCCGGTTAAAATTCCATAGACGCTTAAAGCCTCAGAGGTCGTATATCCAAAGGCGCACAGACGATTGGGAATCATGATATTTTCTACGCTTGCAAACAAATTCAAAACGATGCGGTTGGCGGTCAGGGGAACTGCCATACCAAGAAGATTGCGTACATAGGCATTCTGCAGAGAATCGGACTTGCCTTGTTTTCTCCTGCCATAAGGAAGACCAAAGGTATAGAAGGTGATGGAGACAAGAGTACTGG
>JAQXLR010000170.1 GCA_029012225.1 Clostridiales bacterium
TTCACATTCTTTTTGCGTTTCTTCCGGCCACAGGGAAGCTTGTACCTCTCCAATGTGCGCTTTTCTGAGGAAAAACATACAGATACGGGACTGTCCGATTCCGCCCCCGATGGTAAACGGAAGCTCGCCGTTTAGGATGGACTGCTGATAAGGCAGTGTGGCGCGCTCCTCACAGCCTGCTTTTTTGAGCTGTGAGAGGAGTGCATCCTTGTCAACGCGGATGCCCATAGAGGAAATCTCTAGGGCAATGTCCAACACGGAGTAGTAGACAACGATGTCGGCATTTAGAGTCCAGTCGTCATAGTCCGGTGAGCGGCTATCGTGCGGCTCTCCGTTTGCAAGGGTATCGCCGATTTGCATGATGCAGACCGAACCCTTCTCCTTTGCGATACGGTATTCCCGCTCCTTTGGCGTGCAGTTGGGAAACATGTTGGCAAGCTCTGATGTCGTAATAAAAAAGATGTCATGAGGCAGAGTCTCCTCTATGTAGTCATACTGGATTGCCATATATTTTTCGGTTTTCCGAAGACATTTGTATACAAGACCAACCACCTCTTTTAAGGTATCGAGATTGCGGTCTTCCTTCTGAATAATTTTCTCCCAATCCCACTGATCGACGAAGATGGAGTGGATGTTATCTGTCTCCTCATCGCGGCGGATGGCATTCATATCGGTATAGAGTCCTTCTCCGGAGGAAAAGCCGTATTTTTTTAGTGCATAGCGCTTCCACTTGGCAAGAGACTGTACGACTTCTGCCTCCCTTCCGTTTTGTTCCTTGATATCAAAGCGAACCGGACGCTCCACACCACTTAGGTTGTCATTTAGCCCGGAAAGGGGGTCTACAAAAAGCGGTGCAGATACGCGGTATAAATTTAAGCGCTGCGCCAGCTGATTCTGAAAAAAGTCCTTTACTGTTTTAATTGCAATCTGCGTATCATACAGATTTAAATCGGAATGATAGTTCTCGGGAATCAATAATGGATTCATCTGTCGTTTCTCCTCTCTTATAAATATTTCTTAATTATAGCACAGGTTCCTTTATTTTCAAGAAAAAGAACTTCCTTCTGCCAAAAAAATATAGTATGCTAATCATATCCGGAGGAAAATAGACATGGAATTTTTACATGCGGTTCATACGCTTGCGCCGATTTATGACAACACATCAGAGATTTTGATTCTTGGCTCCTTTCCGTCGGTAAAGTCCAGAGAAACGAATTTTTACTATGGGCATCCGAGAAATCGTTTTTGGGGCGTAATTGCTGCGGTATTTGGAGAGAGCGTGCCCGAAACGATAGAGGAGAAAAAAGACTTTCTGCTTCGGAATCATCTTGCAGTATGGGATGTGATTGCATCCTGCGAGATTGCGGGCTCTGCCGACAGTTCTATTAAAAATGTTGTGCCCAATGAGATTGAGAGGATTGTAAGGGCGGCTCCGATTTCTTCCATTTGCATCAATGGGGATAAGGCGTACCGCTTATTTTTAAAATACTGCAGATACGAGACAATGCCCAAGGTGTACAAGCTCCCCTCCACCAGCCCCGCCAACGCTGCATGGAGTAAGGAGCGTTTGATAGAGGAATGGAGTGTGCCGCTTTGCAAGGAGAGAAAGGATGTGAGGAGAGAGTATGAAAAAAATTGAGACGTCTGCGTCGGCAGTCTTATCAGAGGCGCTTGGGGCGGTCATGTTTGGTGTTTATATCGGTATTCAAATTTATTTTGCCATGACATATGATGTCAGGATTGGAAAAGTGCTGATGAACCTAATCGCACTTGCCCTGATTTATATGGGCTTATCGGTGCTCTCTTTCTACCCGGAGCGGGTAAACGGGCTCCCCAAGGAAATCTGCAGCGGAAAAATTCGAAGCTATACGGTGTGGATGGTGCGCCTTGTAAAGCTGATTTTTACCGGAGGCATTCTGTTTGCAAGCATCTGTGATGCATTGGGATATGAAATAGAAAAGGGATATCATCTTGTGGTAGCAGTGTTGATTCTTCTTGCGGTCATTGTCTGCGAGGCGAGAATTATTCGAATTTTGCGTAATAACCGCAAGTAAAAAAGAGGGGATTACCCCTCTTTTTTACGCTGCTTTCTTTTTTGCAACAGAGGAGATGGTCTCCACTGCAACAAGAACAGACAAGATGAACAAAACGAGAGAGATTACGGGGATGGCCGGATGCCCCTGCTTTAATATCCATCCTTCGTAGATGCTGATAAGGAGTGCCCAGTTGGACATCACAAACATAAAGACTGCCGGAAGCAGAGGTACCAGATATACCTTAGAGGCCTTCTTTGTATGATACAGCCAGATGCTGATTCCAATCAAAGCCAGTGCGGAAAGGAGCTGATTGGAGGCGCCAAAAGTATTCCAGAAGGTTTTCCATGCCGGGACTGCATTGCCGTCGGCATCGGTCATCGTCTGAAAGATGAAAAAGAGAGGGACACCTGCGGTCAAGGCAGTGCCGATGATGCTTCCTTTTTTATCCTTCCAGCCCGTCAGTTCTTCAATGATGTAGCGTCCGAGACGCGTGCAGACATCAAGCGTGTCATAGACAAACGTAGTGAATGCCATCAAACCGAAGCTGACACCGAATACGGCAGGAATGCCGATTAATTCCATAAAGCTCCCGATTCCGGAGGCATAGATGAAGTTGGGGGACTGTGCGAGCATCTGGGAGTCCTGCCCTAAAATCATAACGCAGACAACCGAGATGACGGCTACCATAGCCTCTAGGAGCATAGCTCCATAGCCAACGGGCTTTGCATCTGTTTCCTTTGCAAGCTGCTTGCTGGTGGTACCGGAGCATACCAGTGCATGGAAGCCGGAGCAGGCTCCACAGGCAATCGTGATAAAGAGAATCGGAAACGTATGGCTTTGTAAACTCGCATCCGCAGCAATCGGCATAAATGCGGGATAGCTGATTTCATACCCACCAAAGGCAACACCGATTGCTGCGACAACGAGCGCTACATAGAGGAAATAGCCCCCAAGCGCACCTCTTGGCTGAAGAAGCAGCCAGACAGGAGTCATTGCGGCAATCAGGCAGTAAACCAAGATGAGTACCCCCCAAACCTTACGCTCCAGAACAAGGTCGGCAATCGGCAGAGAGATAGGAAGGTATTTGCCCGCCCAGATTGCAACACCGACAAGAGGCAGGAAGAGGGCGACTGCCACTCCCTCCTTTAGCTTTGTAAATTTTAGCAAAAGCCCCATGATGATGGGGAGAATGAGGTACATAAGAGAGGAGCTTGCAATTGCGGCTCCGGCAACCTTATCGCCGTTTTCCAGCGTTACCGTTCCCACAAAGGAGGATGCGGTCGTATCGGTAAAGGCAACAATTACATAGACCAGTGTAATCCAGATAAAAAGCATAAACAGCACCCATGCACGAGAGGAGACATGCTCTCTGACTACCTCGGAAATGGATTTTGCCTTGTGCCGTACCGATGCAATCAGGCTGCCCATGTCATGGACGCCGCCGATAAAAATCGAGCCGAGGATAATCCAGATTAAGGCAGGAACCCAGCCAAACATGACGGCTGCTAAAATCGGTCCGTTTACCGGTCCTGCTGCAGCGATCGCAGAAAATTGTTGTCCCATAAGCATGTTTTTCTTTGCAGGGACATAGTCCACACCATCGTTCATCTCCTCAGAAGGAATCGGGTTGTCATCGTTGAGGTCAAAGACCTTTTGGGCGAGAAATTTCCCATATGTATGATACCCTATGGTTAGAAACAGTGCGCACACACAAACAACGAATAGTATCATTTTTCATTTTCCTCCATTTTTCATATGCTGCTACAGATATTGTATTCAAAAAGTTTGGAAAAGATGAAAAAAACAGCCAAAAGAACAAGCTGTTTTTGCACAAGGGATATGCAAAATGCAAAATGCAAAATCGCAAGCTGTTTTATGGTTGTGTAACACCTCATATTGTGATATATAAAAAGAAAGGAAATGAGAGGAGCGCTGCGAAGCAAAATTATGACAAATTTAGATGGAAAGATACAGGCAAAGCCGCCTGCAAAAAAAATTACGGTAGGAATTGCAATCGATGCAATGACCTTACCGGCCGTATTGCTTTCTGCTACTGCGCCGGCTCTGCTTGGCGTTTTGTTGGCGATAGAGAAGGTGGGCAGGATCCCGCCCCTGTTGACCATAAGCTTATTGCTTATCCCCACCCTGATGAATGCGGCAGTCAATATTTTGAATGATTATTTTGACTATATCAGCGGAAACGATACCAAGGAAAATATTGCGTATGAGGGGGATGCACCGTTTGCCTACCACCGGGTGGAAAATCCGAAGCCGGCGCTATGGATTGGTGCAGGTCTTTTTGCTCTGGCCGGAATCATGGGCATTTATGTAATTGCGAGGACAGGCATACTGCCTGCCATCATCGGAATTGCCGGTGGGATAATCGCCATGACGTATTCCGGCACAAAGCTTGCGACGTCATATCTGCCGATCGGAGAGCCTCTTGCAGGCTTTACGATGGGAGGACTGATTCCGCTCGGTGTATATGCGGCCTTAACGGGTGGGATAGATTGGATGGTGCTCTATAAAACGATACCGATGATGCTGATTGTCTCTCAGTTCATGCTTTTGAATAATACCTGCGATATGGAGCGGGATCGCTTGGCGGGGAGAAGGACACTTCCGATTCTGCTGGGACAAAAGAAGTCTCAGAAATTAGCCAAGGTTCTCAGTGTCATCTGGATTCTTCAGCTTTTGCATGTCGTAATTACCTGGTACTCCTACGGATTGATTCTTATTTTGGGAATGCTGATTCTGGTACGAAAGAGCTATGCGCAGATCTTTCAAAATGAGCGCTCACAGGAGACGAAAATTTCGGCAACACTGCCACTTGTCAGCGTTGCAATGGGGATTGCCATCGCATATCCTCTTGCCGTGGCAGTGCACCTTTTGTTACACTAATGAGAGAGGGATGTGACTTTACGGAGTCGGAAAGGATGAGACAAAGATATGTTGGAAAAGTTAGCGTATATGCCACTGTGGTTTTTGAAAAGCAGGATTCTGAATAAAAAGCAACCCCTACAGACTGTTTTATTCATAACAGATTATTGCAACTTAAGGTGCAAGCACTGTACACCGGCGGGGCATGGCTGCTCAAAGATGAAATCCTATGAGCAGATAAAGCGAGAATTGCTCTATTCTTACAAGCAGGGGTCACGCTTTATTGATTTTGAGGGCGGAGAGCCGACGCTGTGGCGTGATGGGGACAAAACTTTAAATGATCTTTATCGGCTGGCAAAAAAAATCGGATTTTTCTCCTGTACATTAACAACAAACGGGCAAAAGCCAATCAGAGGGACTCTGGCAGATTCCGTCTGGGTCAGTGTGGATGGATATGGAAAATATCACGATAAGGTTCGTGGAGAGGGTACCTTTGCGAAGCTGCATCGGAACATCAAGGAGAGCAACCACCCCAGCCTGAGCATTGCCATGGCAGTCAACCGGCTGAATCGGGAATCGGTTCCAAAGCTGATCCGATATGCAAAAAAGAATCCGGCCATTCAATCCATCGCATTTAACTTCCATACACCGTTTCCCGAAACGGAGGAGCTGACTATGACATGGCAGGAGCGGTGCGCTGTGATTGATGAGATTATCCGCTATAAAAAGGCCGGTTATCCGATTATGAATACCATTTCCGGGCTAAAGGTAATGAAGCGGCGTGGCTTTCCGAAGGACTGCTGGGTAGCCAATTATATTTTGATAGACGGAACAAAGCTGCCGCAATGTCCGGGAAAGCTGTTGGATGTCTGTGACGACTGCGGCTTTTGCATGTCGGGTGAAATGTACTCGGTTTTAAGGCTAAAGCCGGATACGATTTTTGCGGGCTTATCATTGCGTCTGGGGTAGTTATCCCATGGAGGGATAACGTTACTCCTTTATGTTTCCGCATTGCTTTACAAATTCTTGAAATTTTCGAATGGGGTTTGTCAGGTATTTGTCTTTTCGGACAATCATTGCAATATTCCATGGGAACTCCGGATTTCTCAATGACAGACATTTGATATTGTCAGAATGAAAGTACGACATAATCGGTCTTGGCAAAATTGCCACGCCATAGTTTAGTTCACATAGTCTGGCAAGCATATCCCATTGAGAACTTAACAGTTTAAAGGTAGGCTCAAAGCCTGCCTCACCACAGAGAGAAATGGTACGATTGTATAGCATATAAGAGCTGTCCAGAGACAGCATCGGTTCATTCTTCAATTCATGAAATGCTACGGACTCTTTTTTGGCAAAGGGATGGTTTTTGCTTACCACGAGTACATTGTCATTCTTAAAAATGGGAATGACATCAAAAGAATCAGAAAGAATGGGAAGGATTACCACCCCTACGTCAATCTCTCCTGAATCCACTTTGTTTCGGACAATATTTGCACCGATTTCCAGCACCTCTAATTCAATATTCGGATATTCTCGTTCAAACTTCGGAAGAATATCGGCAAAATAGGCCGTATCGATTACCGGTGGGATTCCAACCCGTACTTTCCCTCCCTGCTCCGTATTCACACAATCTTGTAAATATTCTAATTGGTCTTCAATATTTTTTAAGATGCCTTCTCCCAGACGATATAGGGTCTCGCCCTGTGGGGTAAGACGAAAGCTATTTGCCGTTCGGTCAATCAGGGGAACCCCCATTCCTGTTTCCAATGCTTTAATCCCTTTGCTTAGGGTAGATTGGTCAATATAAAGCTTTTTGGCTGTTTTTGAAAAATTGCTGCTTTTTACCAATTCTACAAACCATGATAACTGTTTTAAATTCATAGAGAAACCTTTCTTTGTAATGCATTTACGGTAACATATGCACTTATATTGGAAGTACAAGCATTTTGTATATTTTAGCATATTTTGCGTAAAAAAGAAAGAGAACAAGGGATATGATATATTAGAATTGCATAAATGAATATTTTTCATAGTGTAAATTTATGGATAATATTCATAAAATATATGAGAAAAATACATTTTATATATGCAAATATATCCTATACAATAAAAATATCAAAACAGTGCACGGTTTTGCTTATGAACATTCACAGGCAAAGAGCTGGTATCTTTGCGGTCAAGGAAAAGGAGGAACAAAATGGGGAAATTGAATATTAAGGTGGGGGACACCTATGTATTTACGAAACAGGTTAGCAACGAAGATGTTTTTTCCTTTGCAGAGGTCAGCGGAGACAAAAATCCTCTCCATTTAGACGACGAATATGCAAGCAAAACAATGTTTAAAGGAAGGATTGCCCATGGAATGATTGGTGCAGGAGTGATTTCTGCTGCAATCGGTATGGGACTGCCCGGAGTGGGCACAACCTATCTTGGACAAAATTTGAGATTTAAAAAACCGGTAAAGATTGGAGATACGCTAAGAGTGGAGCTGGAGGTTGCCGAAATTACTCCAAAAGAAAAGTTTGATATTGCTACGCTAAAGACGATCTGTAAAAACCAAAACGGAGAAATTGTGATTGATGGGGAGGCTACGGTAATCCCCCCTAGAGAATAAGGAGGGGAAGCTATGAAGAAACAAATCAGTGCGAAAGATGCGGTAAAGCACATCAAGGATGGCGATACCATTGGAATCAATGGATTTGCCTTCGGATATGGATTTGCAGAGGAAGTATTTTGTGCTCTGGAGGAACGTTATCTGGAGGAAGGGCATCCAAAAGATTTGACCCTTTTATTTGCGTCAGGTTGTGGAAACGGAGGAAAACAGGAGGGAACCTTTGGTCTGGATCATTTGGCTCACGAAGGTATGGTAAAGCGGGTAATCGCCGGACATGTAGGACTGGCGCCAAAGCTCAGTGCTATGATTAATGAAAATAAGATTGCGGCATATAATTTCCCACAGGGAGTCATTGCGCATCTTTTTCGTGCCATTGCCGGAAATAAGCCGGGAGTGATTACCAGAGTGGGGCTAAAAACCTTTGCAGATCCGAGGCTTGAAGGAGGAAGGATGAACGAAGCGGCAAAAGAAGACAGCTTCGTAGAAGTAATCCAACTGCACGGACAAGATTTTCTGTTCTATCCCTCTATTAAGATAGATGTAGGAATTATCCGAGGAACGGTAGGGGATGAGCTCGGAAACATAACGGTAACAAAAGAAGGAGTATTGCTGGAAACATTACATATTGCAGAGGCGGCAAAAAATTCAGGCGGCATTGTAATTGGTCAGGTAAAGGAAATAGCACAGGCAAATACCTTGCATCCGCAGGAAATTTACATTCCCGGAATTATGGTTGATTACCTGGTGCATGCCAAGGCATCGAATCACAAGATGACCTGTCAACTGGACTATGATCCCGCTTATACAGGGGAGGTTAAGATACCGGTAGACAGTCTGCCTCCGATGAAAATGGATGCAAGAAAGATTATAGCAAAGCGCTGTGCAAAGGAGCTCTCGTTGGATAGCACGATTAATCTCGGAATCGGAGTTCCAGAAGGCGTTGCGGCCATCGCTTTGGAAGAAGGAATCGCAGATCGTCTGACAATGACGATTGAGGCCGGAGCAATCGGAGGAATTCCGGGAAGCGGGCATCTTTTAGGAGGAGCGGCAAACGTAGAAGTGCTTATCGGTCAGCCCAATTTATTTGACTATTACGATGGAGGCGGTTTGGATATTACCTATCTGGGGCTGGCGCAAGCAGATCAGAAAGGAAATATCAATGTAAGTAAATTCAATGGGCGTATGGTAGGCTGCGGAGGATTTGTAAATATTTCTCAAAATACAAAACGTGTGGTATTCTGCGGAACGTTCACTGCCGGAAAGTCCGTGATCGAAGTAAAAGAAAACAAGTTGAATATCATAGAAGATGGACCGTTTTGTAAATTTGTGTCAGAGGTAGAGCAGGTAACCTTCAGTGGAGACTATGCAAGAGAAACAGGGCAGAGAGTTCTCTATATTACGGAGCGTGCAGTGTTTGAGTTGACACAGGAAGGCTTTGAGTTGATTGAGATTGCCCCCGGAATCGATCTTCAGAAGCATATTCTGGATAAGATGGAATTTAAACCGGTTATCTCCAAAAATCTGCGGGAGATGGATGCAAATATTTTTGAAGATATCGTTATGGGATTGAAGGGAGAATAGAGTATGATAGGTATATTTGGAATGCTATTAGGCCTTGCCATTTTGATTGTTTTGGCATATAAAGGCCAGTCGATGATGTGGGTTGCTCCCATAGCGGCATTGGTGGTGGCAATTTTTGGAAGCCTAGAGCTGCTGCCGGCTTATACCAGTACTTATATGGGTGGTTTGGTCAGCTTTGTGTTATCATGGTTTCCGATGTTTATGTTGGGGGCGATGTTTGGAAAAATTATGGAAGTAACCGGGTCTGCACACTCGATTGCCAGAAAATTATCCGGCTTGATTGGTGCGGAGCGCGCTATTTTGGCAGTCGTGATTAGCTGTGGACTTCTGGTTTACGGAGGAATATCGCTGTTTGTAGTGGTTTTTGCGATTTATCCGATCGCAGTCTCTCTGTTTCGAGAGGCAAATCTTCCAAGAAGGTTGATACCGGGCTGTATTGCTTGTGGAGCATTTACATTTTCGATGACGGCTTTTCCCGGAAATCCTCAGTTAAATAATATTATTCCTACCAGGTATTTTGGGACAAATGCCATGTCGGGTCCGATTCTTGGTATTGTAGGCGGGTTAATTATGTTGATAGGAGGAGTCGTATGGCTGAGCTATCGTGCCAAAAAGATGGTTGCCGCAGGGGAACACTTTGATGAGCCGCTGGATTTAAAGGAAGCGGCAAAGGAAGAAGAACCGAATCCGATTGTCGCACTTTTGCCGCTTGTTGTAGTGGTTCTGGTTCTGAATCTGTTGCCGCTATTCGTAGATTTTCCGTCGGATATGAAGTCTACGTTCTCCATTATCATTGCTTTGCTTTGTGGAATCGCACTCTCTGCCCTGTTGAATTTCGGGAAAATAAAAGAGGTTCTTAAGGCGATTAATGATGGTGCGGGAGGCTCTGTTTCTGCAATTATGAATACCGCCGCAGTAGTGGGATTTGGCTCTGTTGTAAAGGCAGTACCCGGCTTTGCTTTGCTGACCGATATGGTCTTGGGCATTCAAGCAAGTCCACTCATTTCTCTTGCTCTGTCTGTAACGCTGCTTGCGGGTGCTACGGGTTCTTCTTCAGGTGGTATGGGAATTGCGCTGGAAGCGTTGGGAGAGCAATATATGCAGCTGGCTTCCGTCATGAATATTAATCCGGGAGCTTATCACAGGATTGCCTCCATTGCGTCGGGTGGATTGGACTCTCTGCCGCACTGTGGAGCAGTCATCACGCTGCTTGCAGTAACCGGAATGAACCACAAGAAATCTTATGCGGACATTGGTATGGTTACAGTGGTCATTCCTTGTGTGGCAACTGTGGTAGTTGTGATCTTGGGAATGATGGGAGTTGTATAAATGCTGACGGTATCTTTTTCGATGGTATCATACAAAAAAGGGAACAAAAGGAAAGTGATACGACAGATAAAATGTGCAGACCATAAGCATGAAACCGGGAAGAATAAGGAGAAGTCGTTTTGCAGGGGGAAGCCATTAGGCTTCCCCCTGTTTTTCATCCTCTTTGTTTTGTTGGTCTAGGTTGAGAGATTTCCATTGGTTGTGCTCAGAGGAAATAATCTGCTCTACATTATGCACAAATATGTTTTCAATGCTCTCTGGCTTGTAGTTATAGGGAGCAGAGTGGGTCTCAAACAGTATTTTCTGATAACGGAGCAAATCGCAGGCGGTACGGTAGCCAATCCAGTTTTCCGGCCATTTATAAAGCTTGCTTAAGGCCTTGATGATAGCGATTGCAGCTCCGAAAACGCCCACGATGAATCCGATCATTTTAAAATCATCGGCATAAGCAGAGAGTAAGGGAATCAATGCAGCCAGAATGATTTCGACGGTTTGGCTGGTCATATATTTTTTCCGGCAGGCACAGGCCTTTTTTTCATACCATTCAATCTGACAGTCTACCCGTGTTTTTATGTACTCTTCAATATTCATATTCTTATTCATGCTTCCTCCCCATAAAAAATATGCGTCTCTTATAGTTTAATACTATTTTGGAAAGAAATGACTCTTTTGTCAATCTTTTTTTGTGAATTCGGGAAAAGTAGTAAAATCGGCGATGCGTATCGTTAGACAAATCTCTTTTCTGTCCAATAAAAACACCGCAAACCCAATCAAAGAAAGGATTTGCGGTGTGGTTGTACTGCCGGCAATGGGACTTGAACCCATACGTGGTTGCCCACAACAGATTTTGAGTCTGCCTCGTCTGCCATTCCGACACGCCGGCATATGGATGACTGCTTTACTCAAGCAAGGTATATACTATCATATCTTTGGAAAGATTGCAACAAGAGATTGCAAGAAAATTTTTCGGATTCAAAATTTTGTGAATTTTTTGCAAACAAAATAGGAAAATAAAGGTAGGTGTGCTAAAATAAAAAAAAATTTGAAACAGGGAAAAAGAAAGAGAGAGGAACTGCATGGGAAGGATGGAAAGAAAAATACCCGGAACAGAAATTTTGCTTGGCTTGGTGCTTCCGGCAGTGTTTTTTTATTTACTGGAGCTTTATACACAAAATCCGTTTGAAAACGTGCGGCCGTGG
>JAQXLR010000171.1 GCA_029012225.1 Clostridiales bacterium
CAGGAGCCACAAGAACAGGTCTTGAAATCGTGTACCGAAATAGACTCAATAATGTCTCCACATATTTTGCATTGAATTGCATTTCTGATAATAGCCATAATATCACCCCGTGACAATTATACAACGAAATTGCAATTAATGATAGGACTGGAATAAAAAACCAGTCCTATTTCTTTACAACAGTATTACCCTCTTGTGTCAAAATCATTTTTCTCTTTCTGTTTGACCTGTCCTTTCATTTCACTTGGCTTCCAGTATTTGTGATTTTCATATCCTGACATTTCTCTATCAAGATATGGGATTTTCTTTGCCCAGTCTCTTAGCCAACCTTTAGTTAAGGAAACAGTTTTTGAATAAAACGCAGACAGGACATCCCCTATCATAAGATGTAAATTATCAATTTCCTTTTCCATTGTTTTAACTTTTTCTTTCTGTTCAGATAATTGTTTTGAAAGCCTTCTATTTTCCTCTTGAACTGCCCCCACCTGTCGTTCCAGCTCTGCGACTTCCCTTGGGTTTTCAAGACTATGAACTATTCGTTCTTCTGTTCAAGTTTCACACCTAAATATCCTAAAACTTCATGGTTCATGGCATCGATAAGGTGAGATATCTTTTCAAAAATCTTTCTCCGATTCTTTGTACAGGATTCTTTCCATATCCAGGTATAGCGGTTTGCATTTGCTTCGATCTTTGTCCCATCGATATAGGCATGCCCTAAGTCGACCTGCTCTTTTTCGAAGATATATTTGTTGATATCTTCGAAGATTCGTTCAATCGAATCCGTAAGTTTATTACGGATGATATTTCCGAAAGTAGCAAAAGAAGGAGCTTTCATACCATCCAGAAGGTATAGAAACCGGATATCGTTCCTACAGAATTTCTCAATTTCGCGCAAGGAACAAATGCAATTTTCCATGAAAGCAAAGAGTATCACTTTGAGGAGCTTCTGTTCATCACATCTTGGACGACCTGTTTTGTACCCCTTCTCTACAAAATATCGTGATAGGTCGATGTGATCCATAACTTCACAGAAAGTGTATACCGGATCAGAAATATCAATTAATTTTTCTATTTCCAATGGTAATTTCAGCTGACGAGTAGTATAATTACCATTGGTATTGTTGGTTAGTCGCATAACTTATTATACCAAAAAATCGCTCAGACCTCACGGTCTGGGCGATTTTTCTGTTAGGGGAGTTTTTTTACAGCCCCTTTTTCTGCTCTTGCGAAAGAATGCAATCCACAATACCGAAAGCCCCGCAAACAGCAAAAGGGTGGTAAACCCAAGGCCTTCTATCGTCGGCTGATACGAAAAAGCAAACCACCCCGTTTCCTGGCGCAAAACAGCCGCTGTATTTGCCGCAATATGAGCAAGCACCGCCGCAGAAAGCTCCCCGCTCTTTTGCACAAGAACGGCCAGAAGCAGTCCGAGAATCCCGGCATACAAAAACTGCACCAGATTAAAATGCAGCAATCCAAAAAGAACGGCCGACCATACGAGCGCCCGCTTGTCACCAAAAAAAACCTGTAGGCGGCGATAGACTACGCCGCGAAACAAAAGCTCCTCCACAATCGGAACAACCAGACAAGAGCCTAGCAGCTCATACAGCATGCGTCCACCAAAAAAGGCCTCGTTTGCCTCCCGGAAGCCCTCTGATACCTGCATAAGAGGCGTCATCGCCAAAAGGTTGTTGACAGCCATGCCAAGCATTGCTCCTACAAAAAGACAAATCACGGCTGTTTTGACCTGATGAAAAGAAAACGGCTGCTTCTTTCCATATACCGTCTCTCGTATCCGGCTATCCTCACGATAAAAGGAAGATACAACCGGAATCGTCGCCATTGCACAAATCAGCTGACGCTGCATATAGGTGGCATTGCTGCTCCCCATAAACAAGGTCAGCACAAAGTATACCAAGCTTGATACTACATAATACATGCCGATCGGGTATGCAATTTGCCAGATTTTATAGCTCCATGTCGCCTTCAAGATAACTCTCCACTTCTCTGATATCATCCAATACGATCTCTGCACCTTGCGATAACAATTCTTCTCTTGTTCCAAAGCCGTAGCTTACGCCGATGCAGCGAATTCCAAGCGCTGCTGCACCGATTGCATCGTATTTCGTATCTCCAATCAGGCACATTTGCTCCTTGTCTATCCGGCTCATTCTACGGCACACCTCAAGCAAAACCTCTTCCTTTGTGCTGATGCTGCCATCAAGCGTAGAGCCTACGATTTCATCAAAATACGAGGTAAGGTGAAAGCGTTCCAAAATATGCCTACAGGCAATCTCCGGCTTAGAGGATGCCAGTGCAAGCAGATATCCCTTTTCCTTGATGCGAGAAAGCGCCTCCTCTACATGATCATATAGGTGACACTCCAAAATTCCCTTGACATCATAACGCTCTCTATATTTTTGTACTGCATTCCATGCAGCCTCCTCTGTCATTCCATATCTGAGACGAAAGCTATATTCCAGCGGAGGCCCGATAAAGCAGCGCAGGCTTTCCAGATTCGGCACTTCTATCCCACAATCTCGCAGCGCATACTGCACACATTTGGTAATTCCCTCCTCCGAATCAACCAGCGTCCCATCAAGGTCAAATAAAACCGCCCGCATCTGCTTTTTGTCTCTGTTTTTTCTCTCTTCTTTTTTCAAAGCTATTTTTTTGTTCCTTTCGTATCACGATTTCCTGTATGAAGCCGATTCAAGACGACCTCTTTTCCCCGGATTTCCACGCTCCTTGTCTCTCCGTCTCCAAGCAGGTAAATTGCCGCAAGTGTATCCTGCTCTCCAAACTTCATGCCACGCACACCAATTGCGCCCTTTTTCTTCTCGGGAACGGAAGATACCGGAATCCGCAAAAAGAAATCCTTCGTAGACTGCATGATAAGCGTCTCATCTCCCGTCAGCTTTGTGACAAGCAAAACCTCATCTCCCTCCGTGAGCTTTGTCGCTGCTGTCGTCCTCTTTGCCACATCAAATTCCGCTCCCTCCACTTGCTTTAGCATAGAAAGCTTTGTTCCAAACAGCAAACGGCTGCCGCTGATATCTGCGAGGCTTGTCAGATAGACAAGCTTCTCCTCACTGCTGTTATAGTTGCTTAGGTTGTCAATCGGCGTTCCCTTATCACGAAATTTTCCAAAG
>JAQXLR010000172.1 GCA_029012225.1 Clostridiales bacterium
TACCATGGCACGGAAAGAATAGAAAATGACTGCAACAGGAGGTATGTAATCGCCCGGGCCGTGTGTAGCCTCTAATTCAGCCTGAAGATTATTGATTCCTTGTACCTCTCCGGTTGTGCTAAAGTAGAGCAGGAAGCTTAATCCGCTGGGGATAGTCAGCTCTGCCTTGTTGGTACGATTTTCCTGATCAATATTTGCTACGATAGCAAAGGGTGCCGGATCGGAAGTCTCCCAAAGAGCCTCTGCTGCAGCGAGTTTCATCGGCTGCTCTTTTGCAATGGAACGGGTCTGCTCGTGACCGACCAAAATAACAAGAGCTGTGCCGATTAGGGCAGCAATGGCACCGAACCGGAAGGATTTTTCAAAAAAGCCTTTGTTTGTCTTGCGCAAAAGATTGATTGCCGAAATTCCCACGATAAAAAAGCCTGCAGTGGTAAGTGCGGAGGTCAGTACATGAGGATACTGCATCCAAAGATGGCGGTTGGTCAGTAAAGCACCAAAGTCCGTCATTTCGGCACGTCCGTTGTTTAAGGTATAACCGACCGGATTTTGCATAAAGGAATTTGCAAGAAGAATCCAGAAGGCGGATAGTGAGGTGGCAATGGCAGCCAGCCAGATGGAAGCCAGATGAACTTTTTTGGAGAGCTTTTCCCAGCCAAAAATCCAGACACCCAAGAATGTGGATTCAATGAAGAAAGCGACCAGAGCCTCGATTGCAAGAGGCGCTCCGAAAATATCACCCACAAAACGGGAATAGCCTGACCAGTTCATTCCAAACTGGAATTCCTGAACGATACCGGTAACCACGCCCATAGCGAAGTTGATTAAAAAGAGCTTTCCCCAGAATTTTGTCATCTGTTTGTAACGCTCATCACCGGTTTTTACATACCTTGTTTCCAGAATCGCCACCAGAAATGACAAGCCGATTGTCAAAGGGACGAAGAGGAAGTGGTAAATGGTAGTTACGCCAAATTGCAGACGCGATAAAGTTAATGTGTCCAAAATAATCCCTCCCATTTCAATAAATTTATGTATTAAGGTAATCGTTTGTGAAAAAGATGACCTTAGCTGATAATATCTTACAATTCCCGACAAAGTCAGTCAAGGCTAAATGAAAAAAAATATAAAAAATATAAAAAAAGGATAAACTCTTTCAGCCGCAAAGTGTGCGGCATTCGGAATATATGGAAGCAAAGAAACCAATTCGATAATCCATTTGTATGAGCTTGGTTGCAAAATATGAAAAGAAATGGACAGCAGAGCCTGTATTTTGGCAATTTATTTGATATCCGGGAAAGGCCTTGCTGCATGAGCGTGAAAAGAAAGAAGGAGGCAGATTAGCTTTCTGCCTCCTCTACGATGTCCTCAAGAACATGGATAAGATCGTGAATGTTCTCAAGGTGCACATTCCGTTCCAAAATCATATTTTTTAGATCTACGGACAATGTTTCAAATTTTCCCCTAAGTGCAGGGGCAATATAAGACGCCATATCATCACCTCACAGATAGGATGTGCAGAAACGGCAGAATTATACCAAAAGGACGGAGAGGTTGATGCTTGACGTAGCGTTGGAAAAGACACTATAATGGAACAAAAAGCTTGTTATGAGACAAGCTTTTGCGGAAGTTACAGCAGCGTAGGCAAATCTTGGATTGAGACAAAAGAGGATTGTAAAACATGGAAAAGCAGCAAAAAGAGATGATCATAAACGGATTTCTATTTGAAAATGCCAAAGAGGCGTATCAGGCGAAAAGGGAAGCAGAGGGGGTAAAATTTGTCCGCCAAAAAATTGACAGGGAGGATCCGGAAGCAGTTTTAAAGATTTATAATAAGATGGTATTGGAGAATTTGTTTGAGACTTCCGTGGGGCACACCTATTTGAAAGAACTTCAGGAGTATCTGACAACGATTTATGTGGATAAGGAGCAGATTTTGCCGATTCGGGTACGGCATCCTCTGGTAGAGGAAAGCGTGCGGGAGAGAGTAAGAGGAAAGGCGAAGGCGAAGCCAAGAAAGCCAAAAGAAATCAATAAGGATTATAAACAAAAATATCATATGGCAGCATTTTTTTGTGGAATATTGGCTGTTTGTGTGGTTGCAATGTTTCTTATCTCGGGAACATCGGATCACGTGACGATTCTCAATTATGAGACAAAGCTGATAGACAAATATGCATTGTGGGAGCAGGAGCTTTCCGAGCGCGAGAAGGCGGTTGCGATAAAAGAGGAGGCGCTTAGAGGTGGAGAGGATTAAAATTCTGGTAGTGGATGACGAAAGCAGGATTCGAAAGCTGGTCAGAGATTTTTTGGTGCGGCAGCAGTATGAAGTGCTTGAGGCTGCGGACGGCGAGGAGGCTCTTGATCTTTTTTATAGAGAAAAGGAGATTGCACTGATTATTCTTGACGTTATGATGCCAAGGCGTAACGGATGGGAGGTATGCAAGGAGATTCGTGAAATTTCCAAAGTGCCTATCATCATGCTTACGGCAAAAGGAGAGGAGAGTGATGAGCTGACCGGATTTGAGATGGGAGCAGACGAGTATATTTCAAAACCTTTTTCTCCCAAAATACTGGTGGCAAGAGTGGGTGCGATCTTAAGGCGCTGTGGCAAGGGTGAGGAAGAGGAGGCACTTGAAATAGGTGGTATCGTGATGAATCGGGTGGCTCATATGGTAACGGTAGATGGGGAACCTGTGGAGTTAAGCTACAAGGAATTTGAATTGCTTTCCTTTTTTATGGAAAATGCAGGAATTGCATTATCAAGAGAAAAAATCTTAAATCAGGTATGGAATTATGATTATTTCGGAGATGCAAGAACGATTGATACACATGTAAAAAAGCTTCGTGCCAAGATAGGAAAAAAGGGCGAGTATATCAAGACAATTTGGGGTATGGGATATAAATTTGAGGTAAAATAACAGTATTGACAATGAGCAGAATAAGACATAAAATTCAATTAAAAAAGGGGTCGTTGACCAAAGAACTGGTTATGATTATCGTTGGCTTGGTTTCCGGAACCGTTTTTTTATGCTGGCTGTTAAATGATGTGTTTTTGGAGCCATATTATATCAATCATAAGCAGCAAGTTTTGCTGGACGGGCTCTCCATCATTGACAAGGCAAGCGAAAATAAGACGCTGGAGACCGAGGAATTTGATGTTACGTTTGATAATCTTTGTGCAAATGGGAATATTACAGTTTTGATTATCAGCTCCGACATGACCATTGTGCGAGCCTCTGTAAACGATACCAAAAAGATGCTGACCGAATTTACGGAGATTTTGTTTCGAGGAGGAGATGACGAGGTAATCGTGCTCTCTCAGGGGAAAAACTATGTCATGCAAAAGAGGACGGATCAGCGGCTGGAGGCGGAGTATCTGGTATTGTACGGAACCTTGTCGAACGGAAATCTGATTTTGATGCGTTCGGCATTGGACAGCATCCGTGAGAGTGTCGCGCTGGCGGGACAGTTTTTATTTTACATCGGGATTATTGCGATTGCGGTCAGTACGGTTGTGGCGATCTTTTTATCAAAGCGTTTTGTGACGCCGTTGCTCACGCTTACGAATCTTTCAAAACGAATGGCAGAGCTCCACTTTGAAGCAAAATATATACCACAGCAAAAGAGAAGAAACGAGATCGACGAGCTTGGAGAGCATATGAACGGACTTTCAGAGATACTGGAGAGGACGATTTCAGAGCTGAAAAGTGCAAATAATCAGCTGCAGATTGACATTGAGAAAAAGACGCAAATTGACCATATGAGAAAAGAATTTCTCTCGAGTGTCTCCCACGAGCTGAAAACACCATTGGCGCTTATTCAGGGCTATGCGGAAGGCTTAAAGGAATGCATCAATGAGGATGAGCAGAGCAGGGACTTTTACTGTGAGGTCATTATGGATGAGGCAGATAAGATGAATCGGATGGTCAAAAAGCTTCTGACCTTAAATCAGCTTGAGGAAGGGAACGAGGCTGTTACGATGGAGCGCTTTGACCTAACGGAGCTGATTCATGGCGTGCTTCACTCCACAGAGATTCTGTTTGCGCAAAAGGGAATTCGAGTGATAGAGGATGTTTCAGAGCCTTTGTATGTATGGGCAGATGAATTTATGGTGGAGGAGGTTATCACGAACTATTTAAGCAATGCCATTCATCATGCGGCAGGAAGAAAAGAAATTCGCATCCATTACGTGCAGCGCGGAGACATCGTCCGAGTCTGTGTCTTTAATACGGGGGAGCAGATACCGGAGGAGGAGCTTGCTAAGATATGGTTCAAGTTCTATAAGGTGGATAAGGCGAGAACGCGTGAATACGGGGGCAGCGGCATCGGTCTGTCAATCGTAAAAGCGATTATGGACTCCCACCATAGGGCATGCGGAGCAAAAAACAGAGCAGATGGCGTGGAGTTTTGGTTTGAGTTGGATACGGGAAGTCATTAAAATGAAATAAGAAGGTTGTTTTTTTCGTCTTGCCATATAGAAAGGAAAATGTTACCATAAAAATATCATTTTAGATTGTATGTGAGGAAGCCTATGAGAAAGACAAAAGTACGGATGATAGCGATAGCAGGAGCGGCAATGATGATGCTGGCAGGCTGCACGGAAGCACCTTATGAGCTGACTGAGGAGGAAAGGAGCATCATTGTAAACTATTCTGCCAGTGTTTTGGCAAAATATAATCGTTATCAGAAGAAGGGACTGACGTATGTCTTTCCGGAAGATATGATTGCTCCGGAGGAGACAGAGGAAGAGGAAGAGATGGCACCGGATGTTGCGTCGGAAGCATCTGACGCAGAGGAGAACATACCGGATGTAACTGCAAGCAGCGGCGGCATTGCGGACGATATCCGGCAGACAGACGGCGCAGAGAATTTGCAGGGGCAGACAGCCACATTGCAGGAAGTATTTGGTGCAGAACAGCTACAAATCAGCTATGTCGGGACAAGAATTGCAGATAGTTATATTGAGAACGGCTATTATGCGTTGACACCGGAAGCAGGAAAGCTGTATCTAATCGTGGGAATTGATGTTTCAAATACTTCAGATGCGGCAGCAGAGTTCAATGTTTTGCAGCGCAGACCGGAGTTTAAGGTGTTGGTCAATGGGAATACGACGAGTGTCTCTGAGCTGACAGTTCTGACGGATGATTTTTCCGTCTGGGAAGGAACGGTTTCAGCGGGACAGACGGTAGAGACGATTCTGCTGTTTCAGGTTCCGGATACGATAAAGACGGTTGATTCATTAGAATTGAATGTGACCTTAGAAGGCAATTCCTATCAAATTACTTTGCAGTCTGCACAAAATCAATAGAGTTGCTTTTGGAAATATGCTATAATAGAAGAAAACGAATGGGCAGTGCCACATAGTGGATATACACGGGAGGAGAGAGCAGGATGGATACGAATATTCTTTTGGAATCAGGAACGAATGAGCTGGAGGTTTTAGAGTTTACCTTGGGTAACAATCATTATGGAATCAACGTGGCGAAAATCAGGGAGATTTTGACCTATCAGCCGATTACACCGGTGCCCAATTCGCATCCCAGTATTGAGGGGATTTTTATGCCGAGAGATACAATGATTACGGTTGTAAATCTAAAAAGATGTCTCGGCATGCCGGAGAGCGATACAGAGAAAGGCTTGTTTATCATTACGAACTTTAACAAGCTTAACATTGCATTTCACGTAGATCAGGTTATGGGAATCCATCGTGTATCATGGGAAGAGATTATTAAGCCCGACTCCACGATTAACACAGAGGAAAACAGTGCGTCAACAGGAATTATCAAGCTTGGAGAGAAGCTGATTATTATTCTGGATTTTGAAAAAATTGTGACGGATATTAGTCCGGAAACCGGCTTGAAGTTATCGGATATTGACAAAATGGAAGAGAGAGAGCGGTGCAACTCTCCTATTTTGATTGCCGAGGACTCTCCGCTTTTGAGCAGATTGATTACAGATTGCCTAAGAAAGGCAGGCTATACGAATCTTTTGATTACCATGAACGGACAGGAAGCATGGGACAAGTTGATGGAATACAGGAGAGAGGGCAATGTGCGCGATAAGGTGCATTGCATTATTACTGATATCGAGATGCCGCTTATGGACGGACATCGCTTGACAAAGCTTGTAAAGGCCGATGATGTTATGAAAAATATTCCGGTCGTTATTTTCTCCTCTCTTGTAAATGAAGAAATGAGAGTTAAGGGAGAACGCCTGGGTGCGGATGCACAGCTTACCAAGCCGGAAATCGGTAATTTGGTGGATGCGATTGACCATCTAATTGATAAAAGTGCGGAGTAAGAGGACATAAGGGGATGCGATGGAATGTCACATCCCCCGATTAAGTTACCTGACAATGGAGGTAAGGAATGGGCGGAACAGAAGATTATCTGGATAGATTGTTATATTCGATGGAAAATAACGGGGAGATGCCGGAAGATGCCTCTGAGACTTCTTTGGCAAACGGAGAGAGGCCTTTGTCTGTGGGAGAGGGTGCATCCGCGATAGACCCGGATGTTCCGGAAAATATAGATGATATTTTTTTGGAAAATTATGAAAAGGATTTGATGGATGGCGAGCTGGATGAGAATTTTCTGGAGCGCTTTGATCAGGAACTGGCAGAGAGTGAAGGGATGCCGGAGGATACGCAGGAACTGGCAGAGGGTGAAGGGATGCCGGAGGATAAGCAGGAGTTGACGGAGCCTGAAGGGATGCCGGAGGATACGCAGGAGCTGGCAGAGAGCGAAGGGATGTCGGAGGATACGCAGGAGTCGACAGGGAGTGAAAGCGTACCGGAGGATGCAGAGAATCCGGCGGAGGAAGACCTGCTCCCGGATGACCTTGATGATATTGTAAGCAGCGTTCAGGAGGAATATGATACTCTGGAGAAGGAGAAAGAGGAGACGATTGCTTTATCAGAGCAAGCGGGCATGGATGAGCAGATTGGTATAGACCAAAGAGACTCCTTTTTTGATGCGGTAGAGATGCCGGAAGCGCAAGAAGATACGGAAGCGGGGGAGATGGAGATGGAAAATAGTCCGTTTGGGACTTCTTTAGAAGAAGGAAACGAAGAGAATCAGATACTCACAGATGATATGGCGCTGTCAGATGGAGAGGATTTATTGGGGTTTGAGGATGAGAGGGAAGAAAAGCAGACCGGCTTTATCCGAAAGCTATCCAACATTTTGTTTGGAGAAGAGGAAGATGAGATAGCGCAAGAGCAAGAGAAGAAGATTCCGGCAGAGCAACTGCAGAGTATGGCAGTCGAGTCGGATGGTATATCAGATCAGGATCTTTTCCTTCAGGGACTGGAAAGTCAACCGGTAACAGAAGATGTGGAGGAGAAGCCAAAGGAATCTGCCAAGGATAAGAAGAAAAGAGAGAAGGAAGAAAAGAAAAAGAAGCAGAAAGAGGAAAAAGCAAAGGCAGCAAAGGCAAAGAAGGCAGCAAAGGCAAAGAAGGAGAAAAAGCCAAAGCTTCCAAAGGAGCCGGATTGTACACCGCCTCTTCCGAAAAAACCTGTTATTCTTGTTTTTGCCCTAGTGGCTTCGTTTTTGGCACTCGTTTTGATTGGCACAAATCTTTTGGGATATTCTAATAGCATTGCAACGGCGAAGCGCAATTATGATTACAGACGCTATGAGCTTGCAATGCAGGCAATCTCCGGTATGGAGATCAAAGAAAGTGAGCTGGAGTTAAACGAAAAGTGCTGGATTATGGCAAGTACCTCCGGAGAGTATGATGCATATCAGTCATTTGTAAAAGCGGAGCTTTACGATATGGCACTGGATTCGTTGATTCAGGCATTCGGAAGATGTGAAAAATACAGAGCAGACGCAGAAGTTTACGGATGTGTCGGAGAGCTGGATAAGGTTAGAGGTCAAGTGGAGGAAGCACTGCGCGGCTTTGGAGTTTCGGGAGAACAAGCACTGAATTTATACGGATACAAAGACAGGACGGCATATTCCGCAGAGCTTTACCTGATTTTAAGCGAGGGGGGCTTTCAAACAGCTGCACGCTAAAAGAGGCATGCGCTTGCCATGGAGGAAATATGATAGCGATTATTGATTATGATGCCGGTAATTTAAAGAGCGTGCAAAAGGCATTTGCTGCATTGGGTCAAGAATGCATCATTACCGGCAGCCATGACGAGATAAGAAAAGCAGACAAAGTAGTGTTGCCGGGAGTGGGAGCCTTTGGTCAGGCAATGCAGCAGTTGAAAAAGTATGAGTTGGACAAGGTCATTTATGAGGTTGTGGGAAAGAACACACCCCTTCTTGGAATTTGCCTTGGCCTACAGCTTCTTTTTTCGGGAAGTGAAGAGTCCAAGGGGATAGAAGGGTTAGGTATTTTAGATGGAAATATTTTAAGACTTCCCAAGGAGGAGGGGCTTAAGATCCCTCACATTGGGTGGAACCTGTTGGAGTTTCCAAGAGAGAGCAGACTGTTTTCTGATTTTCAGACAGGAGAAACGAGAAAAAAGCCTTATGTGTATTTTGTACATTCTTATTACTTAAAGGCGGATGATGAGACAATTGTGACAGCGACAACGGAGTATGGTGTGCATATTCATGCCTCCGTAGAAGCGGGAAATGTTTTTGCATGTCAATTTCATCCCGAAAAAAGCAGCACGGCAGGGTTGGACATCTTAAAGAGATTTGCAAAGCTATAAGACAGATACTGGGAGGAGCTATGCTTACAAAAAGAATTATTCCGTGCTTGGATGTAAAAAACGGTCGTGTTGTAAAGGGCATCAATTTTGTGAATTTACGAGATGCGGGGGATCCTGTGGCAGTTGCCGAAGCGTATGATAAGGCAGGGGCAGATGAGCTTGTATTTTTAGATATCACGGCAACCTCTGATGCCAGAGAGACCGTGGTAAATATGGTGCGCAAAGTAGCAGAAAAGGTCTTTATTCCTTTTACTGTGGGTGGTGGGATTCGTACAGTAGAGGATTTTAAGGCATTGCTTCGCGAGGGGGCAGACAAGATATCCGTCAACTCTGCGGCGATTGTCAGACCGGAATTGATTTCTGAGGCGGCAGATAAATTTGGCAGCCAGTGTGTCGTCGTTGCGATTGATGCAAGACGCCGCCCGGATGGAACAGGCTGGAATGTCTATAAAAACGGCGGCAGAATTGATGTGGGGATAGACGCAGTGGAGTGGGCCATGCAAGCAGACCGGCTCGGTGCGGGAGAAATCCTTTTGACAAGCATGGACTGTGATGGGACAAAGGCAGGGTATGACTTGGAATTGACGAGAGAGATTGCAGAAAATGTTTCCATTCCGGTCATTGCTTCGGGAGGAGCCGGAGCAAAAGAACATTTTTACGAGGCGCTTACGATAGGCAGAGCAGATGCAGTGCTTGCAGCGTCGCTTTTTCACTATAAGGAGCTTGAGATAGGAACGCTAAAGGAGTATCTGGCAGGATGCGGTATCTCGATACGAGCATAAGACGCAGCAGAGAAAGCGCAAAGCACACGCGAACAGGAGAATGAGAGTTGGGAAGGAGGGTGCGCTTGTGGGAATGATTACAAATGACTGGCTCGATGCACTTTCCGAAGAGTTTAAAAAGCCGTATTACAGGCAACTCTATTTGTTTGTAAAGGAAGAATACCGCAATACGGTTGTGTATCCTCCGGCAGAGGATATTTTCAATGCGTTGCATTTTACTCCCCTGCATAAAGTGAAGATAGTCATTTTAGGGCAGGATCCTTACCACAATGTAAATCAGGCACATGGGCTTTCCTTTTCTGTTTTGCCAAACCAAAGAGAGATTCCGCCTTCCCTACAGAATATCTATCAGGAGCTGGCTGACGATTTGGGCTGCTATATTCCGGACAACGGATATCTGGAGAAATGGGCAAGGCAGGGCGTCTTGCTTTTAAACACGGTTTTAACCGTAAGGGCGCATCAGGCAAATTCGCATAGGGGGCAAGGCTGGGAGATTTTTACAGATGCAATTTTACAGGCAGTCAATGCCCAGAATAGACCCATTGTGTATCTGCTATGGGGAAGACCGGCGCAGAGTAAGCTTCCGATGCTAAAGAATCCAAAGCACTTGATTTTAAAAGCACCGCACCCAAGTCCGCTCTCAGCATACAGGGGCTTTTTTGGCTGCAGGCATTTTAGTCAGGCAAACGCATTTTTGGAAGAGAATCATGTAGAGCCCATTGATTGGCAGATTGAAAATATCGGAAGTTTTCCGATGTGAAAGTTAAAAAAATAGGATAGAATGACGATATAAAAAATAAACAGGGATGTTGATTTTTTCAAAGGAGTGATAATATGGCAATGATTTCAGGATATGATTCTTCTTCTATCGGAATGATGTTTTCCGCTTTGAATCAGACACAAAATAATAAGTCAACGCAGTTTTCCGGAACCACTTTGTTGGGGATTCATTATTCGGATTACGAAACCATACGCAACGGAAGCTACTATAAGCTTCTGAAGGCTTACTATAGCCGAAATTTGGATCAAACTGGAAAGAACAATGCGGTTTCAAGCAATACTGCTACCTCCAAGGATGATACAAAGACACTGGCGAGGATTGAGGATGCAGCAGCGCAGTTTCAGAGTGCGGCAGATGCGCTGCAGACTACCGGAGAAAAATCTGTCTTTCGTAAGGTTTCTTCTACAGATGCGAACGGAGTGACAACGGAGGATTATGATAGAGAGGGAATCTACAAAGCGATTGATCAGTTTGCGAAGACCTATAATTCGATGATTGATACTGCTGCAGATTCCAATACGATAAGGCTTCTAAGAGTTGCCAAGAACATGGTCAATTATTCTAAGGTAAAGGAAAACCAGCTTGCGAAGCTTGGTATCACGATAGGGGCAGATAATACCTTGTCTGTCAACAAGGAGAAGCTAAGCGAGGCGAATGTCGATCAGATTAAGTCCATGTTTCAGGGGCAGGGCTCCTATGGTCCTTATATTCAGAAGCTTGCTTCCAGACTTGACTCCTATGCAAAGAGCGAGGCAGCAAAGGCAAATACCTATGGGAAGAATGGAGCTTATACTTACAATTACAGAAACGGTGAGATGTATTATTCAACCGTATAGCCCTTTGGATGGGCTGGCAGGCAGATGGAAGGTTTGCTTACAAAAAGCATTGCAAAATAGAAACAGACATGAGATGATATGATATGGAAAATTCAAAAGACGAGTTTTCCATATCATTTTTTCCATGTAGGAAATTTTTTAAATTCCTTATGTGGCAAAGCAATCCGCGGAGGATGCGCACTTTGTTCTAGTTTGGTTTGGGAGAAATTTATGACAGGAAAGAAAGTAGTAGTAGGGATGTCGGGAGGTGTGGATTCCTCTGTAGCGGCGTACCTGTTAAAGGAGCAGGGCTATGATGTAGTCGGTGTGACGATGCAGATCTGGCAGGATGAGGATGAGTTTGTACAAGAGGAAAACGGAGGCTGCTGTGGATTAAGTGCGGTGGATGATGCACGGAGAGTGGCAGACCGTTTGGAGATTCCTTATTATGTTATGAATTTTAAAAGAGAATTTAAAGAGCAGGTCATGGACTACTTTATGGCAGAGTACCTAAGGGGGAGGACTCCGAATCCGTGTATTGCCTGCAATCGCTATGTAAAATGGGAAGCGTTGCTAAACCGTAGTCTTGCAATTGGAGCAGATTACATTGCAACAGGGCATTATGCACAGGTAAAGCAGCTTTCGAGCGGAAGATATGCAATATGCAATTCGGTGTCTGCCAAAAAGGATCAGACCTATGCACTCTATAATCTGACACAAGAGCAGTTAGCTCATACCCTAATGCCGGTGGGCGCATACACAAAGGAGGAAATCCGCGCCATTGCGGAAAAAATCGGGCTTACGGTAGCACATAAAAAAGACAGCCAGGAAATCTGTTTTATTCCGGATAACGACTATGCAGGCTTTATTGATCGAGAGTGCGGAGAAAAGACGCCTCCGCCGGGGAATTTTGTTTCGATAAGCGGAGAGATACTTGGACAGCATAAGGGAATTACCCATTATACAATCGGACAGCGAAAGGGACTTGGAGTGGCCTTGGGAAAGCCCATGTTTGTAACAGAAATTCGTCCCGAGACAAACGAGGTGGTCTTGGGAGACAATGCGAATGTGTTTCGCAGCTGCCTTTATGCAAACCGGCTGAATTTTATGTCTCTCCCCGATATCAGGGAGGATGTGTACTTGAAAGCAAAGATACGGTACTCGGATGAAGGAGCGATGTGCACGGTAAAACGTGTGGGAGAAGATGAAATCTGCTGTGAGTTTATCGAGCCGGTGCGGGCGGTAACGCCGGGACAGGCAGTCGTCCTCTATGACGGAAATTATGTGGCGGGCGGAGGCGTGATTGTGCGATGACAAGCAGCATGGATCGGCAATGAGAAAGGAAGAAAATACAATGACAAGAGCAGAATGGAGAGAGCTTGTAAAAAAAGAGGTAATTCTTTTAGATGGAGCGACAGGAACAAACCTGCAGAAAGCGGGAATGCCGATAGGTGTTTGCCCGGAGCAGTGGATTGTCGAGAATCCGGAGGTAATGCTTGATTTACAAAAGAGATATGTGGAGGCGGGGACAAACATCTTGTTTGCACCCACCTTTACGGCAAACCGAATTAAGCTGGAGGAATATGGACTGGGCGAGCAGCTTGTATCCATCAACACAAGATTGGTAGAAATCTCCAAAGAAGCGGCAGGAGGAAAGGCTCTTGTGGCGGGAGATATGACGATGACAGGCGAGCAGCTCTATCCCTTGGGCAGTTTGCAGTTTGAGGAGCTGGTGGATATTTATAAGGAGCAGGCAAGCGTGCTGTGTGAGGCGGGAGTCGATTTGTTTGTGGTAGAGACGATGATGAGCCTGCAGGAATGCCGGGCGGCAGTTCTGGCAATCAAAGAAACCTGTGATTTGCCCATTATGGTATCAATGACCTACAACGAAGACGGAAGGACGTTATATGGGACAGACCCTGTAACGGCGGTTGTGGTGCTGCAGAGTCTTGGTGCAGATGCAGTGGGCTTAAACTGCTCAACCGGACCGGAGGCAATGATTGAGCCGATTCAAAAGATGGCTGCGTATGCGACGGTACCGCTTTTGGTAAAGCCAAATGCCGGGCTTCCGGAGCTGGAGAACGGTATGACCGTATATAAGACAACACCGGAGGAGTTTGCCAAGGTAGGAAAAGAGCTGGTTGCTGCAGGGGCAGCCATCATTGGAGGCTGCTGCGGAACTACACCGGAGCATATTCAAGCATTGAGCAGGGCGGTTGCCGGGATGGAGCTGCGTGTGCCGCTTGCAACGAGAAGAAGGATGTTGACCTCGGAGAGGAAGTCCGTAGAAATTACGCTGGACGGTAATTTCAGCGTGATTGGAGAGCGAATCAATCCGACGGGAAAAAAGGCGCTTCAGGCAGAGCTTAGAGAAGGAAATCTTACGCTGGTGCGTGATATGGCGATGGAACAGGCAGACAATGGTGCCGATATTCTCGATGTAAATATGGGAATGAACGGAATTGATGAGAAGGAGATGATGCTGGCTGCAATTTATGAGCTGACGTCTACAGTAGACTGTCCCTTGTGCATTGATTCCAGCCATGTGGATATCATAGAGGAGGCGCTGCGTATTTATCCCGGACGTGCCTTAATTAACTCAATCTCGTTGGAAATGGAAAAATTTGAAAAACTTCTTCCGATTGCAAAAAAATATGGCGCTATGTTTATTTTGCTTCCGCTCTCGGATGCAGGATTGCCGGAGACGTCGGAGGAAAAGCACGGAATTATTCGCACGATTTTAGAGGAGGCAGTTCGCATTGGTATGGCGAAGGAGGACATCATCGTGGATGGACTCGTCGCAACAATCGGTGCAAATCCAAAGGCTGCACTGGAATGCTTTGAGACATTTTCCTATTGCAGAGATGAACTGGAATTGCCTACAGTCTGCGGTCTTTCCAATATTTCCTTCGGACTGCCGCAGCGTGGGTATGTAAATACGGCATTTTTGACGATGGCGATTGCGAGCGGGTTGACGATGGCAATCGCAAACCCATCGCAGGAGCTTTTGATGAATGCTGCCTTTGCATCAGATATGCTGCTGAACAAGGAAGGAAGCGACATCCGCTACATAGAGCGCATGAATGCTTTGGCTGAAAAATATGCCGGGATGGAGCAGATTCGGGTACCGATTGCAGGGACAGGGAAGAAGCGCGACACATCCGAAAATACCTCTGCCCTCACAAAGGATACCGCAGGAGCAGAAAAAAGCGCAGTTTATGAGGCAGTGCTAAAGGGAAATAAGGCAATCATCGTAGAAGAGACAAAGAAGCAGCTTTCGGATGGCATAAAGCCGGATGATATTCTAAATGAGCATTTGATTCCTGCCATTAACGAGGTGGGAGATTTGTTTGATAAGCAAAAATATTTTCTTCCTCAGCTGATTGCCTCGGCAAATGCGATGAAGCTTGCGATTGAATATTTAGAGCCGATGCTGGAGAAGGATGCGACGGAGGAGAAGGCTACCGTGGTGGTAGCTACGGTGCAGGGGGACATCCATGATATCGGGAAAAATCTTGTTGTGCTCATGCTAAAAAATTATGGCTACCGTGTAATAGATCTTGGGAAAGATGTTCCGGCAGAGGAGATTGTGGAAACTGCAATCAGAGAGCAGGCTAAGATTATCGGTTTGTCTGCGCTTATGACAA